>CABXRO010000001.1 GCA_902514645.1 uncultured SAR86 cluster bacterium
TGCGGATTTTAGTTATCACTGTATACAATATAAATTAAATCCCGTTCTCTCAGATGAAAAGCAATGTAAAAACTTGGGGATTCCTACTGAAATGGAATATTTGAAAATGTATGAAGAGAAAACTGGTTACCAAATAGCTTCAGAATGGAATTTATACATGGGTTTTAACTTATTTAAATTAGCAGCAATAAGTCAAGGAATAATGGGTAGAGTAAGAGATGGAACTGCAGCAGGAAAAAACGCAGACTCTTTTGGTGAAAATGCAGTTATGATGGCTGACGCAGCTTGGAAATTAATTAACGAGTGAGGTAAAAATGTCAAAAATAAAAATGCCGGTAGAAAAAAGTCATATCATGATGTTTGCAAGGTCCATCGGAGATGCAAATCCCAAATACTATGAAGAAAAGGACGAAGAAGTCGTTGCTCCTCCTACTTTTATTCAGTCTAGTGCTCAATTTGATCCTGAATATTTTTTAAGACCAAAAATTGGTGGTGATAATTGGTTTGGGTCTGGGAAAGATGCGACTGGAATGAAATCATCAGGCTCTGGTTCTGGAGGCGGTGGAGCTGCCATGGGTCTTCATGCTGAACAACATTATGAATATCATCAACCTCTCAAAGTAGGCGATGTCATTAGTGCAACGGTTAAACCAGGAAAGTCTTGGGAAAAAGAAAGTAAAAGAGCTGGAAAATTAAAATTTAGTGAGAGTGTAACTGAATACAGAAATCAAGATGGTGAACTTATTATCACTGCAACTTCTGTTGGAGTTGTTACAGAAAAACCTGTAGAGAATTAGGAGAAGGATATGCTGAAGAAAAATGAAATTAAAGTTGGAGATATTTATTCTGAAAAAATCGTAGAAGATTTAAAAAGAACTCAAATTGTACAATATGCAGGAGCCTCTGGAGACTATAACCCTCTTCATTCGGATGATAAGTTCACTAAAGAAATTGCTGGTTATCCAGGAGTATTTGCTCACGGCATGTTATCAATGGGAATGACGGGGAAAATGCTTACAAATTTTGTTGGAGATGGAACTCTGAAAAAATATGGTGTTCGTTTTACCAATCAAGTTTGGCCTGGAGACTCTTTAGAAAGCACTGCGACAATCATAGACATCAAAGAAGAAAATGGTGAAACCCTCGCAGAAATTGCGATCGAAACAAAGAATCAAGATGGTGCTACTGTTATAACTGGTTCTGCAACTGCAAAAGTAAGTTAATAATTCAATTCTATGAATAATTCTTCTATTCCAGAAGTTGGTGGCCGTAGTGCAAAATTTGCCTTAATCTTACTCGTTATAGTCTATGTCTTTAATTTCATAGACAGGCAAATACTTACTATTCTTGCTGAGGACTTAAAAGCAGACTTAAATATCTCAGATAGTGACATTGGATTCTTGTACGGAACTGCTTTTGCAGTCTTCTACTCAGTAGTTGGGATTCCAATGGGAAAACTAGCTGATACTTGGAATAGAAAAAACTTAATAAGTTTAGGTTTAGGTTTTTGGAGTTTGATGACATTTTTATCAGGAACTGCTAAATCCTTTTTATCATTATCTATTTATAGATTTGGAGTTGGAATTGGAGAGTCCAGCGCGTCTCCAGCATCCTACTCACTCCTGTCTGATTATTTCTCGCCAAAAGTAAGAGCAACAGTATTATCGATATATGCAAGCGGACTCTACATAGGCTCTGGAATAGGTATATTTATTGGCGGACTAATAGTAGATAACTGGAATGAAGCTTTTCCAGTAATAGCTGAGTCTCCATTTGGACTTAAAGGATGGCAAGTAGCTTTTATGGCAGTTGGTCTTCCAGGAATTTTACTGGCTCTGATAACTTGGCAGATAAAAGAACCGCCAAGAGGTTTAAGTGAAGGCTTAACAGAAACAAAAAAAGAAAATCCTCTTGGTGCAGCATTTGGGGAGCTGATCGGATTAACTCCTATTGGGCTTCTTAAGGCTGAAAATAAACAAAAAGAATATATAAAAAATTTTGTTATTTTAATTTTCGTCCTATCTGGAGCGTATTGGTTGATTCAGACAACCGGAGATTATTTACAGTGGATTGCATTTGGAATAGGTTTTTATATTGTGTGTAATTGGATTCAAGGACTTAGAATTAGAGATAAGGTTGCCTTTGAATTGATGTTTAGAAGTAAGGCTCTATTACTTGGTTTATTAGCTTTTCCATTTATAACTTTTGTTACCTACGCGTTAGGTGCATTTGGCCCTACCTTTTACATAAGAAATTTTGACATGACAGCCTCTGAAGTCGGTGTTATCTATGGTTTGATTACTGCTTTTGGATCAATGGTGGGAGTAATTGGGGGTGGTTTCATTGGAGATAAACTTAGAGAAAAATACGTAAACGGAAAGCTATATTTAATAATGGCATCTGCCTTAGGAACGGCAATTACAGGTCTAGGATTTTTGAATTCCCCAGAGGCTAGTGTCTCTTTTACATGGAAATTTTTCTATCATGTGTCTTCAACTGCTTGGTTAGGCTGCGCCGCATCAACAGTAACCGAGCTTGTTTTACCAAGATTAAGAGCGGTGGCAAGCGCATTTTTTATTTTAATGCTTAGTATGGGTGGATTAGCTCTAGGACCATATCTGACAGGTATGTTGAGTGATATTTATACAGTGCAATTTCTTGCTGAAGGAATGAATAAATCAATGGCAGAAGCAATTGGGTTAAAACAAGCCCTTGCTCAGTCTTTGGTAGTTTTATTATTGCCAGTAGTTTTATTAAGTTTTGCTTGTAGATTTTTGAAAAAAGACGAAGAGAATCTTTTTATTAAAGCGAGAAATTTAGGCGAAGCTGTTTAACTTCTTTTTCCAAATTTCTGAGATTTTTTCTTGATGTTTTGGATGCATCAAGTCAGGGGCAATTTCTGCTAAAGGCTCTAGGACAAATCTATATAGGTCGATATCTTTATGAGGTACATCTTTCCCTAAAACTTTGCCTACATAGTTCCCGTAAAGCAATAAATCAATATCTATTTCCCTATCAGAAAACTTTTCAGTTCGATCTTGTCTTCCTATTCTTTTTTCAATATCTTTCAATGTAGCAACCACCTTGTCTGGCGAATCTTCAGTTACAAGACAAATTACTTGATTAAGAAAATCTTCACCTTCAAACCCTTCTGATTTAGTTTTATAAGTTTTCGATTCTTTTTTAGGCAAATACTTTTCGCTTAAAAGTTCTTTTGCTTTATTTAAATTTTCCTCTGGCTTTATATTACTACCAAGACTTAAATATATTTTTGGCATTATCTAGAGCGAAAAATTGTAAGTCCTACTTCTTTTGATCCGCGAAGCGCACCAGGCTTAGAAACAGAAAGAGACAGATTCAAAACCTTTTCATCTTGCATGATAATTTTTGACACTTTTTCAGCTAAAGCCTCAATAAGATGAAAAGATGATTTTTCTACAAATTTAATTATTTTCTTTGAGGTGCTTTTATAATCAAAAGTATCTTCTATGTTGTCTGACTTAAAGGCTTTATTGATATCAACTTCTACTTCAAAAGATATTTTTATGAGTTGCTTAACCTCTCTCTCCCAATCAAATATTCCAATTATGGCTTCAATTTCTAAATCATTTACAAAAATCTTATTTGACATTTTCTAAACTCCATCTAGGAAAAACATCGATACTAAAATCTTTGGTTTGATCTGCAATTTTTTGGAAACCTGTAAAGGCAACCATCAACCCATTATCAGTACAATGTTTTTGATCTGGATAGTAAAGGTTTATTGCACCTCTGTGTTTTTCTAATTCTTCTCTTAGATATTTATTCGCTGCAACTCCTCCCGACAAAACTAGCGATTTACTCCGTTCAATTTTGCACGCTTTGAGGGATTTTTTAACTAAACAGTCTATTGCTGCATTTTGAAACTCAAATGCAATGTCGTTTACTGTATCCTCTTTTATGGCTTTTTTTTCAGATAAATCTCTTACTTTATAAAGTACAGAAGTTTTCAGACCACTAAAACTAAAGTTTAAATCCTTAGAATCAATCATGGGGCGTGGAAATGAAAAATTATGTTTTCCTTCAGAAAGTAAAGCTCTTTTTTCAATTTCTGGACCTCCTGGGTAACCTAATTTCAATAATTTTGCGGTTTTATCAAAAGCCTCTCCCACTGCATCATCTTTCGTTTGTCCAATTACTATATATGCATTGGGTGATGAAACTTTTACTATTAAAGTATGTCCCCCTGAGACTAGCAAACTAATAAAGGGGTAAGATAAATCTTTTGCATCGTATTTTGCCATAATTAAATGTGCCTCCATATGATGGACTGGTATTACGGGAATATCTAAGGCATATGACAAAGAATTAGCAAAGCCCGCTCCAACCATTAGAGGGCCTCTTAAACCAGGACCATTAGTATATGCAATAGCCTCAATGTCGTTCATTGAGACGCTTTTTTCTTTCATTTTATTTTTTAATAAGGGTAAAAGACGATTAATGTGATCTCTGGCTGCTAACTCAGGCACCACACCTCCATATAAATCATGTTTTTCTGCCTGACTGTATAGAGCTTCAAATATAACTTTATTGGCTTTGCCATCATATAAAGCAATGCCTGTCTCATCGCATGAAGTCTCAATTCCTAATATTTTCATTTAAATTAAAAGTTATTTTGCAAAATATCTTAACTCTCTATAGAATTGCCAGCCTAATATAAATATGCCTATTATAAAGCTAAAAGATAATGAATCTTTCGATTCTGGACTTAGAAGATTTAAAAGATCTTGTGATAAGGCCGGAATAATTTCTGAAATAAGAAAAAGAGAATTTTACGAGAAGCCCACTTCAGTTAGAAAAAGAAAAGCTGCAGCCGCAGTAAAAAGACAAGCGAAAAGAAGAAAGTTCGGCAAAATGCCTCCTTTGAGAGCAAGAGTCTAAATGTCTAGAGATCTTAAAAGCTTGATTAAAACTCAAGTCACAGCTTCTATGAAAGATGGTGACAAGTTTAGAACTACTGTTTTGAGAATGATTCTTGCTGATATCCAAAAAATTGAGATTGAAGAAAAGTCCGATCTCGATGAACTTCAAATTACCTCAATTCTTGAAAAGATGATTAAACAAAGAAATGATGCAATCGCACAATTTGAACTAGCGAAAAGACAAGAATTGGCTGATAAAGAAAAACAGGAAATAGAAATCATTAGAGAATTTTTACCTGAACAAATGTCAGAAGAGGAGGTTTCTGAATTAGTTTCTAAAATTATCTCTGAAGTTGGTGCCCAGGATATGAAAGATATGGGCAAGGTAATGGGGTCTCTAAAACCTTTGATCGCCGGTAAAGCAGATGCTGGTGTTGTTAGTCAACTAGTAAAAAAAGCTTTAAGTTAATTTTTTAACAGTCTCAACTATAGAAATTGTTTGTTGATCTGCTTCAACATTTACGAAATCACCTTTTTTAAGAAAAGATAAATTAGTTTTTGAAATAGTTTCTGGAATTATAGAAATTGTAAAAAAATTGTTTGTCACATTAACAACCGTCAGGCTGATTCCATTTATGGAAACATACCCTTTTTTGAAGATGTATCCTTTTAAATTAGAAGGAATTTTAATTTTCAGAATTCTTTCTTTTTTATCCTCGAAACTTATTACCTTAGCAATATTATGAACATGCCCAGAGACAAAATGTCCTCCTACTTCATCACCAATCTTCAATGATCTCTCTAAGTTATATGGTATGGAAGAAAATTTCTCTGAGATGTTGGTTAGTTTTATTGATTCGTGTACAACATCAAATTCAATCAAGTCTTTTTTGAAATCGACGACCGTTAAACAAACACCGTTGACTGCAACGCTATCACCCTTCTTTAATTTTTTTGTGAAATTAGCAGGAACTGTGACAGATAACTTATACCCGTAATCCTTTTCTTCAAATTTTACCTTCTTTGATACAGCCTGAACTATTCCACTAAACATTTTTTTATTTTTTAAGTTCCGAAATTTTTGCTATTGAATGGATTTTAATGCCTTGCTCAGCATAAAACTCCTGAAAAGTTTTATCTGAGTTATAAGGTTCTTCTCTGTCTAAAGCTACTAAAGCTCCCACAAAAGTCCCTCTGTTGTTTTCGATGATTTCTATTGAGTTCTTTATGGCAGTTCCAGCGGTTAAAACATCATCAATCAATAAAGCTTTCTTTCCTTCTAAATTTCCCATAATAATTCCTCCTTCGCCATGACTTTTCTCTTCCTTTCGGTCAAAAGCTAAAGGGATATTTTTTTTTGTTACTTCAAAATATTTTGTTGCAACGACAGCTGCCAAAGGAATGCCTTTATATGCAGGGCCAAAAAATAAATCAAAATCTATCTTCAGATCCAATATTTTAGATACATAGCAATCAGCTAAAAAAGAAAGCGATTCAGAATCAAAAAAAGCAGCAATATTAAAAAAATAATCGCTTTCCATGCCAGATTTCAGTTTAAATCTTCCAAACTTTAGTGCTTCTAATTCAATGGCTTTATCTAAAAAATCTTGCATATTGGTTTCAACGTTTCCATACTTTAACAATGCCTGAAAATCTCCACAAACTTTTTGTTATTTCCAGTCCTTCTGGAGGCGGCAAAACCTCTTTGATAAATAAGCTTTTTGAAGATTCAAGATCTGCGAATTTCGAAAAAAGTATTTCAGACACTTCGAGGCAAAAACGTCTAGGAGATTTAGAAGGTAAAGATTATTATTTTTTATCTGAAAAAGATTTCAAAGATAAAATTAAAAAAGAAGAATATATTGAATACGCAACTGTCTTTGATAATTTCTATGGTACTTCAAAGGAAGAAATTCAAACAAAATACAATAACTCAAACCTAATTTTAGAATTGGATTGGCAAGGCGCTTATGCTGTTAAGGAACTTTTTGATAATACTAGGCTAATTTTTTTGGTTCCTCCGTCTTTAGACGATTTAAAACAAAGACTGATCAAAAGAAATTTAGATTCGTCTGAAGCAATAGAAAACAGACTGTCGGAGGCAAAAAAAGAAATCAGTAAGTCTGAAATATATGATTATTTAGTCTTAAATGATGATTTTGATAAAGCCTTTGAAGATCTTTCACAAATTCTTTTTGAAGGTATTTCGGCTCAAGATTTTAATTCAAGAGCATCCAAAGACTTGATTAAAAGATTAGTAGAATAATCAATAAAAATTAAGTAGAATCCACTTCCTCAAGAGGTTAATGCATGGCTAGAATTACTGTCGAAGATTGTTTAAAAAAGATCCCAAATAGATACGAGATGGTGAAACTTGCTGCAAAGCGAGTAAAACAACTGGCTATAGACGGAAGAGAGCCTACCATTGACCCAGAAGACGATAAGCCTACAGTAATTGCTCTTCGAGAAATTGCTGCCGGAACTGTAACTCTAGAAAACATAGATAGCTTCAATTTTGATGCGTTTGAAGAGGAACTCTCCGACCAATTAACTTCAGACGACGAAGAAGGCATAGAATAACTTTTTTTTGGTAAACTCTCTTTGCAGATGGCAACTGAGACAAAAAACCTTAATAAACTCACCAAAAACCTTGGAAAATATCTTGATCAAGATCAACTTGAACAAGTAAAAAAGGCTTATTTTTTTGCCGCAAATGCTCATTCAGGACAGTTTCGAGTGAGCGGAGATCCCTACGTTTCTCACCCTCTTGCTGTTGCAGAAATACTTGGAAAATTAAAGATGGATCAAGATTGTCTGTCTGCTGCAATGCTTCATGACGTTATTGAAGATTCGGGTATTCCTAAGACCTTTTTAAAAAAAGAATTTAATAAAGAAGTTGCTAATTTAGTTGACGGTGTAAGTAAGCTAGATAAAGTTGAACTTACCTCAAAAAAGGACTTGCAAGCTGAAAGCTTTCAGAAAATGGTTCTGGCTATGTCTGAAGACATAAGAGTTATTGTTGTAAAACTCGCAGACAGATTGCACAACATGAGAACAATAAAATTTCTTAGCAAAGAAAAAAAATTAAGAATAGCAAATGAGACTGTCGAGATTTACGCTCCTATTGCGCATCGATTAGGAATGCATCAAATTTATAGAGAGCTTGAAGACTTAGCTTTTGAAATTTTATATCCATTAAGATTTAAGGTGATTGAGGAAGCTGTAAAAAGAAATACAAGAGGAAGAAAAAAAATTCTAAAAAAGGTTGAAACTTCTATAAATCAAAAGTTGCTCGAACAAGATCTAAATTGTGTTATCTCAAGTAGAAGAAAGCATTATTATGGTATTTATAAAAAAATGAAAAGACAGTCTAAAACTTTGAAAGAAGTTTTAGATGTTTATGCTTTAAAAATCACTACATCGAATGCGATGGATTGTTATAAAGCTTTGGGCCTAATACATAATGCCTTTAATCCTATTGAGGGAAGATTTAAAGACTATATAGCGATACCAAAATCAAATTCTTATCAATCTCTCCATACTGGAATCATGACTTTTGAAGGACTACCAGTGGAAATACAAATTAGAACCAATGAAATGGACGAATTAGCTGAATTTGGAATAGCGGCGCATTGGGTTTATAAATCTGGCGAAAAAGATAATCCAGTTCAAGCCAGAGCCAGGAGGTGGGTTAATGGTCTAATGGAAATAAATGCTCGATCAGAGGATGCTTCAGATTTTGTTGAAGTTATCAAGACGGGTTTGGCATCCAATGAGGTTTATGTTTTTACTCCACAAGGGGATATTATTGATTTACCGAAGGACTCTACACCTATCGATTTTGCTTTTGCATTGCATTCAGATATAGGGCTTCATTGCAGTGGTTGCAGAATCAACAAAAACCTCGCTCCTTTAAGCGTTCCTTTGGAAAGTGGTCAGACTGTAGAGATTATTACAGACAAGGCTCCACAAACAAACCCAAGCTGGCTTGACTTTATTAGAACATCCAGAGCAAGGTCAGCTATTCGCCATAATTTAAAGAATCTCAAAGAGTCAGAGTCAAGAAAATTTGGAAAAAGGCTCCTAGAGCAATCTCTATTTACCCATCAAACGAAGCTAAGAGATGTTCCTAAGAATAAAATGAAAAAGCTTCTTACTTCTTTGAACTATAAAAGCGTAAGAGAGCTTCTTGAAAGCATTGGCTCAGGAAAGAGATCTAGTCTTGTTGTCGCAAACCAGATTATGCAATTTCTCGATGAAAAAGAAAATGACGAAATACAATTTTCTAACCTACAAATTACGGGTGCTGAAGGACTAGTTGTAACATATTCTAGTTGTTGTCGACCAATTCCTGGAGATCATGTGATTGCACACTTTTCAACAAGCAGAGGAATTGTTATTCATCAAGAAAGATGTAAAAACATCTTACCAATTCGTCACGATCCTGCTATGTGTTCTCCTGTTCAATGGGAAGATACTCTGTCTGGCGACTTCTCTGTTGAGATAAAAATTGTTGCAGAGGATAAAGCTGGAATACTTGCAGAGGTTTCAACAGTAATTGCAGAGTACTCAACTAATATTGAAAGCATAAAAAGCGATCCTTCAGCTGGAAATAAAGTGGATCTCTATATTCTTCTTGCAGTAACGGATAGAAATCATTTGGCAAAAATACTAAGGAGATTACGACGAAGGGACTTTGTCATATCTGCTACTAGGATTCATAGCTGGGAACAAAGGACTGATACCCTGCCTATCATTGAAGGAAAAACAAATGAAGATAATTGAAACGGATAATGCTCCAAAAGCTATTGGGACTTATTCCCAAGCTGTAAAGGTAAATGGATTTTTGTTCATTTCTGGTCAAATACCTTTAAATCCTTCAACAATGGAATTGGTAGAGGGAATTGAAAGTCAAATCAATCAAGTTTTTGAAAATATCAAAGAAATTTTAAAAGCTGATGGAATGGATTTTTCTAATGTAGTAAAGCTCTCTGTATTGCTTGAAGATCTAAGCCACTTTGAAAAAGTTAATGAAATAATGGCTGTCATATTTTCAAAGCCCTATCCTGCAAGGGCTGCATATGAAGTATCAAAATTACCAAAAGGGAGTTTAGTAGAAATCGAAACTATTGCTTTTAAAGAGTGAAGGACAAGTCACTTCAAAAAAACATCACAGAAATTAAAGGGGTTGGCCCCAAAGTTAAAGAAGAACTTAATAAAATTGGTATTAACTATATCCAAGACGCTCTCTTTTTATTACCTAAGAAATACGAAAATCGGACGAAATTAACTTCCATAAAGGATTTAACTCCAGGAGAAGCTTTTCAATTTGAGGGTGAAATTCTTGAAAGCAAGACCATATTTCCAGGCAGAAGATCTTTTATGGCAAGAATATCTGACGGCACAGGATTCTTACAAATTAGGTTATTTTATTTTTCTTATGCCCAAGCCAAAGCTTTTAAAGTTGGTCTATATGTTAGAGGTTATGGTGTGGTTAGGACTAATGGTTCTTTGCTTCAAGTGTTTCACCCAAGCTATAAGATCTTTGCATCATCCAAACGTCCTGTTTTAGACAATACCCTAACGCCAATTTATTCTCTTGGTCCTTCAAAACTCACTCAATTTAGAGCAAGAAACATAATTAAAGAATGTTTAAAAGAAATTGAGGAACTCAATCTCAACGAAAAGGAGATTGATTCAATATTTAAACAACAAAAAATAAGTTCTTTATCTGTTAAAGATGCCTTGCTGAAAATTCATAGTCCATCTGTTGAAGATGACGTAATTAAAATCAATAGTTACAAGCATGAGGCGCAAGAACGGTTAATAATCGAAGAATTAGCGACAAATCTAATTGGAGTCAAAATCGCCTCCGAAAAAATAAATAGGCTCAAAGCAAAGCAAATGCCAATTTCCATAAAAGAACTGAAGTTATTTAAAGAAAATTTACCTTTCAAATTAACCAATGCTCAAGAAAGAACAATCAAAGAAATTTCAGATGATATATCTCTTGCCAAGCCTATGAGGAGATTGGTTCAAGGTGATGTTGGATCAGGAAAAACAGTAGTAGCAGCTGTAAGCATGTACATCTCTTCAAAAAATAATACCCAATCTGTTCTGCTTTGTCCTACAGAGGTTTTAGCCGAACAACATTTCAAAAACTTTTCAACATGGTTTAAAAATTCAAATATAAAAATTGAGTTGCTAACTGGAAAAATGCCTGTTTCTAAAAGAAGAGTAATCTATCAAGATTTAGAAGACGGCGTAATTGATATTTTGATTGGCACGCATGCAGTTTTTCAAGATAAAGTTAAAATGAAAAATCTAGGTCTTGTTGTGGTTGATGAGCAACAAAGGTTTGGCGTTAAGCAAAGATTTGATTTAGTCAAAAAAAGTTCCGATCAAATAATGCCACACCAATTGTTCATGACCGCAACACCCATACCAAGAACCTTAGCAATGACAATTTTTGCAGACCTGGAAACTTCGAAAATTGATGAATTACCTCCAGGTAGAAAACCAGTAGAAACTTTAGTTTTTAGCGATAAGAAAAAAGACGAAATAGTAAAAAGATTGGAAACCGTATGTAAGTCCGGTAATCAAGTTTTTTGGCTTTGTACTATGATTGAAGAATCCGAAAATCTTGATGTTCAAGCGGCGGATGAAGCAAGAGAATGGATTAAAGAAAATACTAATGGTTTGAATATTGGACTTGTGCATAGCAAACTTTCAAAAGATCAAAGAGATAAAGCAATAGAGAATTTCAGAAGCGGTAAAACTGATGTATTAGTCTGTACGACAGTTATTGAAGTGGGTATGGATGTTCCTAACGCTAGCTTGATGGTTATCGAAAATGCCGAAAGACTGGGTTTGAGTCAATTACACCAATTAAGAGGAAGAGTTGGACGGAAAGCAGACTTAGATGCTTATTGCGTATTAATTTATCATGGAGAGATTGGTGAAATTGCCAAGGCTCGACTCGAAGCAATGAAATCGACTAATGATGGATTTGAAATATCAGAAATTGATATGAAGTTGAGAGGTACCGGTGAAATTTTAGGCACCAAACAATCTGGAGGAATAGAACTGAAGATTTCAGATTTATCTAGAGATGCTCATTTGATAAAAAAAGCAGAAAAATTGGTAGAAGGCCTAAATCAAAAAGACGAGGAAATTTCTAAAATTCTTCTCGATAGGTGGCTAGGCGATAAACAAAATTTGATTATCGCCCAGTAATTAAATTTATAGTAATGGAGAAATTACTAAACTCACTATTGCCATTACATTTATCAGAATATTCATTGAAGGTCCTGAGGTATCTTTAAATGGATCGCCTACAGTATCTCCAACTACGGCTGCTGAATGAGTGTCAGTCCCCTTCCCTCCGAGGTTTCCTTTTTCAATATATTTTTTAGCATTATCCCAAGCTCCACCAGCATTAGCCATCATCAAAGCCATAGCAACACATCCGATTAGTCCACCGCCTAGCATTCCGCCCAAAGATTCTGCTCCTAAACCAAAACCTACCACAGCAGGAGCGCCTACCGCGATAACACCTGGAATGAGCATTCTTTTCAATGCAGCTGAAGTAGCAATGTCAACACACTTCGCTGTATCTGGCTCTGCATTTCCCTCAAGTAATCCAGGTATTTCTCTGAACTGTCTTCTGATTTCATTGATCATCTCAAAGGCAGCATCTCCAACTGCAGTCATTGTGATTGAGGAAATTAAAAATGGAATTGAAATGCCAATGAACATCCCAACTAAAACGCGGGGATCTGAAAGAAGTAATTCAAACTCTCCTTTATTATGAGCAACTGTTTCTACGAACGCTGCAATAATTGCCAAAGCTGCTAAGGCAGCTGCACCAATTGCAAAACCCTTTCCTATAGCTGCAGTTGAATTTCCTACCTCATCCAAACCATCGGTAATTTCTCGAGTTTCTGGTCCCATACCAGCCATTTCAGCTATACCACCAGCATTATCTGCGACAGGTCCATAGGCATCTATGGCCATGGTTATTCCAACTGTAGCAAGCATTCCTACTGCAGCTATTCCGACTCCATATAGACCAGTTAAACTTGTAGATATCCAAATTATTGTTGCAAGCACGAGGATTGGTAGAACTACAGATTGCATACCAACAGCTAATCCAGTAATCATTACAGTTGCAGGACCAGTCTCTCCTGATTTTGCAATCTGCCTAATTGGCTTACTTCCAGTGTAATACTCTGTAATCAAGCCTATGAGAACTCCTCCGACTGCTCCTGTTAGAACAGCGAGCCAAATATTTACAAATCCCTCTCCAATGAATAATTCGATTAAGAAATATGCAGCTAAGATAAATAAAATTGCTGATCCTATAGTGCCAGTTCTTAAAGCAGCGTCAGGAGACATTGAAGAGAATGCTTTAACAATAATTATTCCCAGAACTGAAGCTACTAGTCCAATAGATGCAAGCGCTAGAGGTAAAAGCATCATTCCAGAATCGTCTAATGTTGAAGCAATGGCAATTGAAGCAATCATCGCTCCGCAATAAGATTCGAAAATATCCGAGCCCATCCCAGCAACATCGCCGACATTATCGCCAACGTTGTCAGCAATTACGCCAGGATTTCTTGGATCATCTTCTGGGATTCCTGCCTCAACCTTACCTACTAGATCAGCACCAACATCTGCACTTTTGGTATAAATTCCACCACCTACTCTAGAGAATAGTGCTACACAAGATGCTCCCATTCCAAACCCTTCGATAGCTCTCGCAGTTGCTGGATCTCCTCCGAAATAAAAATACAATCCGCCCAAGCCTATGAGCCCTAAAGAAGCTACACATAAACCCATAATCGATCCGCCATAAAAAGCAATTGAAAGAGCTACTTTTGAGCCTTTTTCCGCTGCAGCGGTAGCAGTTCTGGAGTTTGCTTTAGTTGCAGAAAACATACCAAGCCAACCTGCTAAAGAGGAAGAAAGAGCTCCCGCTGTTACTGCAAGCGCGGTATTAAAACCAAGAGCAAAATAAGATAAAGCAATTAAAACTAAAACAAAGAAAAATAGGTATGTATATTCTCGGCGCATAAAGACCATTGCACCTAAGTGTATTTGGTCAGCAATTTTTTTTACTTTTTCAGAACCTTCATCATAACTAACAACAATAAAATAAATTACTAATGCAATTGACAAACCGAAAAGGCCGAAAATTGGCGGCATAGAAATATAAGTTTCCATAAGTGACTCTCCCGAGAATAAAGGGCTAATTTACCAGATTAGTAACTATTTTTTAACTAATTAAATCTTTTCTTGAGAGCTGATTTTCTGAATTTGCAACTATGCATGAGATAGTCGCATCTCCTGATACATTTACAGCTGTTCTCAACATGTCTAATAATCTATCAACGCCAATGATCAAAGCTATTCCCTCAACTGGCAAACCTACTTGTTGAAGAACCATGGCTAACATGATGAGTCCTACTCCAGGAACTCCAGCAGTTCCAATAGAGGCTAAAGTTGCTGTGATAATAACCATTAAATATTCCATCATGCTCAAATCAACCTGATATACCTGAGAAATGAATACAGTTGCAACACCTTGCATAATTGCAGTACCGTCCATATTTATGGTTGTTCCTAAAGGAATACAAAAAGAACTTACAGATTTATCAACGCCAAGCTTTTCTTCGACAGTTTTCAAAGTTACTGGCATGGTCGCACTGCTTGAAGATGTGCTGAAAGCAAAAATGATAGCTTCTCTCATTTTTGTAAAGAAAATAAGAGGATTAATTTTTGCTAACGAAGTTAGCAACAAACTATAAGTAAATACAGCATGAAATATTAAGACTCCTACAACAATTAGAAAATAATTAATCAAGGTAAAGATGATTGAGATTCCCAAAGATGAGAAAGTTGAAAATATCAAACAAAATACTCCGACTGGGGAAAGCCAAATTACAAAATTAACGATGTTTAAAACGATCTCATTTAAATCTATGAAAAAAGATCTTACTTTTGAAGTCTCGTTTGAAATTTTATTTACACCATATCCAAATAACATGGCAAATATAATAATTTGAATCATATTGCCTTCTGCCATGGCTTCAATTGGATTACTAGGGAACAAATTTACAAAAGTATCCTTAAGAGATGGAATAGCATCTTGTTCAAAAGATGAATTGCTTACCATGCTGACTCCATTTGCCATTTCAAAGAAAGAACTCACAAATAAAGCACTAATAATTGCCAACGCAGTAGTGAATAAATAAAGGGCTATTGCTTTAGAGCTGATAGAAAGAAGTTGCTTATCAGAAGTTAAGTTAGAAACTCCCACAACTAAAGATACGAATACCAAAGGAACAACTAGTAATTTGAGAAGCGAAAGAAAGATACTTCCTAGAGCATCAATAAATTCTGAAAAGAAATTTAAAATACTCGGAAAATTTTCTTCAAAGACAGAATTAGAGATACTTCCTAAAATTATTCCAAGAAGCATCCCTAGAAGGATTTTTGCAGTTAAAGACATCTGAAGTTAGTAGCTCTTTCCGCCCTCCAAAGGAACCATCTCAAAATCTTCTTTCCCAACACCGCAGTCAGGACAAACCCAGTCAAATGGAACATCTTCCCATTTTGTTCCAGGTTCAATGCCATCTTCGGGCCAGCCTTCAGCTTCATCGTAAATCAATCCGCAGACAATGCATTCCCACTTAATGTATTCTTCCATAACTAAAAAAGTTTAATATCTCTATGAAAGTTGGATTATATTCATGTTGGACGTTTTAAAAAACTATTATTTCCTTCTAAGACTAGATAAGCCTATTGGGGTCTACCTTCTTTTATGGCCTTCTTTGTCCGCTGTTTGGCTTGCCTCTGAAGGTAATCCGGAGATTTTAGTCATAGTGATTTTTTGTTGTGGAAGTTTTTTTATGCGCTCTGCTGGTGTAATCATTAACGATTACTTTGATCAAGATATCGATAGAAAAGTATTAAGAACGTTTAACAGGCCAATAGCAAACAATTCAGTATCAAATAAGGAAGCTATTGCTTTATTTTTAGTCATAATGATTTCCTCTTCGTTTTTGCTTCTTTTTTTAAATCTTATGAGCTTTTATATAGCTTTACTCTGTATTTTATTCATTTCAACTTATCCTTTAATGAAGCGGTTTTTACCAATTCCTCAACTTTTCTTAGGGGTTTGTTATTCCATGGGAATTTTTATGGCTTATGCTTTTTATAAAGAAGCTTTTCCTTTAAATTGTTGGTTACTTTTTTTTGGTAACGTTTTTTGGGTTCTTGCTTATGACACCGTATACGCTCTTTCTGATAGAAAAGATGACTTATTGATCAATGTAAAAAGTTCTGCGATTTTTTTTAAAGGAAAAGAAAAGCTAATTTTATGGATCAGTTATTTTTTGCTTATAACTTTTCTTATATTAATAGGAATTTTTAATTCCTTTTCTTTATTATATTTTCTCTCTGTAGGGATAAATATTTTATTGATACTTATTTTGATGATCTCTACTGATTTTAATATGCCCTCAGATTGCTCGAATTTTTTTAGAAAAAATCATTGGCTAGGTATAGGAATATTTTTAAGTTTTGTCGCTGCCTTTATATAAATGAAAGAAATTAAATTTAATAATTCAATAAGCTCAATTGATAAAAAGAATTGGAACAGCCTGATCCCAGCAAATGATTACCCTTTTTTAAAATATGAATTTCTTGAGCTTCTTGAAAAGACCAATTGTGTGGGAAAAAATACTGGCTGGCATCCTGCGCATATTTCTATAGAAGAGAATTCCGAGATTTTAGGAGCAATGCCGCTCTACATTAAAACTGACTCATCTGGGGAATTTGTATTTGATTACACTTGGGCAAATGCTTTTTATCAACAAGGTTTAGATTATTATCCTAAATTGGTCTCCTCTATTCCCTTTACCCCTGCTTCAGGCCCAAGAATTCTTCATCAGGACAAGCAATCCGCTGATCAGATTTTTTCTCTAATTCTTTCAGGGGTAGAAAAACTTAGCGAAGAAAATAATATATCTTCCTGGCATGTCTTATTTCCAGAAGAAAAGGACATAGAAGTTTTTTCTGAGAAATCCCTCAGCGTTAGGAAGAATGCTCAATTCATTTGGTTCAATGAAAACTTTGATACATTCGATGACTTTGTTGATACTTTCAGATCTAGACATCGAAAAAATGTCAAAAAAGAAAGAGAGAAAGTTCTAAATCAAGGTATAAATATAAAAACTTATTTTGGAACTGATTTGAATCAAAAATTGATGATGCAGTTTTATGAATTTTATTTATCTACAAATTTAAAACGAAGCGGACATTTTGGATATTTAACAAAAGAATTTTTTGAAGGATGTCTTGATACGATTAATGAAAATATCGTTCTTGTACTTGCAAAAGATACAAATAATGATGCCTTAGTTGGGGGATCTATGTTTTTTAAAGATAAGGAAAATTTATATGGGCGTTATTGGGGCTGCTCAGCTGAATATGATTGTTTGCATTTTGAATGCTGTTATTACCAAGGAATAGATTTTGCAATTAAAAATAAACTTAAAAAGTTTGATCCTGGCGTTCAAGGCGAACATAAAATAAAGAGAGGTTTTAAACCGACAATTACTTATTCTGCACATTGGATTTCTGAACCAAACTTTAAAGATGCAATAGAAAGTTTTGTGAATAGCGAAGAAAAACACATAAATGCCTATGTCAAAGCAACAAGCAAATATCTCCCTTTTAAAAATATATAAAGATCATAAATCTAAAAAAAAGATTTTCTATCTCGCTAAAAAAGATAAAGATTTGATTGATTTATTTATCAATTTTTCAAATTTCGAAGAATATAAAAAAAATAAAGGTTTTAAAGGGATTCTACAATTGATTATTGAGCAACAGCTATCTGTTGCATCAGCAAATGCAATTTATAAAAAGCTTAAAGCAAAAATGATAAATATTTCTCCAGAATCTTTTTTAAAAATAAAAGAAGGAGAGTTAAAAAAATGTGGTTTGAGTAAACAGAAAATAAATTACTTAACTGGTTTAGCAAAAAAATGTGTCAGTAAAGAAATTAATTTTAGAAAAATTCATAAAATGAATGATGAAGATTTGGTCAATGAAATTACTAAAATTAAAGGTATTGGTCCTTGGACAGCTCAATGCTATATGCTAGCTGCATTAGACAGAGATGATATTTGGCCAGTAGCTGATTTAGGTTTAATGGAAGCTGTGAAACGAATAAAAAAACTTAAGACAAGGCCTTCAGAAGAAGATATGGAGAGAATATCTCAGATTTGGAGACCTTATAGAAGTACTGTAGCTAATGTGCTATGGGCATCTTATGATTGATTTTTAAAATTTATTAAATATCTATAGACTGAATAAATGTTTAAAACTTATAGAAATTTAAAAAGCTTGCACAGTCTGTATGAGCAAAATTTCGTTTTGATAAATAAGCTCTCCGGTGAACTTAATAAGCATAATAAATTTTCTTTTCAAGTAGGGAATCTTGAAGTCAAAAGTCAGATAAGTATTTCAAAAAAGAAATTATCAAAATTTACTGACGAATTAGAATTCTTGATCAATGATGTTACTGGAATAAAAGATATCGTAATCAAATGCAGAATTTATAATGAAGCTAAAATGATGGAGGTGATTGAATTTCAAAAGTTTCATAAAGATTTATTATCTATTTTTAAATTAAAAAAAATAAATTTTGAAAAAGATGAACGACTTCAATGGAATCTTTTTATGAATCAATTTTTGAACTATTCTATTCTGCATGGAAGAGCAATTGAAGATTATTTACCTTCATGGCTTTAATAGTTCAGCAGAATCAAAAAAGTCAAAAATTCTAGACTCTTATTTAAAAAGAAAAAATCCAATAAATTTAGAATCACCCAATTTAAGTATCTCTCCTAAAAAAGCTATTTCTCAAATAGAAAAAATAATTAAAAACAGTGCAGATAGAGTTTGCCTTATAGGAAGCTCTTTAGGGGGTTTATATGCAACTTTTATAGCAAATAAGTACGATCTTAAATCAGTAACAATAAATCCTGTGGTAAAAAATCATATTTCTGGAATGAAAGATCTTGTGGGTACTCATAAAAATTTTCATACCAACGAAGAGTATGAATTTACAATGAAATACTATTCTGAATTACAAAGACTAGGGCTAGAAACCCTCAATAAACCTTTAAATCATCTCTGTCTGATAAAAATGTCAGATGAAGTTTTGGATCACAAGCTAACAAGCGCATATTTTTCAAAATCTTATATTCTGTGTGAAAAGGGAGGAACTCATGGTTATGATGACTTTTCGGAAAAAATTCCTTTGATTTTGGACTATTTGTACTAAAATAGTGCAAATTAAGCACTAAATAAAGTCAAAAAATGCACCATTTTATAGCAATTACTTTGTTAATATTTTCTACTAATTTCATTTACACGGAGAATATAATGACAGACTTTAAGACGTACGAATATATTTGGCTTGATGGTTACACACCCGAAGCAAATATGCGAAGCAAAGTAAAAGCTACCGATGAAGATTCAGCTCCAGATTGGTCTTTTGATGGTTCATCAACACAACAAGCGGAAGGAGGTAGTTCAGATTGTCTTCTACTGCCTGTTCAAACTTATGAAAATCCTAATGGCCATGACTTAGTTATGACTCAAGTGCAGGCAGCAGATCATACTACTCACCCTTCTAATTTTAGAGCCGCAGCTGAAGCTTTAGTCACAGACGAATGGTGGTTTGGATTTGAACAAGAATTTTTCTTCACCGATCCAAAAACAGGAGAACCCCTTGGTTGGGAAGACGGTACTCCCGATAGAGAACAAGGAGAATATTACTGTGGTGTTGGTGCTAGTAATGTCGTAGGCAGGGAAATTTCTGACGCTCACTTGCATGCTTGTCTTGATCTTGGAATTACCCTCACAGGAACAAATGCTGAAGTAGCTTTAGGACAATGGGAATACCAATGTTTTGGTAAAGGAATTAAAGCTGCGGACGACTTATGGGTAAGCAGATACATGCTCTTCAAAATAGCTGAAGAATTTGGTGTTGGGGTGAATATTCATCCAAAACCAAAAACTGGGGACTGGAATGGTTCTGGTATGCATACTAACTTTTCAAATGAGGAAATGAGATCAAAAGGCTCAAAAGAGTTATTCGAAGGAATGTGTGAAAAACTTGGAAAAGTTCATGACGAAGGAATTGCCTCTTATGGTTCTGATAATGACATGAGACTTACAGGGCTGCATGAAACTCAAAAAATTACTGAATTCTCATATGGAGTAAGCGATAGAGGAGCTAGTATTAGAATCCCGGTATATACAGTCGAACACGACTGGAACGGATATTTAGAAGATAGGAGACCAGCTTCTAATGCAGATCCTTACAAAATTTTGGCGCACGTTGTAGGTACGCTAACTAAATAACTCTCAAGGTGTAAAGTGTATAAGACCCTAGGATTAACTAATTTGAAAAAAGTTTTGTGGTTAATCCTAGGTCTTCTTAGGGCTAAATTTCTTAGACCAAAATCTAAGGTAATTTTCAAAAATGATTTTTTTTGAAAACATCCTAGACGAGTTGTCTGCAAAAGTTCTAATTACGGATGACAACTTAGATGTCTTATTTTTGAATAAGTCAGCTGAAGATTTTTTATGTGCTTCCCTTGATGAATCTAAAGGAAAAAGTATTAATCAAGTTTTCAGCGAAAAAACAAGTAATGAGCTTGAACTCCAAGAAATTCTTGAAAAGAAAAAGTCTTTAAAACGTCACATAACCACAATTTTTCTTAAGGATAATCTTCAAAAGAAAACATCTTTTACAGCCTCTTATTTCGCCAATGAAGAATTTAGAGGTATTGTTTTTGAATTCTTCGATAATTCAAAATCAGAATCTATTGTTGATAAAATGAAGAAAAGAACAGCTGCCTCAATTACTCAGGCTTTTTCAAGGGGGCTAGCCCATGAAATTAAAAATCCTTTAAGCGGTATTCGAGGTTCAGCACAATTACTAGCTCAAAAAATAGAAGATCCTAAAAAAAAAGAATTCGCGAATATTATTCTTAAAGAGTCAGATAGACTTGTAAACATTGTTAATAAAGTTTCTGGCAATAGCTTCAAACTAGAACAAAATTTTGAAAATATTCACACGATTCTCGAAAAAATTCCTGCCTTCGTTAAAAATATTGAAAATCAAAAAGTTCAAATTGTTAAGGATTATGATCCTAGTTTGCCTTTAATAGAAATAGATAATTCTTTAATTTCACAGGTATTCTTTAACCTTGCAACTAATTCAATTGAAGCTTTCAAAAAAATAAATACTTCGGGGAAAATTACAATTAGAAGTCGGGTAGCCTACGAGGTCTTCATAAACCATAAAAAATATAATACGGCTTGCCAAGTAGATTTTATAGATAATGGTCCAGGAATTCCTGATGACATAATTGACTCTGTCTTCTTCCCCTTAGTTTCATCAAAAGAAATTGCTTCCGGCCTAGGATTATCAATTGTTAAAGGGATTATTAATCAGCACGGCGGATCGATAGATTGTTTTAGTGACGAAACAGGAACAACTTTCACAGTGCTTTTACCAATTACGGAAATTAATTTTGAAAAAACTAACCTAAACGAAGGGATAAATGGCTAAAAATAAAAAAATCTGGATAGCCGACGATGACGATTCAATCAGGTTTGTTTTAGAGTCAGGCTTATCAGAAGCAGGATTTAATGTTTCTACTTTTGAAGATGGAAACGAAGTAGTAAACAAACTTGATATTGAATCGCCTCACCTTTTGCTAACTGATCTTAAAATGCCTGGTAGAGATGGTATGGATCTGTTAGAAACCTTTCGAAATGAACATCAAAAGATTCCGGTAATTATTATGACAGCGCATTCTGATTTAGATACAACTGTAGAGGCTTTTGAGGCAGGAGCTTGGGACTACATAGCAAAACCTTTTGATTTAAATACTGCAATAGAAAAAATTAATAAGGCAATTTCTGAAAAGAAAAATGTACAAAAAAAGCTATCAGAAAAAGAAGAAATCAGTCTTAGGGCTGGAAAGATAGTTGGAAAATCTCCTGCAATGCAAGATTTGTTTAATTCAATAGGTAAATTATCTCATTCTGATAGTACAGTTTTGTTAGTTGGGGAGTCAGGGACAGGGAAAGAATTAGTTTCTCAAGCAATCTTTGAACACTCTGAAAGGTCAAATAAAAAACTAATCTCTCTCAATGTTGCAGATATACCTGTAGAACTATTGGAGTCTGAATTATTTGGTCATGAAAAAGGTGCATTTAAGGGCGCAGGTGATCAAAGGATTGGTAGATTTGAGCAAGCCGATAAAGGCACACTGTTTCTTGATGAAGTCGGAGATATGCCTTTAGAAACTCAAACCAGATTAATAAGAGTTTTATCAAGTGGCGAATTTTATAGAATCGGTGGAAATAGTCCTATTAAGGTAGACGTAAGGATTATTGCCGCTACAAACCAAAATTTAGAAGAGAAAGTTAGGAATGGTTCTTACCGAGAAGACCTTTATCACAGACTCAATGTAATAAAAATAAATTTACCTCCCTTGAGGGATAGAAAAGAAGATATTCTTTTACTCACTAATTATTTTCTCAAAAAGTTTTCTGAAGAGGCAAAAATTAAAGTAAAAGTACTTAGTAAAGAAGTTGAGGAATTATTCGAAAATTTAATATGGCCTGGAAATGTCTTGCAGTTACAGAATGTTTGTCAATCTTTAACTTTGTTATCATCAGGCCAAGAGGTTTCTATAAGTGATATTCCAAAAGACATTTCATTGCAGCGAAAAGGTCCAGAAATGAGTTGGAGTGACATGCTTGAATCCTGGGCATCAAAAAAATTACTCAAAGGTGATGATCATATTTTGAACAGCGCTACTCCCATATTCGAAAAAACAATGATTAAAGCTGCACTGAAAGTAACTAAAGGAAAAAAAAGTGAAGCAGCTAAGTTGTTGGGCTGGGGAAGAAATACTCTTGCTCGAAAGATTACGGAGCTAGATATTTAATTAACTAAAGGCAATTTTTCCGATACCCAATTATTTATTCCGCCTTTTAAAACAAAAACACTAATTTCTTCTTTTTTCAGATCAGAAGCCATACGAGAAGAATTTGTCCCATTTTGACAAACCAATATTACTGGTTTGCCATTTGCTTTTGCTATTTCCTTCTTACAAACATCTAAGTCAGGACCAACATGTCTTGCTTGACTGATTTTTCCCTCATCAAATTCTTTTTGAGACCTGATATCAATAACGATAGCATTTTTTTTATTTATCAAAACAACTCCTTTATGGGGTTCTAAATTTATTGCTTTTGTAATTCTATCCAACAAGTAAAGGGCAAATAATGAAAAGATTAAAGGAATAACAATAAACCAATTGTCGATTAAAAATTCAATAAAATATGGCATAAGCGCGATATGATAAACGTAAAACTGGTTTGAAACTATGAATTCAGAAGAAAATTTTTCTAACTTAGTTCTTGTAAGACATGGGCAGAGCGAATGGAATGCAAAAAATTTATTTACAGGCTGGAGAAATCCAAGTCTCACCGATAAAGGTATTGAAGAGGCCAAAACCACAGGGAAAAAAATAAAAGAACAAAACATTATTTTTGATATCCACTTTACCTCAGAACTTAAAAGAGCCCAGTTAACAGGAGATATAATTCTTTCTGAAATAAAACAAGAATCGTTAGAGACAGTTAAAAATATTGCTTTAAATGAAAGAGACTACGGTGAATTATCTGGACTCAATAAAGACGAATCCAGAGAAAAATGGGGAGAGGAACAGATTCACATTTGGAGAAGGTCTTTTGATCAGCCTCCGCCAGGAGGAGAAAGTTTAAAAGATACTGCTAATAGAGTTATCCCGTATTTTGAGAAAGTTATAGAGCCCGTTCTTAATGAAAAGAAGAATGTTTTAGTGTGTGCTCATGGAAACTCTCTTAGAGCGCTTGTAATGCATATAGAAAAAATATCACCTGAGGAGATAGTTAAAATAGAAATAGCTACGGGTGAACCCATTTTTTATAAATTCCAGAATAAAGAATTTATTAGAACTTAGAGTCTTACTTCAAAACCTTCAATCTGGAGGGCTTGTTTAACTTTTTTAATCGAAATTTCCTCGTAATGAAAAATACTGGCTGCAAGTAAAGCATCAGCTTTTC
Organism: uncultured SAR86 cluster bacterium; assembly: GCA_902514645.1. Classification (GTDB taxonomy): domain Bacteria; phylum Pseudomonadota; class Gammaproteobacteria; order Magnimaribacterales; family AG-339-G14; genus MEDG-81. Next base: position 24,114 of record CABXRO010000001.1, read on the forward strand.
CAACCTTTACAGCATCAACTAAATGAGAAAGCTCTCCAGCTCCTCCAGATGCAATAACAGGAATCGATAAATTGTTTGAAAGCTCCATATACAAGTTGTTATCAAAACCACTTTTGGTTCCATCTTTATCCATAGAAGTCATGAGGATTTCTCCTGCGCCTAAATCCTGACCTTTTTTTGCCCACTCAATTGCGTCTAATTCGGTTTTGTTTTTTCCGCCATGAGTATAGACGTTCCAGATTTCCCCGTCCTGTTTAGCGTCTATAGCTAAAACGATACATTGAGCGCCATACTCTTTGGACGCCTCTTCTATAAGTTCAGGGTTTAAAATAGCACTTGTATTGATAGATACTTTATCAGCACCTGATTTAAGAAGCATATCAATATCTTTAAGAGATTTTATTCCACCTCCAACAGTAAACGGAATGAAGACTTGTGAGGCTATTGATTTAACAGTCTCAATTGTTGTGGATCGTTCTTCAAAAGACGCGTCAATATCCAACATGCATATCTCATCAGCACCTTCAGCATCGTATCTTTTAGCAGCTTCTGCTGGATCTCCTGCGTCAACAATATCCTTAAAATTAATACCCTTAACTACTCTTCCTCCTCTGACATCTAAACAAGGGATAATTCGAACTGCTAAACTCATTTTTTAAAACATCTCTAAGGCTTCTTTGAAGTTTATTTTATCCTCATAAAGCGAAACACCACAGATAGCTCCGATAACATTTGAAATTTTTGAAAGATTTATTAAATCGTTGATATCTTTTACTCCTCCCGAAGCTATTACAGGAAAAGGAGATAATTTTGCAACTTCAGATGTTTCTTCTAAATTTGGCCCAGAAAGCATACCGTCTTTGTTGATGTCAGTATAAATAATTGATTTGATAGGAAGCTCTTTATAAGAACTGATTAAGTCCGAGGCTGATAATTTTGAAGCCTCTGTCCATGCTTCTGAAGCTAGAAAACCATTCATTGCATCGATACCCAAAATAATTTTTTCTGGGAAGGCCATACAAGCTTTCGTGAATAATTCTTTATCCTTTATAGCAATGCTTCCTAGAATTACGTTATCTACGCCAGATTCGAAGATTAAATCTAGGGTTTCAAGATCTCTTACCCCTCCTCCCAGCTGAAGATTTACGTCTGGAAATTTTTCTTTAATCTTTAATACATATTCTAAGTTTTCAGGTTTTCCTGACTTGGCGCCATCTAAATCAACTAAATGAAGTTTTTTTGTTCCTTCTTTTATCCAATGAGCTGCTGCATCTATGGGCTTTTCAAAATAAATTTTAGTTGAGGATAGGTCTCCTTTTTGCAACCGAACACATTTTCCACTTTGGATATCAATTGCTGGAATTGGTAACATTTAAATTTTCCAATTGATAAAATTTTCTAAAAATTTGAGACCTATTTCTCCACTTTTTTCCGGGTGAAATTGAGTAGCAAAAATGTTTTCAGTAGCTAACGAAGAAACAAACTCTTCTCCATAATATGTAGTAGTGATGCTGGTTTCTGTATTTGAAGCCACAAAAGAATGAACAAAATAAAAAAACTGATTATCTTCTATTCCTGAAAATAATTTGTGTTGTTTTTCAATCTTTACGTTATTCCAGCCCATGTGAGGAATTTTTAGATTTTCTTTATTTATATCTTTTATTTTAGTGATGCATCCATTTATTAAACCTAAACCCTTCTCTTTGCTTTCTTCGCTTGAATTAAAGAGAATTTGCAGACCTAAACAAATTCCTAGAAAGGGTTTAGATTTTATTGATTCTAATAAAGGATTGATCATTTCCGTTTCTTTTAGTTTTTTTACACAAGAGCCCATTGAACCTTGCCCTGGGAAAACAAGCTTGTCGATATTTTTAAATTTATCGGGAGTATCGACTATTGAAACTTTTGAACCAAGTGATTGAAGAGCTCTAGCTACTGAATGGATGTTACTGGCTCCGTAATCAATTACTCCTAGGCGCATTAATTTATAGCAAACCTTTAGTGGAAGGGAGAACATCTCCTTTAGAAGGATCTACCATACATGCGGTCTTGAGAGCTAAGGCAAATGCTTTAAAAATAGTTTCTGCTTGGTGATGTGCATTTTCACCTTTGAGGTTATCAATATGGACAGTTGCAAGTGCCTTGTTAACAAATCCATGGAAAAATTCTTTTAATAAACTTAGATCGAAATCATTTATAGATTCTTTGGTGAATTTTACATCCCAATTTAAACCTGGCCTTCCTGAGAAATCTACTACTACTCTAGATAAAGCTTCATCCAAAGGAGCATAAGCAGAGCCAAATCTATAAATTCCTTTTTTATCGCCAAGTGCTTTATTGAAAGCTTCGCCCAAACTAATTCCTACATCTTCGACTGTGTGGTGAGCATCTATTTCTAAGTCCCCTTTTGCGTCCAACGCAATATCAAACCCACCGTGTTTGGAGAGTTGATCTAACATATGTTCAAAAAAAGGCAGGTCAGCTTTTAAATTACTTTCGCCCTTACCATCTAGTTCCAAAGATACTTTTATTTGGGTCTCTTTTGTATTTCGTTCTAGTTCAGCATTACGCATTTTTATCCTCTTTTAAAAAACACATTATAACGGACAGAAATAAGTAAAATAATAAACATGACTCAATTTTCTAAAAAAATAATTGATTGGCAGAAGCAAAAAGGAAGAAATAATCTTCCATGGCAAATGAAGAGCGCTTACGAAGTATGGATTTCTGAAATTATGCTCCAGCAGACTCAAGTTGAAACCGTTATACCCTACTATCTGAAGTTTATAAAAAAGTTTCCTGAAGTAAAAAAGTTGGCAAATAGTCATGAAGAAGTAGTCATGAGTTTGTGGAGCGGTCTTGGCTATTACTCTAGAGCTAGAAATATTCATAAAACAGCAAGAATTATTTTAAAAAAATATAGCGGAGAATTTCCCAGAGATTTTGATGATTTAATACAACTTCCAGGAATAGGTCCTTCTACAGCAGGCGCTATTTTGTCTTTAGCCTTTAACGAACCCGGAATAATTTTAGATGGTAATGTGAAGAGAGTTATTGCTAGATATAAAGGCATTAAAAATCCAATTAATAACAGTCAGACACAGAAAGAAATAAAAAGTTTTGCTGAAACCTTCTTACCTAAAAATTCTTTCAGGAGGTATTCTCAAGGAATAATGGATTTGGGTTCAATTCTATGTAGACCAAAAAATCCATCTTGTAATTCATGTCCTGTTAACAAAAACTGTATAGCTTTGAAAGATGACCTTCAAGAAATAATTCCATACAAAGATCCATCTAAACCTAAAAAAGAAAAAAATATTAATTGGCTCTTAATATCTTCAAATAATAAAATTTTGCTCAGAAGAAACGAAAATAAAGGTATCTGGAAAAACTTATGGCTCTTTCCTGAAAAAGATGTATTAAGTAATGAGAATCTTCAATTGCTGGAAGAAAAAGAATCTTTACCTGATCTTATACATAATTTATCTCATCGAAGATTAAATATCTCTACAAAAAAATTCTCGATTAAAAATAAAGACAGATTAAAAATTGATAGATCTCATTCTGTTTGGGTAAGCAAATCCGATTCAGTTAAAATGGGAATGCCAAAACCTATTAAAGAAATTATTAATAATTACTTATGAAAACTGTTTTTTGTAGAAAATATAAAAAAGACCTTCCTAAAATGGATAGAGCTCCTTTTCCAGGAGAAAAAGGAGAGGAACTTTTATCTAACGTTTCAAAACAAGCTTGGATGGAATGGCTACAGCATCAAACAATGCTAGTGAACGAAAAGCAGTTAGATTTATCAAAAAAAGAGTCCAGAGACTACCTCAGTCAGCAGCTCGAAAACTTTTTAAATAACGAATCATTTGATAAAGCTGATGGTTTTGTCCCTTTAGATAAATAACTTTATTAGCTAGCTAAATATCTATAGAATTTGATTTTCCTTTTGCCCAGATAGCTCAGTCGGTAGAGCAAAGGACTGAAAATCCTTGTGTCGGTGGTTCGATTCCACCTCTGGGCACCACCATAAAATAGTACTTCAAGCTTTTGCTTTGAGAAAATAAAAAGTAATCCCTGCAGCAATAAACTCAAAAATCATAAAGAATATAAAGACCGTATCTGGCATTCCATCTAAAATTAAACTGAGTGCTCTTCCAAGGCCAATCCCTAGCATAAAGACAAACATGCACCATAAAGCGGGGACCGTTAGACTTTTGTTAAAAGCTCCAGAAATCCATAAAAGCACACAGCCAGTATAAAGGCCCATTACAGCTCTAAAGATATTGGACAAGTTATTATCTGCTACTTCAATTCCATAAAGAACTGGTAGAAACTCTTTTGGATTTAATCCATATCCTAAGGCAGCTGGAAATACTCCGATAGATATAAATAATAAAAAATATGATTCTCTAGTCATGATTACCTTTTACGTTGAATTTTAAAAAATAAGTTTAATTACCAAATTTATAATAAAACTTTTCTGCAATGTGTGCGCGTCCTTGTGTAATATTTGTCTATGTCTGAAAAATTACTTTTGGAAGGGTTAAAAGTTATTGATGCGGGTAGTTTTATCGCAGGGCCGGTATCTACCACAATTCTTTCTGATTTTGGTGCAGAAGTTATCAAGATTGAACCGCCAAAAGTTGGTGATAGCTTAAGACATTTAATTACTCGAACAAAAAGAGTAAATCCTGTTTCTGATAAGGACTACTGTTGGCATTTAACCTCAAGAAACAAAAAAAGTTTAGCCTTAAATCTTGGAGACCCAAAAGGACAAAAAATTTTGCAGGAATTCGTAAAGGTTTCTGATGTATTTGTAACCAATATGCCTCAAAGAATAAGAGATAAATTGAAAATTAATGCCTCAGATTTACTCCCTTTGAACGAGAGACTTATTTACGGATCTTTGACAGGCTATGGTGAAGATGGTCCAGACTCGCACAGAACTGCTTTTGATACGATGGCTTGGTGGGCAAGAAGTGGTTTGATGGACATCGTAAGACCGTCAGATAATTCTACTCCAGGGATGCCACCCATAGGTATGGGAGATCAGCCTACCGGAGTATCTTTATTTGCAAGCATTATGACGGCTCTTTATAGAAGAGAAAAAACAGGCAAAGGTGGAGAGGTAAATACTTCTTTAATGGCAAATGGAGCGTGGTCAAATGGTTCATTCATTCAAGCAGCACTTTTTGATGCTGATTTTCCAGAGAAAAAGACTGAAGTTTCTCCTCATCCTTTTGGCGGAAGATATGAAACTAAAGATAGCAGATATCTTTTACTGGCAATCATTGATGCGGCTAAAGAATGGCCAAAATTATTAAAAGCTCTCGATATAGAATATTTTAATGGTGATGAAAGATTTTCAACCTTTCAAAAAATGAACGAAAATCATCAAGAACTTTATGAGGAACTTAAAAAAATCTTAAAGCAATATGATTTGAATGAAATAGTTGAAAAATTAAGATTCTCTGAAGTTACTTTTGGAGTTCTTAGTAAGTCTACGGATCATAAAAAAGATGACCAGTTTCTCAAGAGTGAGGTATTGGTTAATTTTTCAAAGGACAGTTTTGAAACGGAAAACTTAACCGTTAATAGTCCAGTATTTCTTAAAGATGAACCCAAAAAAATACCCTCCAGAGGTCCCGACTTAGGAGAACATTCCATAGAAATTCTATCTGGCATTGGTATAGATTCAAAAGAACTCGACAAACTCAAAGAGGACGGGATTATAGATTTTTAGAAACTAGAGGGAAAATTTATAAAAAAACTAGAATATAATATTCAAAATAGGGGAAATCATGAGAACAATAGAAAATCTATTAGAGGGCTTAATTTATGCTAGCAGATGGCTTTTAGCGCCCATTTATATGATTCTGTGTCTTTGCTTGGCACTGATCGCCATAACTACAATTCAACACTTCATTCAATATGCTCCAGGTTTAATGAGCATGAAGTTAAAAGAAGTGCTTTTATTTGTTCTGCAAGTAGTGGATCTAGCTTTGATCGCAAACCTTGTTGTGATGATTATTTTTTCTGGTTACGAAAACTTTATATCTAAAATTGATGTAGCAAAGGATGACAGAGACAGGCCGGATTGGATGGGTTCAGTGGATTTTAGTGATCTAAAAATTAAACTGGTTGCCTCAATTTTAGCCATATCTGGTATTGGGCTACTTGAAACGTTTCTTAAAATAGCTGGTTCGGGCGATGTTGCAGTGAGCGAAGTTGAGATTAAATGGATGGTTATAATTCATATCATCTTCATAATCTCTGGATTGCTTTTAGCGATGATGGATTATGTAGCTCATCGAAGCAATAAACATTAAATTTCAAAAATATCTTTTAGCTAAAAGCCAAAACAAGAAAGGTATTACCGCAATACCTATGAATGCTATTGAGGCTGATTGACTATTAAGAGCTGCTGTTCCTATAAAGGCGTAAACTAGTGAAATCAATAAATTACTAACAATCATTACGATTAGAAAAATACTCCATTTCATACCAGCTAAACCTGCAGCTACAGTTGAAATTTCCGCTAGAGCTGGAGCTGGTCTTGCAATCAATAAAATACTAACGCCAAATTTTTTTGCCACTTTTTCTGATCTTTCTAAATCTTCTTGACTGAGTATTTTTTTCGCCAAAGGCTTTGCTGCATACTTTCCTATAGCAAACCCAATTATCGAACCCAAAGTCAGCCCTATCCAAATAATAGGTATGGATAAATAAAATCCTAAAATGGCTCCTGCAAAAGTATTGGTAACGCCATTTGGAATTGGAAGAAAAACATCTGCTGCCAATGCAAAAATGACCACAATGGAGTTTAAAAATCGATTGTTTCCACTCCATTCAATAAATTGATCTGTTAAATCAGCTATCGATGATTCAAGTAATGACAAGGGTAATATAATTGAAGTCAAAACAATTACGATAAAACCCAGAAGTTTTAAGAGATTATAGATATTCATTAATTTTTACATTTTATATGTTTGTTCTTTGGTAAAAAATTTAAATTAAGATTTTTGAGAATGTTAAGATATGGCAGTTATACTGTCATTTCTGATGTTTAGAAATTTATTATTTTTCTTATTTGCAATTACGTTTTTTTCATCTTGTTCTGAATTTGAGAGAAAAACAGAAAAAGAATTAGCTCAAGAAAAATTTGGAAATATCCCTTTAGTCGAATACAAGCCTGGTCCCAATCCAGATAAAAATGCTTATTTTGGTGACTTACATGTTCATACAGAGAATTCTTTTGATGCCTATACTTTTGGAACTACCGCTTCTCCCGCTGATGCTTATAAATACGCTAAAGGTGAAGCAATAAAACACCCTACTGGTTATCACATACAGTTATCAAGGCCTTTGGATTTTTATGCAGTTACCGATCATGGAGTATTTCTAGGTGTGATTAAAGAAGCTGCTGATCCAGATAGTGAAATTGGACAATATGAAATTACCAAGCCTCTACATAATATGAATGAAAAAGTAAGTAATGGTTTTTTCTCCATCATTAGAAGAGCAGGAACGTTTAGACCATTTGCCCAAGAATTAGCAAATAGTATTCAAGATGGAGCTGTAGATATTAAGATTTTAGAGAACGTTAGCAATGATACTTGGCTCAAAACGATTGAAGCTGCAGATCAAGCCTACGTTCCGGGTACTTTCACAACCTTTGCTGCCTATGAATATTCATCTTCGGTTGAGATTTACGATAATTATTTGCACAGAAATGTAATTTTTAAAGACACAAAAAATTTACCCAAAAGAATTTTTACACGGGGTGACAGTTTAAATCCGGAAGACCTTTGGAAATGGATGGATGGACTAAGACTTAAGGGTATAGAAAGCTTGGCAATTCCTCATAATTCGAATATTTCGGCAGGTGCTGCTTTTAAGATGACTTACTATGACGGCAAACCCATAGATGAAGCATACGCTTTACAAAGAATAAGAAACGAGCCTTTGGTTGAGGTTACTCAAGCAAAAGGTTCTTCAGAAACACATCCTTTGCTGTCAAAAAATGATGAATGGGCAGCATTTGAAATACCAGTAGAAAAGCAAGCTAAAGTCTTAGAAAATGCCAAGGGAAGTTATGTCCGAAATGCTTACTTAAGAGGACTGACTTTAGCTGAACAGGGTTTAACAAATCCTTATAAATTTGGCCTTGCAGGGGCAAGTGACACTCACGTTGCTGGAGGTTCCTATAGCGAGGAAACTTTTTTTTCAAAAATTGGTTTGCTAGACGGGACTCCAGAACTAAGAGGTTCAATACCTTTCAATTGGGCTATAGCTAAAGCTGCAAAAATCTTTAGACCAGAATCTTTCGCCGAAATTAATGGTAAAGATTATATGGCTGTATCAGACAGGCTGATAGGCTTTTCAGCCTCAGGCCTTACTGGAGTTTGGGCGAAAGAAAATACTCGCGAGGATATTTATGATTCTTTCAGAAGAAAAGAAACCTTTGCTACCAGTGGTCCAAGAATAAAAGTACGTTTTTTTTCAGGGTATGGTTTTGGAGATGCCAAAATTAATGACTTAGATCTTATTAAAAAAGCCTATGAAGGAAATTTATCTATTGGTTCCACCATTAGTATAGAAAAAGAGAAGGAACCAAAATTTTTGGTATGGGCTTTTGCAGACCCGTTGGGTGTGCCGCTTCAAAGAATTCAAATTATTAAAGGTTGGTTAGAAAATGGAGAACACCAAGAAAGGGTATATGACGTTATGTGTTCAGATGGATTAGTTGTCAATTCATCCACACATCGTTGTCCTGATAATGGAGCTAAAGTTGATATTGAAAACTGCTCTGTAAGTAAAAATTCTGGAGCCTCAGAATTGAAAACTTTTTGGCAAGACCCTAATTTCTTGATGAATCAAAGAGCTTTTTATTACGCAAGGGTTTTAGAAAATCCAGTTTGTAGATGGTCGACTTGGGATTCTATTCGTGCAGGAGTTGAGCCAAGATCTGATATTCCACCAACAATTCAAGAAAGGGCTTGGACTTCACCAATTTGGTTTGAACCAACCAGTTCTTGAAATATTTGTTTTCGTGATAGAGAATTTATTAGTATTTTATGAATAATTTATTTTCGAAATTAAAAAGTATTCTTCTCGTAGGTGCTTACAAGACTCTGGTAGGTTTTGAAAAACTTATAAATAAGGGTGTGGTATTGGATTTTCTAGCTAAAGATTTTGTCAAAGATCCGTATGAAACTTACAACTCAATGAGAACGTATAAACCTATTTTATTTTCTCAGACAACCCGATTACATTGGGTAACAAAAATGGAGTTTGCCCAAGAAATGTTGAGAGATAAAAGATTTAGCGTTGATGATCGAAAATACCCTATTGCTGATAGACGTAGAAAGGAGTTTAAAAAAGCTGGTCGTGAAGTAATGCTAGAACAGTTTGAAAATCCTAGTATGTTGAAACTTGATCCGCCCGATCATTCAAGAATTCGGAAACTGGTTCAATATGGTTTTACCAATAGATACATAACTTCCTTGGAGCCAGAAATCAAACAGGTTGTAGACGATTGTTTAGACAAAATACACAATCAAGAAAGTTTTGATTTAATTGAAAATTTAGCAAAACCATTGCCTGCAATAGTAATTGCAAAAATGATGGGTCTCCCAGATACCGACTTGGATCAATTTCAAGCTTGGTCAGAGGATTTGCTATTAGGAGTGGGTGGAATTGGTACTTCCAAAGAGGATATAAAAAAATCTGGAGATGCCTACGAATCACTTATTAATTACTTTGAAGAAATAATTTTAAAAAGAAAAAACTCTCCAGGAGATGATTTTATTGGCAAATTAATCCAAGCAGAAGAGGAAGGTGATAAATTAAACGTAAAGGAAATGTATGGCACTTGCTTGCTTCTCTTAATTGCAGGTCACGAAACCACAACTCGTTTGATTGGAAATGGCATGTACACACTATTCAACCATATAGATCAAATGATGCATCTAAAAAGTAATTACGATTTAATCCCAAATGCTATTGAGGAAATGTTGAGATATGAGCCTCCAGTGCATGCCACTGTGAGATTTGCTGAAAATGATATGATTTATAATGAAAAGTCTTACAAAAGAGGAACAGCTTTTGCTGTTAGCATAGCAGGAGCAAATAGAGATCCTGAAGCAAACACAAATCCTAATGAATTCAACATTTTAAGAGATGATATCAAGCATATCTCGTTTGGTTATGGTCCACATATGTGTATCGGTGCAAGCTTAGCTAGAATTGAATCAAGAATTGCATTTGAAAGCATATTCGAAAGGTTTTCTAAATTAGAACTTCTAGATCAAAATCCTTCTTGGGGAAAGAATTTAATCTTCAGGGGTTTCGATCGTTTAAATTTAAAAGCTAGTTAAAAAAAAGGCGCCATCAGGCGCCTTTTTTTTGAAAATGATTAGAACTGATGAACTACTTCTATTCCAGCTCTTAAACCTTCATAGTACTTAATTCTAGCTCCACCACCCTGATCTCCAGGATATATAAGTGTAAATCCAATATCGTCATCGACATCAAGACAGTTTGTACAAAACCCTCTCAAGGAAGTGCCATTATTGAATTCAATAGTGGTTGAAAAATTAAGTCTTGCAAATTCATCTAAAAATGTAAGGTCATCTACCCTCTCATCAGCATTAGCGATGTTTGTTTTGTATGAGTAACTTGCATTAATCAACACGTCACCAAAGTTTGTAGGCTGAATATGCTCAACAGATAAGACCATTGCATTATCTGGAGTCCAAGGCATACCGCCACCGGTTCTGCTATAGGCTCCCGAAGAATCAGGATTCCCTGTCAAAGGATCCAACTTACATGAAGTAAAAGTGTTGCCATAAACTTGAGTCCAATCTCTAGAATCATCACAATAAACATCGTATTGAGCATCAATGTAGGCGTAGTTAAAGTTGATGAACGTTTGATCAGCAACTCTAGCTCTTAAATTCAAATCAAGACCATTGATCGTTGATTCACCCGCATTTCTTGTAAGACCAAGAGGCAAACCTTGTACAACAGCTACTTTAATAACCTGCTTGTTTGTCCAATCGTAACTGTAACCTACGGCGCTTAAATTTAGAGAGTCATTCAAGAAAGAGCCTTTATAACCAATTTCATTCATTTCAAGCTCTTCAGGATCAAAACCTTGTTGAACTAGCTCTCTAAAGTAGGTAGCAAATTGCCAACCCCCACCTTTAAAACCAGTTGAATAGGTATACCAAACCATGCTGTTATCGGTAGGTTTAAAATCAATTGTCATTTTTGGATCTACGGAACTCCAAGATGCAGATCTTACTTCTTGGAATGTTTGTAATGCGGAGGCAATCGGCGCAATACCCACTCCTTGAAGGGCCGCTACTGCTGAAAAATTGGCGATACAATCTGCAGATTTACCAGCAGTCGCATCTTCTCCTGCAGCCAAAAGAGGATTTGGATTTGTCGATGCTGATATGCAATTTGCATTTGGCAATGATCCAGCCAAAGCTGGAACTTCTGCAACAGCTCCAGCAATCACTCTAACTTGTCCGACATACTGTTCATCACTGTATAAACTTGTTCCAACAACAGGTGAATGAGTAGCACAACCAGGTGCAGCATCTTGAACAGAGTCACTTTGAGTTGCTGGCGTACAAGTAGGTAGAATCAAAGAATGCGGAATACCCACAGAGTTTGAACTGGTTGTATAAACCATTCCTTTAGTATCGTAAGTGTATCTAGCACCAAGAGTTATGTTCCACTTCTCCGCCATAGGAATGGTAACTTGTCCAAAAGCAGCGGATGATTTGTTATTAATTCTCAATTCTAATTGTGCGGTACCATAAGTATCTGTTGTAGAACCTGTTGCAACGTTACAAGTTGCAGCTATTACAGCAGATAAACCAGCTGTATCACAAAAAGTTGCTAAATTTACACCTTGAAATGCTGCGAGAGTGTTATTGCTATGAAGGGCATTATTTATGGTTCCAGCGGTTTGTGCTGTATGAAGATATGCGCTTGCAGCAATAGCAGCTTGATTAAAGACGCTGTCAGGTCCTGTTCTGAAAATATCTGTTCTTTCTCCATAATCTAAAAATGAATAAACTCCTGCTACCCATTGAATTTCATCTTCAGGTTTTGCATTCCATCTTAATTCAATTGAAGATTGATTGGTTTTTTGATCACTGCCTTGAACAAAAGATCTTGCTGCAGTTGAGTCAAAGTCTTTTAGCTCTTCTCCAGTGTTCTGGTTAGTTGAAACCAAAAGAGTTAGATCGTAATCGTCACGAAAAGATTTGTATTTAGCAGAAAACATTGTGTCTTCTCTTTCGCCGAACGTATCTTCACTTAAATTTGCAGAATATTTATCACTTCTAATTTGGTTTTTAGCCAGCGCATCGTATTGAGCCGCTGTTCCAGGAACGCCGCCATTGGCAGCCATATAAGCTCCTATGTATGGAGCTGACGCAGCAAAATCCGTAACGAAGATATCTAAACCAGAGTTGTGAGCAAAAATAGTTGGTTGAATTAAAGCTTTTTGGGAATCCGAACAAGTTGTTGAGTCTCTTTCACAAATAATGGCTTCAGAGACCATTGCATCATCTTTTGAGATGCTGTTATCGGCGGTCAATGACCATTCATAATCATTTCCTTCGCCAAAAAGAGAAAATCTCATATTCTCATTTGAAGGACCGGTTTCTCCAGAAAAAGTATTATCACTGTGTATTCCGTCATAATCTTGGTAGCTCAAAATCATCCGACCGAATAAGCCATCTGCTAGCTGGCCTGAAAGAAGATAACTAAATTTTTCCTGACCATTGTCCCCAGCACCAACTTTAATTTTTTGTTCGGTTTCACTTGTTGGCTTTCTATAGAAAACACTTATTGCTCCACCAAGAGCATTTCTTCCATACAAAGTGCCTTGTGGACCCTTTAAAACTTCAATTCTTTCAAGATCAACAAGTCCAGATAAAATAGACTGATTTCTAGCCATGTATATTTCGTCAACAAAAAAAGCATTTGATCCTTCCGAACCAATGTCGAATTTAGTTGAGCCGATACCTCTTAGCCAGATGTTAGCTCGACCCGCATCTTCACCAGACATCAACATATCAGGAATCATAGTTACTAAGTCATTAGTGTCCCTCACCCCTGCTCCTTCTAACATACTGCCAGAGAATGCTTGAAGCGCTGAAGGTACATCCAAAAGGTTTTGTTCTCTTTTTTGAGAAGTAACTATCATTTCCTCTAAAGCGATCTGTGCTAAAGAAAAAGTTGAGGTAAAAAATAGTGAAATAATCACTAATAATTTTGTAAAGGATTTGATCATTATTGCCCCCTAATTAATGAAATTTTCGACAGAGTGTCATTTAATGTTGAGGATTCTATCAAAGTAATGGATGATTTGTGCACTAAAATAGTGCTTGGTATCATACGAAAAAGTTCCTGTCAAAATGGTAGTGAAAGTGATTCTGACGATCACAAATAAGGACTTCCGCCAAGAAACTAGATATGATTATATTAATTTTTTAAATTGGAGAATGAAATGAAAGCATATCAGGTAGTAGAGAATGGAAAGCCACTAGAAAAAAAAGAAGTTGATACGCCGATACCAACAGGAAAAGAAATTTTACTTAAAACCGTTTCATGTGGAGTTTGTCATTCAGATGTTCACATTCATGATGGTTATTTTGATCTAGGCGCTGATATGAAACTTCCAATGCCTCTTGCTGAGCCTTTAACAATGGGCCATGAAATTTTTGGTGAGGTTGTTGCAATAGGAGATGAAGTTTCGTCAGTAAATATTGGAGAAAGATATGTTGCTTATCCCTGGATTGGATGTGGAAACTGTGATCTTTGTAACTCAGATAAAACACATTATTGTTTAAATAATTCTAATCTTGGAATAAATGTAAGTGGCGGTTACGGAGATCACGTTTTGGTACCAGCAGAAAAATACCTCTTCGATGCAGGTGATACCCCGCATAGTTTAGCTGGGAGCTATGCTTGTAGGGGATTAACTGCGTTTAGTGCCTTAAAAAAGGCCGCCCCTTTTGATCAAAATGGCTCTTTAGTCATCGTAAGTGCTGGAGGATTGGGTCTCTTGGCATTGAAAATAGCTAGAGCTGCTTATGATATAAATCCAATAGTCATCGATATTGATGATGAAAAGCTTAAAGTAGCTAAAAATTTAGGTGCGGTAGAAATTATAAATTCATCAAATGAAGGTGCAGCTGAAAAACTTATGGAAATAACAAACGGAGGTGCGAACGCTATCGTAGATTTTGTTGGTGCTGAAGCTTCCGTCAATCTTGGTTACCAATCTCTTGCAAAAGGAGGAACTTTAGTTGTTGTAGGTTTATTTGGTGGTCAAATCACTATTCCCCTTCCACTTCTTACTTTGACTGAAAAAAAGATTTTAGGATCATATGTTGGAAGCTTAGGAGAGATGAGAGAACTAATGAAATTGGTTTCAAATGGAAAAATAGAACCTGTTGAAGTTGAATCAAGAAATGTTTCCGAAGCTAATAGAACACTCAAAGAGATGAAAAATGGTGATCTTCAAGGGCTCGTATCTTTAACTCATGACTAAAGTTAAAGAAAAGGTTTGCCTAGTCATTGGAGCTGGAGCTGGAATTGGAGGTACGGTAGCAAAAAGATTTGCTAAAGAAGGATATCATTCATATTTAGCTCGAAGAACAGATGAGAAAGGCCTCAACAGGCTAATAACAGAGATTTTGAATGCTGGCGGAAATGCTTCAGGCTCTTTGCTCAATGTGATTGAAGAAAATTCAATTGAAGATTTAGTCAATGAGATCGAATCAGATATTGGCCCTATTGATACAGTTATTTACAATATTGGTGCTCAAATTGGTGATCGTGCTTTAGCAGAAACTAGTTACAAGGCTTTTGAAATGGGATGGCGTATGGCAACCTATGGATTATTTAGATTGGCTCAAACCGTTACGCCAAAAATGAAAGAAAGACAGGGAGGAAATATTATTGTTACATCTGCAACCTCTGCAGTTAGAGGAAATAAAGGCCAACATTCTCATGCAGCAGCAATGGGCGGTAGAAGAATGTTATGTCAGTCTTTAAATGCCGAATTTTCTAAAGATGGAATCCATGTTGCCCATGTAATTATTGACGGGGCAGTAGATGCCCCAGATACTTTAGGAAAAATGTTAGGTCCTGACTTGTTTGAGAAATTTAAAGAACAAAAAGGTGATGACGGAATGATCTTGCCTGAAAATGTTGCTGACACCTATCTCTTTTTAGCGCAACAGCCTAAATCAACTTGGACCCATGAAATTGATATAAGAGCTTTTTCTGACCAAGCTTGGTGGAATCATTAACTTATTAAAGGAAAACATCATGAAATATCTTTCTTTATTTTTATTACTTTTATCAACTTCTTTAATTGGAATGCATCATGAAAAACTAGATGTAATAGTTTTTGCTATTGATTTAGAAATCGTTGAAGGCCAAGAGAAGAATGCAAGAGATTTTGTTTCTAGAATTACAAAAAATGTTAGTGAGAAGGAACCGGAAACTTTAGTTTATCAATATCATTTTTCTAAAAAAGAAAATAAAGTTTTCCTTCTAGAAATTTACCCAAACAACAAAGCAGCTCTTATCCATATGGACTACTTTCTAGGAAGTAAATGGGAAGCTGAGTTTGTAAAAAACTTTTCAATTTCAAATTTTCAAGTTTTGGGAAATGCAAATTCAAAACTAAAGAAATCTCTAGCGCCTTTCACTAAAGATTTCCGAAGTAGCCTAATTGGCTTTGATAGAGTTGCAGAGCAGCTTGGCGAAGAAATTTCTGAGATTAAGTAAGTTTAACTTACAAAATTATTCAATCTCTCATAAGCGTTAACAAAGTCTTCTTTAAACTCTTGAACAACATCGCTTGCAGAGATGCTTTGATTCATTAGACCAACTCCTTGCCCCACCCAATATGTTGCTAAATCTTGTGCTCCCTCATGGCCTCCAGCAGCCAACTTATTAACTTTCTGAAGAGCGGGTTCTGCTACCATTGGTTGCAATGGCATTGGTAATGGTTCAGGAGCAGTTTCTGCTTCCCAGGCTTGAGTCCAAGGAGTAACTAGTTGTCTTGAATGTTTTCCTGTTCTACTTCTTGATCTAACTGTCTGGCTTGAATTAGCAGCAACCATTTTTTCCTTAACAATTGGATCAACCTCTGACTCTATTGTTGTAAGCCAAACCGAACCACACCAAGCCCCAGATGCGCCCATTGCCATTGCTGCAGCCATTTGTTTTCCGGTGACAATTCCACCCGCAGCTAAAATCGGAACATCTCCGTAAGGTTGAATAGCCTGATGAACTTCAGGAATGAGGACCATGGTTGAGACACTACCACAGTGTCCTCCTGCCTCAGTTCCAGAAACAACCAAAATATCTACTCCTGCCTTAACTTGATTTATAGCGTGCTGAGCGGTACCTAATAGTGCGGCAACTTTACAATCATTGTCTTTACCCATCTGAATCATCCAATCTGGCGGAACCCCAAGAGCATTTGCAATAATTTTTATCGGATGTTTGAAAGCAACATCTAAAAGAGCCTTAGCACCATCAGATTGTGTATTTGCCGCAAAACTCGAACCAGCTGTATCAATTTTTCTTAGCTCTGGAGCATCTATGCCGTGGTTTGCCAAAACATCAGTTCTGAAGTCTGCATATTCTTGGGGGATCATTTTTGCTAGCTTGTCAGCATCAAATTTTTCGTCTTTACCGACCATTTTATTTGGAATCAACACATCAACTCCATAAGGCTTTCCGTCAATATGATCGTCAATCCACTTCAATTCTTTTTCCAGCTGTTCAGGAGACATGCCGACTGCTCCAAGAACTCCGCATCCTCCTGCTTTAGATACTGCGACAACAACATCTCTGCAATGAGTAAATGCAACTAAAGGAAATTCTATATCTAGCAACTCACAAATTTTTGAATTCATCATTTTTATACCTCTTATTTTTCAACCATTAATATCATCTAAATATTAATCCAAATCAAGATATTTGTATTAAAATTTAAAGATGTCAAACAATGTCACTATCCCTGTTTCTATTATTGCTATTTTTCTTTCTTTGCTCATTGCCATTGCGGGTAATCAAGAAAGTATTGCAATAGCGAATATTCCTCTTTTTGGATTTGTTGTTTTTTTAATTTTTGTTATTCAATGGTTAGTTTTTATTCCGTCATTCGTGAATAGGACAGAGCATTTTTTTGATTTAACCGGATCGCTTACTTTTATGTCAGCTTCTCTTTTTACTCTTATGGCAATCCCTGAAATATATTTAAGAGACATAGTAATCACTTTGTTAGTCGTAGTATGGGCTACCAGACTTGGATCTTTTTTATTCTTTCGAGTTAGAAAAGATGGAGGAGATGGAAGATTTGACATTATGAAAACTAAATTTTGGTGGTTTTTAATGACTTGGAATATTCAAGGAATGTGGGTATTTTTGTCGCTAGCAGCTGGACTTGCAGCAATGACCTCGCAAAATAAAATTGAGGCGGATATCTTCTTGGTCTTTGGTACCTTGATTTGGATTTTGGGTTTCTCTATAGAAGTTATTGCGGATTATCAAAAATCTAAATTTAGATCTAATCAAGAAAATAAAGACAAATTTATTACAACTGGAATTTGGTCATGGTCAAGACATCCAAATTATTTTGGCGAAATTCTCTTATGGATTGGGATTACAGTAATAGCTTTACCTGTTCTTCAGGGCTGGCAATTTATAACGCTCATTTCTCCTATATTTATTATCATTCTTTTGACTCAAATAAGCGGAGTGAGATTACTAGAGCTTAGAGGAAAGAAGAAATGGGGAGATAATGAGGAATACAAAAACTACATAAAAAATACTTCGGTTTTAATTCCTTTGCCGCCTAAAAATTAAGAATCAATTCTATTAAATTTGATAAGTCAATCCTGCAGCTTCTACTCCTGCCATTGCACAAATCTCATCGCGATCGGGTAAATCTCCTGAAACGCCTACAGAACCGATTACATCATCTCCTTTCTTAATCATTATCCCTCCAGGAGATGGAGCTATTTTGTTTCCAGATATAGCTCTGGCAGCATTGAAAAAATGAGTTTGTTCAGGTTGAGCGCCATAAAGATCTCTCATCGTTCTACTAGAAAAACCAATTCCAACACAGCCCCATGCTTTGGCAAAGGCTATATCAGGTCTAATAAGAGCTGAATTATCTTCCATTGCTGAACTTACTAATACTCCTCGAGTATCAAGAACTGCAATTGTTATAGGCTTCATATTGTCTTCTCTAGCTTTTTTTAAACAGCCTTCAACTATTTTTTGTGCATCTTTAAGGGTAATCATATTAATCTCCTAAATTATAAATTAAATTATTTTTCTTCAAACTTATAAGACTTAGATCTTTTAAAGGCCTTTCTCTCAAAAAGCATGTCCGTGTATCTCTTAATATTAGGTTTGAATGCTTGATCTATTCCAAGTGATTCAGCAACAACAAAAGCATAACTCACGCAGATATCTGCAATCGTAAAGCGATTTGAACATAAGTATTCTCTGTCGTTTAAAGTTGTCTCTAATAATTTACATCTTGATACAAACCATCTGCTATAACCTTCTACAGCAGCATCGGCAACGCCTGGCTCTTGAAGTTTGTATCTAAGAACAACTGTCTGAGGAAAAGTTAAAGTTGCATCAGAGTGGAAAAGCCAATTTAAGTATGCTGGATAGTCAGGCTCATCTGGCATAACTCTTAAGTCGGTCGGACCATATTTCTCAACTAAATATTGAGACATCGCAACAGATTCGGTCATTTTCACATCGCCGTCTATCAAATAAGGAATTGTTCCTAGCATATTGATATTCAAATACTCTTTCATGAACATCCTGGGTGGAAAAGGCATCATTTCGAGCTCGTAATCTATGCCCATTTCTTCAGCAGTCCAAATTGGCCTCATTGCCCTTGAGGCTTCGGTTCCCCAAATCTTAATCATTTTCTTTTCTCCCAATATGATTTAGCCTTATATACTAAATTTTTAAACAACATTTATTATAGGAGAAAACATGATAGGAGTACTTGTTAAATTAAATATAAAAGAAGGTAGTGAAAAAGACTTCGAAGAAAATATGCTGAAACTTGTAGAAGCAACAAACGCAAATGAACCTGGTGTTTTCTACTACGGTCTGTTAAAAACAGATAACCCTCAAACTTATCAAATGATAGAAATATATAAAGATGCCGAAAGTCATGCTCATCATTCTCAAACTGAACACTTTAAAACTTTGGGTGGAGCACTTGCGCCATTTCTAGCTGGAGCACCAGAAATTACTGTTCACGAGGAAATAAAATAGCCCTAAAAGACAATTATTTAAGAGCTGTATCAAGCCAAGAAATATCTTTAGATGACGCTCAGCTTAAATTAGCTGAGCGTTTAGATGCTTGTTTGCAAGAAATAAATATTAAAAAAGGTTTTTTTAATTTTTTTACTAAAAAAGTACCCCAAAGAATTTATATATTCGGAGACGTAGGACGAGGAAAGACATTTCTCATGGATATGCTTTTTGAGGAAATTAACCATGAAAAAAAAATACGACTGCATTTTCACCGTTTCATGCAAAATCTTCATGAGGAACTAAAAAAATACGAAGGGGCAACAGATCCTTTAAAGAAAATAGTGAAAGATTTATCAAAAAAATACAAATGTCTTTGCTTTGACGAATTTTATGTTGAAGATATTGCAGATGCCATGCTGCTGGGGAAATTTATGACTGAACTTTTTAAATCAGATTTATCTTTTTTTGCAACTTCAAATATAGCTCCAATAAATCTTTATGAAGGAGGATTACAAAGAAAGTTATTCCTGCCAGCTATAAAAGCTATTGAAGCTGCTTGTGAAATATATCATTTAGATTCTAACGTTGATTTTAGATTAAGAGCTTTAGAAAAAAGCGGAAGTTACTTTTATCCATCAAATAAATATATTGAGATCATTGAAGAGATTTTTAATGAAATTACTCAGAATAAAAAAGCTAAAGACAGTTTTATAATCATAAACAATAGAAAAATTGATATCTTGGCCTTTTCTAAAGGAGTCCTGTGGGTTAATTTTTTACAAATCTGTTCATCTCCAAGAAGTGCTGCAGATTACATTGAAATTTCAAAAGAGTTTCATACAGTTATTCTGTCTGACGTACCCATCATAAATTCCGATGATGAAGCAAGACGTTTTATCTCTTTTATCGACGAATGTTATGACAGAAGAGTAAAATTAATCATTTCAGCAGCTGAACTCCCTGAAAAAATTTATGTCAAATCTAGACTAGAAGAAAAATTTAAAAGAACTATTAGCAGAATGACTGAAATGCAATCTAAAGATTACCTTTCTCAAGCTCATTTGGCTTGAAAATATAAGGATAGACACCATATAAAAAGGATAAGTGGTAATATAAATTCATGAAAGATGTAGTTGAGACAAATTTTGCAATTGGTCAGGTTGTGAGACATAAACACCTAGACTTTAGGGGCGTAATTTTTGATGTGGATCCTGAATTTAACAACACTGAAGAGTGGTATCAAAGCATACCTGCTCAAATAAGGCCTAAAAAGGATCAGCCTTTCTATCACGTTTATGCTGAAAATGAAGAGGTTTTTTATACTGCATACGTTTCTCAACAGAATTTACTTGCCGATAATTCTCTCGAACCTGTTGCTCACCCTGATGTTCATGAAAACTTTGGTCCTTTTGACGGGAAAAAATACGAAGTTTTAGAGGTTACAAGAAATTAACTTTTTTCTGCAAGTAATACGCAGATACAAAATAAGTCCATAGCATCTGATAAATCTGAAAGCTCTACTTGAGTTGGAGCAATCCGTATATTTTTATTTTCTAAGTCTTTACCATATGGAAAGGTTGCTCCCAAGGGAGTGAGCTTTAGACCTGCATCCTCGCAAAGCTTATGAATTTTTGAAGCATTACCATTTAGCGAGTCGAAGGAAACAAAATAACCTCCAGTAGGTTTGGTCCACTTTGCTAATCCATCAGGTAACTCATTTAACTTTTCTTCGACAAGATCGAATTTTGGTTTGATTATTTTTGCTAATTTTTGCATATGCTCTGTAAGAGCTTTCTTTGAATCAAAAACTCTAGCATGTCTTGCTTGATTTACTTTGTCAGAACCCAAAGAAAACTTAGAGAAATAATTAACAAAGTTTTCCATATTATTTGGCGACAAAGAAATAAATGCCAAACCCGATCCTGCTAATGATATTTTACTAGTGCTGCCGAGCATAACTAATGAATCATGAGAACTTTTATCAATAAATATCTTTTCTATATCAGGTAGTTTTTTTGAATCACTAAAATCATGAACAGCGTAGGCATTATCAAAAATAATTTTGAAACCATCCTTATTGATACTAGCCAAAGCTTCAATTTTCTCTTTAGAGAAGATCTCGCCAGTGGGATTTGAATGTTTGGGTACACAAATCATACCTTTAATGGATTTATCAGTTTCTAACAAATTTTCTATTGAATCTATATCAGGTCCATCTCCTTCCAGAGGAATAGATATCATTTTTATTCCTAATTTTTCCAGCATTGCAAAGTGACGGTCGTATCCGGGAACTGGACACAAAAAAGTAACTTTATCTAGATCTTTCCAAGCCACTTGTCCATCGCCATGAAAGATCATGCTATGCAAATAATGTCCCAGCAAAGTCAAACTACTTGTGCCATTTACAAAAATATTTTTTGGATTAGAGTTAAGAACCCAGCCAGCTAATTTTCTTGCAGAGGGAAGCCCTTCTAGAAGTCCGTAATTTCTAATGTCGACATTATCTTGAATAAAGTCTCCTTTCATTATAGTTTCCAAGTTATCAGATAAATCTAGTTGCTCTGAGGAAGGTCTGCCTCTAGTTAAGTCTAGAAGTTGTTTTGAATTTTTAAATTTTTGGTATTCTTCCTTCATCTTGGATATATCGTCGCTTAGATTCATAAGATTTAGCTATCTATTTATTATTTGTAAATTATTAATTTCTGCGTGCTCTTTAAGCTTCTCATCAGGTGATACTACTATAGAATTTTTACATTTTTCTACTAAGGGCAAATCATGAATTGAATCCGTATAGAAAGTAGCGTTTTCTAAGTTTAATTTCTTTTTTCTACACCATTCTGAAACATGCACTAATTTGCCCTTATCAAAATTTGGTTCTCCTGTTGTTTCCCCTGTCACCTTTTCTTCTACAAATTCTGCTTTAGTACCTAAAAAATTTTTTACTCCAAAATAATTAGCAAAACCCTTAACTATGAAATCCAAAGCTCCTGAAGCAATGAGCACATCATCTTTTTTGTGTTTTTCTAACAGCTCGAAAGTTAAATTATCAATCAAGATATCCGTTGAAGAACTTATAAAGCTTGTGACCAATAAATCTACTTCATTTCTATTCTTTCCAATTAAAGGATATAAAAGAAATCTCATGTAATCCTTAAAATTTAAATTTCCCGAACGATAATCTTTATCGAAAGCTCTGATTTTCTTTAAGTAAAAATCTTTATCTAACATTCCCTGTTTAACAATATATTTGGTGAAATGAAATTCACTATCAGCGCATAACAGCGTGTCATCTAAATCAAAAATTACCAGCTTACTCATTTACGTATTTGATTTTTAAACTCTATTAAAGCACTTCTATATGCTTCTTTTTTAAACTCTACAACATGATTTAATGGATACCAAAAAGGTACCCAACTATATTGATCAAATTCAGGAGTATTCTCTATATTCAAGTCTATATCTCCTGAGAGAAGTTTTAGTAAGAAGTATTTTTGGGCCTGACCTTTAAATTTTCCGCCAAGTACTCTAGATCGAATATTTTTTGGAATATCGTAGTAAATTAAATTTTGACTTACAGCTTTTATCTCGACATTGTCATTTTCTAGCCCCACCTCTTCGTTTAATTCTCTAAACATTGCACTCTCGATATTTTCGTCTTCGTCTACACCTCCTTGCGGAAACTGCCAATTTTCAGTACCCCTTCTTTTGCAGAATAAAATCTTGTTGTCTTTATTAAGAACAATCATTGCAACATTTAATCTATAACCGGTCTTAATTTTTAAAGTCATTATATCTTTAGGTTAAATTTTTTTGATTTCACTATTTCTCTTACTTCATTAAAGGAAGTTTCCGTTATTTCAACTTCATCATTTTTATTAATTATTATGGATGTTGTTGATCTAGTCCCATAAATATCAGTAGCTATAAATCTATATGGAAACTCCTTCCCATGATTTTCTCTTGTGAAAGCTTCTGAGAATTCTAATGGTTTATTCACTGGCGCTTGCATCATTTCAAAAAGATTTTCTCCTGAAACTTCAGTAGATAGAATTTTTTTAAAATCTTCTTCTACGCTTCTTATTTTTTCTGATTTATGTTCTAAAGGTTTATTACCAATTGCGTAGGTTTCTCCGTTGGTAAGTTTTTTCTCAAAGCCTCTATTTGAGCAAATCAATGCGTCAATTCCATCAAATAAAATTAAATTAAAACCTTGATAATTTAAACAATCTATTTTGTTTACATATTCTGAAGAAGAGTAGTTTGATAGCACAAAGTTTTTTACTAAATCTCCTCTACTTTCCAAATCTTCTAAAGATCTTTTTTGGGTACTCAATGAAGTAAATTCTCTAACGTTTGTTACAGCTGCGAACTTTCCTGTTTCACTAAAAGCCATCCATGTTCCATCAAAGTTCTTATCCTTACCTGCCAAAACTCTTGGGCTCGAATTCCACCAGTGCATACTTTCAGTGGGCCTTTCATAAAACTCATCCCTATTTGAAGTGAGAACTAATTTAAAGTCACTTTTTGGGTTTAGAGATAAAACTATTAGGCACATAAAAAAAGGAAAAAGTTTATCAGACTGTTTTAATAAGGGATAATCATACTTCTACATGTTTGAATTTTTTCTAGGCTTAGTTTTATTAGGCATCTTAGCTGGCCTTCTTTCTGGTTTCTTTGGAATAGGGAGTGGAGTTATCTTGGTTCCTGCCTACGTCTTTTTATTTAATCTTCTAGATTTGCCACCAGAAATAATTCCTATTCTTGCTACTGGGACATCTATGACCACAATGGCAATTACCATTCCAATGGCTGCCTATATTCATTTTAAAAATAACAACATAGAGCTAGAAATTGTAAAGAAAATGTTTTGGATGGCATTTTCCATGACTTTACTGGGAAGATATATTGCACTATTTATAGAAAGCTCAACTCTCCAAATTATAATTGCTGTCTCACTGATTTTAGCTGCTCTACAAATAGCTTTTGATTTTTCACCAAAATCAAAAAATCTCCGCAAAAGCTCTCTAGAATTAATTTTTGTGGCTGGTTTATTGGGATTAGTCACTTCTTTCGTTGGTATTGGAGGAGGAATTCTCATGGTTCCTTATTTTTTATACAAAGGCTTAGATCTCCATAAAGCAATCGGTACTTCCTCTTTGATGGGCTTCGCTTTGGCGGTATCAGGAGCTTTGGGAGCATTGTTGTTTGCGCCCATTGCATCAAAAGATATTGAGTTTTTCGTAGGTTCAGCATTTTTACCTGCTGTTCTTATTACAGGATTATCAAGCATTTATTTTGCTAGGCTTGGAGCGAATCTGTCTGCAAAAACTGAAAGCAAATATCTCAAAATGGCTTTCTCAATTTTAATAATAATTGCTGCTTTGAGAGTTTTTTATATAACTTTTGTATGATAATTGAAATTAATCCAATAGCATTTTATATTCCAATTCCTTTTTTTGGTTGGTGGCCAATCTATTGGTATGGTATTTCTTGGTTAGTCGCAATTTTATCAATCAACTACTTTGCTAAGCTTGGCGCCCCTTCGAACGGCATTATTAACAAAAAAATTATAGATGACTTTATTTTCTATGGTGTTTTAGGCGCAATTATTGGTGGAAGAATTGGATATATGATTTTCTATGGCTTTGAAAATCTCATTAGAGATCCTTTGTCTCTCTTCAAGGTTTGGGAAGGAGGTTTGTCTTTTCATGGTGGATTGATTGGCGTTTTAGTAAGTTTTTTGTTTTTTTCTGAAACTAGAAAGATATCCTTTTTTAGATTATCTGATCACATGGCTATTTATCTTCCTCTAGGCTTAGGCTCAGTAAGGGTCGGTAATTTTTTAGGAGGTGAGCTTCTAGGAAGGCCAACTGACATTCCTTGGGGCGTAATCTATTCTAATGATCCTTCAGGTTTAGTAAGACACCCCTCCCAAATTTATCAAGCATTTTTCGAAGGTGTCGTAATGTTTTTTATTTTACTTTGGATTGCAAGAAAGAAACCTCCAAAGATGCTTCTGTCTGGAATATTTTTAATTCTGTATGGAATATTCAGATCAATTACAGAAAACTTCAGAACGCCAGATGCTCACATAGGTTTTGATTTATTTGAGACGTTTACGAGAGGACAGCTCTTATCATTGCCAATGATAATTTTTGGTATAGTTTTAATATATTTAAGTTTAAAAAGAAAAGATGAAACAGTATCTTGAATTAATAGAGAGAATCCTTGATGAAGGAGTTGATAGGTCTGACAGAACTGGTACTGGAAGAAAAAGTATATTTGGATATCAAATGAATTTTGATCTTGAAAAAGGCTTTCCTCTAGTAACAACAAAAAAAGTTCATTTAAAATCTATCATTCATGAGCTGATTTGGTTTATTGCTGGTTCTACTAATATAAAGTATTTAAAAGAGAATGGCGTATCAATTTGGGATGAGTGGGCAGATGAAAATGGCGAGCTAGGACCAGTTTACGGAGCTCAATGGCGATCATGGCCAGATCCTAAAGGAGGCTCTGTAGATCAGATAAAAAATCTTATAGATAATATTAAAAATAATCCTAATTCTACAAGACATGTTGTAAGTGCTTGGAATCCCGCTTTGGTTGATGAAATGGCTCTGCCCCCATGTCATGCATTATTTCAATTCTTTGTGGCCGATTCTAAGATTTCTTGTCAACTGTATCAAAGAAGTGCTGATGTTTTTTTAGGAGTACCGTTCAATATTGCTTCTTATGCTCTTTTAACTATTATGATTGCTCAAGTTTGTGGTTTAAAGCCTGGTAGATTTATTCATACTTTAGGAGATGCTCATCTGTATCTCAATCATTTGGATCAAGCAAAACTTCAAATTTCAAGAAACCCACTTGAGTTGCCGTTTGTCAAACTGAATAACTCTGTAAAAAATTTAGAAGATTTCAAATATGAAGACTTTGAAATAATAAATTACGAAAGCCACCCTGCAATATCCGCTCCTATTTCAGTTTAATGTCGATAAAACTTATTTGTGCCATTTCTAGAAATAACGTCATTGGGAATAATAATAAATTACCATGGAACATCTCAGAAGATTTAAAAAGATTTAAACTCTTAACAAGTGAAAATATCGTTGTTATGGGTAGGAAAACTTATGAATCTATTGGTCGTCCTCTCCCAAAGAGAAAAAATATTGTTCTGAGCAATAATAAGAATTTAAAAATTGAAGGAGTAGAAGTATTTAACAATTCAAAAGATGTACTTAATTTTTATAATGCTTTTTCTGAAAAAAAGGATCTATATATAATTGGAGGAAATGTTATATATGAACTATTTCTTGAGTATTGTGACTATCTCTTTATAACTTATATAGACAAAAATTATGAAGGTGATGCTTTTTTTCCGTCGGTTGACTGGAAAAACTGGAAATTACTAGATGAAGAGAAGAGTTACGATAAGACTGAAAAAGCTGATTTTTATTTCAGAAATTATGTAAAAATTTAACTTTCTTCCAAGTCTTTGAGTCTTAACTGAAGCAGTTCAACTCTTTTCTTTTCTTTTTCGGTGTAAGTGAGCCAATTCAAAGCTTGTGTTCTGAGCTTGTCCTGTTTTTTCTCTCTGGCTTCTTTATCTTTGATCTTAATATCGGCAAGTCTATCTATAGCTGTTCTGAAGAATTTTGTTGCGTCTTCAAAATCTTGCAATTCATATGCTACTTGGCCCAAAAGAATATTTACTGTCACCGGATCTTTCAACTTACCCTTCTTGAGCCCCAATTGAAGAGCTTGTTTAGCTTTTTTATATCTATCTGTAGCTAAATAAATTTGTCCGAGAAAAATATACAATTCTCCCTCTTCCGATTTTTGAGCAGCCTTTTCATAGACTGGCTCAGCTTTATCCAATTCTTGTGCTAAATGCCATCCCTGAGCAAGATATTTAAGGTGCTTCTCACTTTCCTCTACAAATTCATTTTGAATGCCGTATTGGATTGCTCTAGCCGCCTTTAAAGGAGCCTCCGCTCTCATCAAAAGTTGGTAAAGAGAAACGTATTCGGTTTCCTTGTCTAAAAGCCTTTGATCGTGAGCGGCTTCTAGTGCGGATAATTGGTTATTCTCTTGTTTGAGTTCTCCGTAAACTCCAGAAAGTTGGGTCCAATATCTTTTTTTAGGATAAAACCTTACTAACTCTTCAAATAGAGGAAGCATGTCATTAACCCTCTCGTTTTCATTGTATAAGGCAACTAATAAATTATATGTTGATTCTTTCGGCTTTGATTTATTCGCCTTTGCTACACAAAGTGCTCTCTCAGAAAATTTTAAAGCTTTCTTTTTATCTTTCAATTGCCAATACGATGCAGCAATAATATCAAAACCTAAGGAACTAGGATTGGACTCCATAGATATCCACTGCTCCATATAATCAATAGCAGTTTTAAAACTCCCTTCAGCGTAAGAAAGTTGTCCAAGCATAGAAATAACGTTTGATTTTAGTCTGGGATCAGCGTCTTCAATAGAAAGAAATTTAATATAATTTTGTTTCGCAGATTTTAAGTCATCGTTAACTGAGTCAATGTAAGCAAAATAATAATACATTTGAGCTTTGTCAGATTCAGTTAAGCTGTTATCTGATTTCATTTTGACAAGAACATTTTCTGCTTTTACAAAATCCTCATTTTCTGCCTGAAGAAACGGAAAGAGCTCTCTTAGATATGTTTGGGCTTGTTTGCTCGGTAACTTAGCTACTTGCCTTTTAGGCTTTGGTAAATCTGATCCTAGACAACCTTTAAGGGTATATCCCGGAAAGTCAAAAACAGTTTGTTCTTTATCTTTATCATTTTGCAGGAAAGCAGAACTTGAAAATAAAAAAATTAAAAATAACAGTTTAATCATATTTTAACCTTGAATACCTCTGCAGTTTTCTGGCACATATCCTGGACCTTTATCTTCTCCTTCCAGAACAAAGGTAATTCTTTGAGTTACTCCTTCCACTTCAACAGCATTTCCGTCTCTTATAAGAGGTTTATATTTATATCTTAACGCAGCTCTTATTGCAGCTCTATCGAAAACTCCTTGAGGTATAGATTGAATGACTTCGGGATCCCTAACTGATCCAACTTCTGTTACGACATATTTTAAAACTACACAGCCTTCAATGCCTCTTTCAGCAGCTCTTCGAGGATATTGAGGAGGAACTTGGAAAATTGGAACGTAAGATCCATCCATAAATACTCCAGATCTTCTTCGTTTAAAATTTAAATTCGGATTTACAGACTGATCGAGAAGGTCTTCTATGTTTTCAATATCTACCTCGGGAGGCAACTGATCTGGTTCAGGGTCTGCTTCTTCTGGTCTTTCAACCGAGTCAATTAATTCTGGATCTCTAACAGGCATCACAACATCTACGATTTTTCTCAACTTCATATCGTCCAAGGAGACTTCTCCCGTAGCGATTAACAAAGCCATCAATAATATTGAGGCAAAGGAAACAACCGTTCCCCCTGCAGCGGCCAATCCATATTTTTGATAAGGGTTATCTTCGACAATAAGCTTTTTTAAAAAAGGAGTTTCTTCTTTGGTGTAAAGATTCGAAAATCTTTTTTGTAAATTTAGAAATAAAATCTTTAGAAAACTTTGCATTAGAAATTTGGTTCTGAGGCTATTGAAATATCTATTACACCGGCCTCTCTTACTTCATCCATTACATCGATAATAGTATCTGCTGTAGATTTTTCATCTGCCTGGATCACTACTGTACCTTGAGGGTTTTCTGCAATCATTCTTATTACATTAGCCTTAACTTGTCTAACGTCTATTCTTCTCCCGTCCATGTAAATTTCACCGGCAGCACCAATTGCAATAAGAATAGCAGCATTCTCAGTTACTTCTGCTGTTTCAGAGTCTGGCCTATTTATTTCTAGCCCAGGTTCTTTTATAAAGTTTGCTGTAACTATGAAAAAGATTAAAAGAATAAATACAACATCCAACATTGGGGTAATATTTGGTTCATCCTTTTCTTCGACTGCTTGACTGATTAGTGATCTTCTCATTTTTTTTTACTCAAAAGTTAAGTGTTCTTGTAATAAATCTGATTGTTTTTTTGCTTTTTCTTCGAGAATTCTTGAAGCAAAAGTTGCAGGAATAGCTGCCATTAATCCGGCCATTGCAGGAATAGTAGATTTGGCTACTCCCCCTGCCATTGCTTTGGCATCACCACCCCCTGTGACAGCAAGGATATGAAAAACCTCAATCATGCCTAAAATAGTTCCCAGTAAACCCAACAAAGGCGCCAAGACTATTGCCACTCTTATATACTCAAGATTAGCTTTTATCTTTACGTTAGCCTTAGAAATCAACATTGTTCTGATTTGATGACCTGACCATGATTTATGATTAGGAGTTTCTTGCCAAATATTTTGAATATCTTTTTCAACATCTTCATGAATGTATTTAAAATACCAAAACCTTTCTAGAATAAAACTCCACATTAAAATAATCAACAAGCCTATAAAAAGGACCACCCCGCCCCCTTTTTCAAAGAAATCTAAAAGAGTATCTTGAAGTCCAAATAGGAAAGCCATCTTGAATTATGCTTTGTTTTCTTCTGAGGCAGTAGCAATCATTCCGGTGCTTTGTTCTTCTAGGACAGTAAGAATATTTTTTGCGTAATTAGCCATAATTGCAGCCATAAAGGTAGCTGGAATGGCTGTCATTAAGCCTAACATTGTCGTCACTAATGCTTCAGAAATTCCATTTGCCATTGTTTTAGGGTCTCCGGTACCGAACAAAGTTATTGCTTGGAAAGTATTAATCATTCCAGTAATTGTTCCAAATAAACCAAGTAATGGAGCAACAACTGAAATTAGTCTTACCAACCAGATTCCAGTATCAATTGAAGATCTTTCAAATAATATTTGTTCGGCAAGCTTTAACTCTAAGGTCTCTACGTCTGAACCTTTATTTTGTTCAGCTACATCGAAAATTCTTGAAAGAGGATTATTGCCTAACTTAGATCCAGATGCTTCTTTTTTGACGTTCTTATCTAAATTGAAAAGTATGTAAGTTCTCCATCCAAATATTCCTGTAGCCAGGATGAATAAAAGAATAATTGTGTAACCAGTGATCCTTCCATATTGAATTTGTTCAAAAAAACTAGGCAAAGAAATTAAATTTGTTAACAAAGCTCCGCCTTGAGGGCCTGTGGGGTCAACTGCAAATTCAACAAAACCTGTTGAGCTATCGTGGATATCATAAGTCCCGCCAAGATATCTACCAGGTTGCCTTGGCAATGTCTCGTAAGCTCCTCTAGTTGGAAGATAAGTTAAATATCCTCCCTCAGTAACAGCATTAAAGTTTCCAACTCTAACAACACTTTCTTGAGAGGTTTGACCTTCGTTATCAACAACAGTTGCTGTAAATTTTTGAACGTTTCCAGAAGCTATTAACTCTCTTTGAAGCTCATACCAAAGTCTTTCTAGCTCTTCTATTGAAGCAAGACTTATTCCTTCTCCCATTCGCTTAGAAAGGTCTTTTAAGAAAATTTCTCTGTTTTGGCCAAACTGCCCCGAAGTAACAGCAGATTCAAACTGTTGTTGAGTATCTGAAGCAACTCCCTGCAAATGTCCAAAGGTTTCATAAAGTGAACCTAACCTTGTTTTAAGCTGCTCTTCTAAAACAACAAGTTTTGCGTCGTTTGCTTCGAACCTTCCCTCTAGTTCGGTAGCAATGGCTTCTAGCCTTGATCTTTCTGCTTTAGCATTCGCTAATAATGTAGCTTGTCTGCTTCTTTCCCTGGCAAATTTTTGCTCTCTTTCGGTTGCTTCCTCAGATTCAGCAAATTTTCCTTGCTGAACGAGTTCTAAAAGTTGCTCTAAAGATAATGCTGTATCAGGCTTTTCCTCTTGTGCATAAGAAAATGAAGAAGATAAGATTATTAAAAAAATAAGAATTTTAGTTTTCATTGAACTACCTCCGCTGCAGGTATAGGGAGTTCTAAAATATCAACAGTTTTTACCTTCTTAGCCATAGCTATGCCATCTCTAATGGAGTTTCTAAATCTTCCAGGTAAAGATTCCCAGGACTGGGTTTCTTTGTTGTAAATTCCAGTTTCTGAAAGATCGGAAGTTTGATATGCAAGAACCAACCTTCCAATTCTTAAAATATTTACATCTCTTTCTTGGTCTTCAATGAGAATAGTATCTTTGTATGTATCAATTTTTCTTCCATACTCAGATTCAACTGAATATCCATCTAGGACTTGTCTTAGTTTTTCAGCAGGTGAAACAACAGGATTGTCTAAAGCTGCCTGAATAAATGAAAGTCTTTCTGTTCTTTCCCCGGCTCTAAAAGGTATATCCAATGAAACAAACTGCTTTAGACCTTCAAACATTCTTCTTGCTAGAGGGGGAATTTGGCGCTGAAGAATAGTAGAGTCTTTCATTGTTTTCTCTATTTCTTTCATTCTTTCAACTTGACGTTTAATTTGTTTTCTTTTTTGTGCGTTGTAGACTTTCAAACCTTCTATCTGTTTGCTGACACTTTTATATTCAGCTGAATCTTTATCGGTTTTTTCTTGGAAAGAGTCTATTTTTTGTTGAGAAGCTTGTGCTATCAACGCTCTTTCTGTATTTACTTCTAATACTGGCTCAAGCTGAGCACTTAAATATAATGATGCAGTTAGTAAAAAAAACGTTAAAATTGCTCTATTTAACTTGATTAGTAACATTATTAATCCCCTGATTATTTTAAGATTAAAGCAAAAAAAATGGTCTAAAACTAGCTATGTTTTGACCACTGGAAATAAACTTTATGGTTAAAACAAGATATTTGCAACTTCTATTATTTTTTCCTAAAGAGTTAGTGAACATATATTTTTAATGAGTCAAGTAAGTACTAATGAATTCAAACAAGGTTTAAAGATTGTCCTTGATAAAAATCCTTGTGAAATTATTGAACATGAGTTTCATAAGCCAGGAAAAGGTCAAGCTGTCATGAGGATAAAATACAGGGATTTACTTACTAATAGGGTTTTGGAAAAGACTTTCAAGACTGGTGAGTCTGTAGATAAGGCAGAAATTACAAGTAAAGAAATGCAATTTTTATACAAAGAGAATGAAAATATTATTTTGATGGATACTACAAATTATGAGCAATTTGAATGTGATGAATCAAAAATTCAAAAGCAAATAGTCTGGATGAAAGAAGGAGCTAACTATGAAATTATATTCTGGGAAGATACGTTAATTTCGGTTGAAATAGATAATTTTGTCGATATTTTAGTAAGGGATACGGATCCTGGTTTGAAAGGCGATACTGCTACAAATACTTTCAAGCCAGCTATTTTAGAAAATGGTATTGAAATAAAGGTACCTTTATTTATTTCTTCAGGAGATTTCATTACAGTCGATACAAGAAATATGGAATATCAAGGAAGAGTTAATAAGTGAAAAACAAAATTTTAAAATCTTTGCAAGAAGTCTCTCTAAAAATTTTTCCAGAGTTCACTGGTAAATTTCAAGTCACAAAGCCTCAAGATTCAATTCATGGCGATTGGTCTTCAAATTTAGCGCTGATTATGGCTAAACAAATGAAAAAGAATCCACGTGAGCTTGCAATTGAAATTATAAGTTCTTTAGGAGATTTAGATTACTCTGAAAAAATAGAAGTTGCTGGAGCGGGATTTATAAATATTTATCTGAAAGAGGATATATTTTTTAGTCAAATAAAAAATTATGCTCTGGGAAATTTTAAAGGTCTTTTGGTAGAAGAAAAACCAAGAAAAATTCTCTTGGAGTATGTATCAAGCAATCCTACAGGCCCTATCCATGTTGGTCACGGAAGATCAGCAGCTTTTGGCTCTGCTTTAGCAAATCTATTGAAAGTAGCCGGAAATAAAGTAACCCAAGAATACTATGTGAATGATAGAGGTCTTCAGGCTAAAACTTTGGGCTTAAGTGTCTTCATAAGAATGCAAGAATTAACTAATAAAAAAGTTTCTTTGCCTGAAGGTTGTTATGCTGGGGAGTACGTAAAAGTCCTTGCTTTAAAAGCTCAAAAACATTTTAAAAATAAATATGTTTTAAAAAATTCTGACAATCTTTTTTTTAAAACAATAAATGAATGGTTTGATTACATTGATTCTAATTTCGATAATTTTTTAGAGCTATCAAATTACGTTATAAGACTTCAAACAGATGAAATAAAAAAAGATTTAAAGGTTTTTAAAGTCGAATTTGATAACTGGTTTAATGAATCGAGCTTATATGAAAAGGACCTAATTCGAACAACCATAAGCAATTTAAAAAATGATGAGATAGAAAAAAAAGATGGTGCATTATGGTTCAAGTCAACAAACTATGGTGACGAAAAGGATAGAGTACTTATAAGAGATAATGAAGAACCGACATATTTTGCATCGGATATTGCTTACCACGAAAATAAATTTAATAGGAATTATGATGAAATCATAAATATTTGGGGGGCGGACCATCATGGTTATATCCCAAGAGTTAAAGCCTCAATTGAATCCTTGGGCTTAGATTCTAAAAAGTTAAAAACTCTTCTTATACAATTTGTTTCTCTCAAAGAAAAAGGACATAAAGTCCAAATGTCTACCAGATCCGGAGAGTTCGTTGAGTTATCTAAATTAATAGATGAAGTGGGTATTGATTCTGCTAGGTATTATTTTTTAGCAAGAAAAACTGAACAAGCTCTAGAATTTGATATCGACCTAGCCAAAAAAACAAACAAAGACAATCACGTTTATTATATCCAATATGCTCATGCAAGAATTTGCAGCATAAAAAAAGAACTAAAAAAAAGAAAAATTAATTTTGATTTGAAGTCATCACTGGAAAAATTAAATTTATTAAAAGAAAACGAAAAAGAAATTATATCTTTGGTAAACGGCTATCCTGAAATTCTTAAGCAATGTTATAAAAACAATGAGCTTCATCCTTTATGTTTTTATCTAAGAGATTTAAGTTCTAAATTTCATAGCTTTTATAATGCTGAAAAGATTATTTCCGATGATAAAGATTACTCAGATGCAAAGATTGCCCTTTCGACTGCTATTCAAGAAATAATTAATAATGGTCTTAATATTTTGGGAGTTGATTGTCCGGAAGCAATGTAATGGAAAACATTAAAGACAAGATAAAAATAGTCCAGTCGAAAATTGAAGAATCAAAAATAAATAAAAATGTAAAACTTGTTGCAGTAAGTAAAAAAAAATCTTGGCAGGAAATTTTGGAAGCTTATGAGAATGGAATTAATGATTTTGGAGAAAATTATTTACAAGAGTCTTTAGAAAAGATTTCAAAACTAAAGGATTCTAAGATTAATTGGCATTTTATTGGGAAAATTCAATCAAATAAATGTGAAGAAATAGCTAAAAATTTCGATTGGGTTCACACAATTGATAGATTAAAAATTGCTAGGTTAATTGATAAATACTGCCCAGAAAATAAGCGCATAAATTGTTTGATACAGATAAATATAGATAACGAAGACTCAAAATCTGGAATTAAGCTAGAAGAAGTAGAGAATTTTTTAAATGAGTTATCTGATCTAAGAAAAATCAAAATTTGTGGATTAATGATAATCCCAAATCCAAATGTGGAATTTTCAGATCTGCAACAAACCTTCAGGAAGATTAAGGTGCTTTCAGATAAGCTAATAAAAAATTATGAGAATCTAACTGAAATTTCTATGGGGATGTCTAGAGATTTCGAATTAGCAATAAAAGAGGGTTCCACTATAGTAAGATTGGGAGAAACTATATTTGGAGCAAGAAATTAAATGAAAATAGGTTTTATTGGTGTTGGAAATCTTGGAGAAAAAGCAGTCAAAAAGCTTTCTAAAAGTTATGATCTATTTCTGTCAGATCCAATTGAAAAAGACGAACTCAAAATAGTTACAAATGGCTATTTTTCTTTGGAAGAGACAATAAATTCTTCTGATGCAATCTTTTTTACAATAAAGCCTAATATGATTGGAGAAATATTTTCTAAAAATATTTTTAACTTGCAGGATAAGACTTTTATATCTTTTATGGCTGGATTAAGTCTTGATAAAATTCATGAACTCATAGGAGTGGAAACAAAACTTATCAGAGGAATGCCAACAGTAGGTATTGGAACTGGGGATAGTGCTATTGCTGTCACATCAAACATTTCCATTTCTCAAGAAGTTAAGAATATGCTTTCCAAGCTTGGCTCAGTTATTGAAATGAAAGAAGAGTTTTTTGATGCTTTCACTGCCATAGTTGGAGCTGGACCTGCTTACTTTGCGCTTTTGGCGGAAACCTTAGTTGAAATAGCTCATAAGGAAGGCTTTGAGAAACCTGAATCCTGGGTAAATACTCTCATGTTAGGAACATCAAAAATATATGATGAAAAAAAAGATATTGGTTTTGAGAACATCATGGCTATGGTAGCTTCAAAAGGCGGGGTTACTGAAAAAGCTTTAGAAGCAATGAAAGAAAACGGCTTCAAGACAATAGTTTCTGATGCTATAAAAATGGCAATAGAAAGGTCAAAAGAATTAGGTAAATAAGTATGAATCCAAACTTTGTGATATTCACATTCGTCAATTTAATTTCTATTGTTCTATCTATTTACTTTTTTTTTAGGATTTTTGAAGTAAATTTCAATAACGTTTTTGTTAGTCGTTCTTACACTTTTATTGAGCCTTTTTTAAAACCCTTTCGTATGATTCTTCCGGTGATATATCGAATCGATTTATCCTGTTTAGCTCTAATCTTTTTCTTTAAAGCTTTAGGTTTTTATATTTTTCTTTCAGGGAGTGAGATAGATTTTAACTTGAATGAGGCTTTGGCTTGGACTGCAATCAGCGTATTATTGGTGTTTAGTCAAATCCTAAGATATGGACTGTTCATATCCATTATCGGGAGCTGGGCTTTTCCTGCATCGCATAACCAATTTCTATCACTTTGTAACTCCATTACAAATGTCTTATTAAAGCCATTTCAAAAATTCACTATTTTTGGCGGAATGGACTTCTCACCCATAATAGTTTTTTTTCTTTTAATACAAATTGATAGAATTTTGTATAACGCAAAATTTTCTTTAGGTTTAACCAGTCTAATATAAATGTCAGAAGATAATCGCCTCATTGTCGAACCACGAAAGTTTAAACACAACCAAAGTTTTCGCCTTGAATCGGGGGAGAGTTTAAATGGTTTTGAGCTTATTTATGAAACTTACGGAGAGTTAAACAAAGAAAAATCTAATGCCATTTTAATATGTCATGCCCTAAGCGGTAATCATCATGCTGCTGGTATTTATTCAAAGGAAGATAAAAAACCTGGATGGTGGGATGAACTTATTGGGCCAGAAAAGGCCTTTGATACAAACAAATACTTTATTGTTTCTTTGAATAACCTAGGCGGATGTCATGGCTCTACTGGACCAGGTTCAACTCACGATCAAACTGGTAAAGAATTTGGTGCTAATTTTCCAATCGTTACAGTTTCTGATTGGGTTAACAGCCAAAATCTTTTGAGAGAAAAACTTAAAATTGAAAAATGGCTAAGCGTTGCTGGAGGAAGTCTTGGAGGAATGCAAGCTCTTCAATGGGCAATTGAATTTCCTGATAAATTATCCAAAGCTATTATCATTGCAGCCGCACCAAAGCTGAGTACTCAAAATATCGCTTTCAATGAAGTTGCAAGACAATCCATAATTTCGGATCCTGATTTTACAAAAGGAGATGCACATCCTGAAAAAGGATTGGGACTTGCGAGAATGTTAGGGCACATAACATATCTTTCTGAAGAGTCTATGAAAAATAAATTTGGTAGAGAGTTGAAAAAGGAAAAAATTGAATATGGCTTCGATGTTGAGTTTGAAATAGAAAGTTATTTAAGATACCAAGGAGCAAATTTTTCAAAAAGCTTTAATGCTCATACATATTTGCTGATGACGAAAGCATTAGATTATTTTGATCCTGCAAAAAAAAATGACGGAAATCTATCTGAAACCCTTTCGGATGCAACATGTCAGTTCTTGGTTGTATCTTTTAAGTCTGATTGGAGATTTCCTTCAGAAAGATCCAAAGAAATCGTAGATGCCTTAATTCATGCAGAAAAAAAAGTAAGTTACTTAGATATTGATTCTATTCAAGGTCACGATAGTTTTTTGATGAAAAATGATAGATATGAAAATGCTATTAATAGTTTTTTAGAGGCAGATGTTTAAGATAAATGATTGGATTTCTCGAGACTCCAAAGTTCTAGATCTTGGTTGTGGAGATGGTTCCCTCCTTAATGATTTAAGGAAAGAAAAATCTGCTTCAGGTTTAGGTATTGAAATAGATTCAGAAAAAATTAAAAGCTGTTTAAAAAAAGGAATATCAGTTATCGAACAAGACATCGATAGTGGTTTGGAAAATTTTGGCAATCAATCCTTCGATTATGTGGTGATGAGTCAATCTATCCAAGCTCTTAAAAAACCTGAAGTAGCTTTAGAAGAGATTGTCCGAATTGGGAAAGAATGTATCGTTTCTATTCCTAATTTTGCAAATATTAAATGCAGGCTCCAACTTTTTTTTAAAGGACAAATGCCAGTTTCAAGTGCTTTACCTCATGAATGGTACTCAACGCCAAATTTACATCTTTGCTCTTTAGAGGATTTTGAGGAACTTTGTAAGAAATCCAATATTGCAATTATTGAGAGAAAACTTTCAAAAATAAATGGCGAAGAAAGTTTTCTAATGAAACTATTACCAAATCTATTTTCAGAAGTGGCTTTGTACAAACTTGTCAAAGAAAATTGAAGATAGTAATTGCATCTTTTAACGAAGGTAAACTTAAAGAATTTAAAGACTTATTTAGTAAATCTAGTTTTGAAATTCTTTCTTTAAAAGACTTCGCAAGTGAAGACATTGACGAAACAGGTCAGTCTTATGAAGAAAATGCAATGTTGAAAGCAAAAAAAGCGAGTGAGCTTAGTAATTATTCGTCGCTTGGAGATGACTCAGGCCTTGAAGTTAAATTACTTAATAATGATCCTGGGCTTTTTTCTGCTAGATATTCAGGAAAAAATGCGACTGATGAAACAAATATAAAAAAATTACTTAAAGAAACTAAAAATTTAGAAAATACTAAAGCAAAATTTGTTTCCACATTAGCATTCTACGATCCACAAAAAAATCTTGAGCTTTTTTCCTTTGGAGAATTAGAAGGAGAAATCATTAAGGAAAAAAAAGGTGATAGAGGATTTGGTTATGATCCCATTTTTAAAATTAAAAATTCTTGTAAAACTTTGGCAGAGGTTTCATTTAAAAAAAGAATGAAAATTAGTCACAGAGCAAAATCTACTCAAGAAATGCTTAAGCATTTAAATCACTTATATAAGTAAAAACTTTTCTACCCTCTTCTATCGCTTTCCCCTCATATTTTGTTTGTATGGGTTTTAGTGACTGTAAAATATTTGGATCATGAAATACTTTGAATTTTGCAAAGTCTTTTTTTATATCATCGGCATAATCTAGCCAGTCTGTCTTAATAATCAAACTTCCTTTTTCCTTAAGGTTTTGTTTTATAAGATTTAGAAAATTTTGATCTATCAACCTTCTTTTCCAATGTTTTTTTTTCGGCCAAGGATCAGGAAATAAAATAAAAATAAAGTCAAAAAAAGGTTTTTCAATTTTTACTAAAAAATCTTTTGCATCGCCATAAAATAAACATACGTTATCTAAATCATGAATTTTTACCTGTTTCAAAACGGAGGCAATACCAGACTTAAAAACTTCAATTCCATAAAAGTTCATATTAGAGTTGGCCATTGACTTTTCAATTAAGTTATCTCCAACTCCAAAGCCTATTTCAAGAATATTAATTTTCTTTTCTGGAAGTAATTTTGATAAATTGCTAACTTCTTTTGAATCAAAAAAATTCTTATTTTTAAATTTCTCGAAAATTTCCAGATCTTTTTTGGATGTTCTACTGCGAACATGCACAAAAGATTTAATCTCTCTTTTCAAGACTCTATGATGCCTTTTTCTGGAGAGCTGGGGCTAGGTTGAGATTTAGGAATTCTTCCTGATTTATTGGCAAGCCTTCCTGATTCAACTGCTAGTTTCATTGCTAATGCCATCTGTGAAGGATTTTCAGATTTTGCAATGGCAGTGTTCAATAAAACTGCATCAGCCCCCATTTCCATTGCTATAGAGGCATCTGATGCAGTACCAATACCAGCATCAATAATAACTGGCACAGAAACTGAATCAATAATTTTTTGAATTTTTTGAGGCTCTGCAATACCTTGGCCGGAGCCAATGGGAGCAGCTAATGGCATTATTGAAACACATCCTAAATCCTCTAGTCTCATACAACTTTCATAGTCAGAAGTGCAATAAACCATTACCTCAAAACCTTCTCTTACAAGAATTTCAGCTGCCTCTATGGTCGAATCCATATTTGGCAGTAATGTTTTTGGATCATCCAATACTTCAAGTTTTAGTAAATTTTTACCACCTAAAATTTCTCTACCTAATTTGGCCATTCTAACTGCATCTTTTGTTGAATAGGCACCAGCAGTATTAGGAAGGATTGTGTATTTTTCTGGAGAAATGTAGTCAAGAATTGAAGAATCTTTGTCATTTTGAAGGTCTATTCTTCTTACAGCAACAGTAACTATTTCTGCTCCCGAAGATTCAATGCAAGCAATTGCTTCAGCTTCATCTTTATATTTACCTGTTCCTAATAGGAGCCTTGATGAGAAGTTTTTTCCTGCAACGACTAAACTATCTTGAGTCAATTAACCACCGCCTATAGCCTTTACAATTTCTACTTTATCTCCATCTTTTAGATTCGTTTCCTCCCAATCCAATCTAAAAACTAAACTTTCATTTATTTCAATTGCAATGTGCTTGGAAGATATATTCAAGGACTCTAAAATAGAAGTGATATTTGTTTCTCTAGGAAATTTTTTTAAATCGCCGTTGATGAAGATTTTTATTGGAGAGCTTCCCAAGATTTAGCTCAATTTTTCTTTTATCACGTCCATGGCAGATTTTTCAATTTGCCTTATTCGTTCTGCACTAACTCCATATTTATCAGATAGTTCATGAAGAGTGGGTTTCATGTCGC
Source organism: uncultured SAR86 cluster bacterium (assembly GCA_902514645.1). Taxonomy (GTDB): domain Bacteria; phylum Pseudomonadota; class Gammaproteobacteria; order Magnimaribacterales; family AG-339-G14; genus MEDG-81. The sequence goes on from CABXRO010000001.1 coordinate 64,549, forward strand.
TTAGCCAACGATCCATTAAAATTTCCTTACTTCTTTGATCTAATTCAGAAATAGCAGAAAGTAGTTCACTATTGTTATGTTTTTCTAAGTCGTTTTTTTCAACGAGTTCTGCTGGGTCCATGCTTGAATCAGAAATGTAATTGGCAGGACTATAAGATGCCTGATCATCATTAGATTCAGCAGGTGGATCAAAAGAAACATCTGATGAATTCATTCTGGATTCCATTTCTTTAACGGATTTCTCATCTACGCCTAATTCTGAAGAGATCATTTTTACTTCTTCTGATGAAAGCCAATTCAACTCTTTTCTTTTACTCCTAAGATTAAAGAAAAGCTTCCTTTGAGCTTTGGTAGTTGCTACTTTAACAATTTTCCAATTTTTCAAGATGTATTCATGAATTTCTGACTTTATCCAATGAATCGCAAAGGAAATTAGTCTAACGCCAACTTCTGGATTAAATTTCCTTACAGCTTTCATTAGGCCCACATTTCCTTCTTGAATAAGATCGGCTTGCGGAAGACCATATCCGGAGTATCCTCTGGCTACGTGTGCAACAAACCTCAGGTGTGCCATTACAAGTTTTCTGGCTGCTTCCAAGTCATTATTGTAGTAAAGCTCCTCTGCAAGTTTTTTCTCCTCTTCAGGAGTCAAAATAGAGATATTTTGTATGGAATTTAGATAGGACTCCAAGTTTTGACCTGGAGAAGAAATATCCATTGGTTGTAGTTCTTTACCCATAATTGTAGATTTTATACCTTTTTTTCATCTTTTTAGAAATAATTTAGTAAAAAAGTTATAAAAATAGTTTAAGAATCTATTTGTCTTAAAAAATCTAACCTGTTTTTATTGGAAAAAGCAAAAAAACCCTTAATTAACTGTTTTTCTCTCATATCATAAGATATTTCTTGAAGGTCTGAATCTAGTATGTCTCCTCCAAAAGATTGTAAAATTGCGTGTCCAGCTGCTATATCCCAAGAATAAGTATCTCCAAACCTAGGATAAAGGTCTGCTATTCCCTCGCATATCCTACAAAACTTAATTGAACTTCCCATTTTAATAATTTTAGATCCCTTAAATTTAGACATTACTTTTGCACAAAAATCTATTTCTTCTTTACTACTGTGAGATTTACTGATTAGAACATTGCAGATTTGATTATTTTTATTAGGAAGAAACTCCCTTTTTTCGTCAATAATTTTTTTTGGTGGTAAATCAGTGCCTCCTAAAAAAATACAATCTTTCATAGGTTGATATATAGCGCCGAGTATTGGTTTTTGATTATTAATTAAAGCAATGTTTAAAGTAAATTCATCGCTGCCATTGATTAATTCTTTTGTGCCGTCGATAGGATCTATGATCCAGGCGTATTCAGAAATTACTTGTTGTCGGCTAGTCTCTTCAGAGATGAGAACAAAATCTTGATTAATTTTTTTTAGCTCTTTTCTTATGAATTTATCAACCTTGGTATCTAGGATTGTCAGTGGAGAGTCATCGTTTTTATAACTTACCTTAAGATCTATAGAGTCAAAATTAACAAAAAACTTTTTCGCACTTTTGAATATTTTAATTATCTCCTCTGAGATATAAGTTTGGTTCACTTTATTCATCAATATTTTTATAAATACTATTTATAAATTACAATAACATTCTTATTTAAGAACATATTATGGTTGATAAAGAAGATTTATTGAAACAGGCAGAAGACATTCATTCTGGGCTAAAGAGACTTAGTCTAAAAAATAGAAAAGTTGTAATGCCTCATCACAAAGAGTTTGAACTGATTGAGGAACTTGAAGAACTTTCAATAGATTTGATTGAGAAACTTAAAAAGTAAAAATGGAGTTGAAATGACAAATAAATATACTTGTTTTGATTTGGAAATAAAAAACAAAGTGGCGTATGTAACCATGTGTCGACCAGATGAATACAACACGATGAACAAAGCCTTTTGGTCGGAATTGCCCCATCTTGTTGAGAAAATATCTGATGATGCTAGTGCTAGGGTAATAGTTCTGTCTTCTACAGGAAAACATTTTTGTGCCGGAATGGATTTAGCAAACTTTTCATTAAGCGATAATCCCACTGAGCCAAAATCTTCAAATACCCATAATGGCATGAAAAAGGAGGCCGGCTTTAGAATCACTCTTGACCTTCAACACACAATCACATCTCTTGAAAAAGCAAGAATTCCTGTTATTTCAGCTATTCAGGGTGGTTGTATAGGTGGTGGTTTAGACCTAGCAACAGCTACGGATATGAGATTCTGTACTAAAGAGGCTTTCTTTTGTATCCAAGAAATTAATATTGGGATGGCAGCAGATGTTGGAACTTTGCAAAGAATTCCTAGATTGATTCCAGAAGGAGTAGTTAGAGAATTAGCCTATACAGGCAGAAGGTTTTTTGCTGACGAAGCAAAAGCCCATGGCTTGGTAAACAAAGTTTTTGATTCCCAAGAAGAAATGATGTCAGCGGTGAAAATTATTGCTGAAGAAATTGCTTCCAAAGGTCCTTTGGCAGTTGCGGGAACAAAAGAAATTCTTAATTATGGGCGAGATCACACAATTGAAGAATCTCTAAATCATGTTGCTTTGTGGAATGCTGCAATGGGAATAAGCGATGAGATGTCTGCAGCTTTTGAAGCAAAAGCCAATAATAAAGATCCAGAGTTTGATGATTTAATTCCGAGAACAGGAAAAAAATATCTTGATGGCGGTTACCAAGGATAGATTATTTTCTTAGAAAAACCGGCTTATCTTCAGTAGAATCTTTTTTGGAAAATTTATAGCCATCGAGATTGAATTTGTTTAGATCTTCAGGAGTTTTAGCTCTATTTTCAATTAAATACTTAGCCATTAACCCTCTAGCCTTTTTTGCATAGAAACTAATTATCTTAAATTGGCCATTTTTAAAGTCTTTAAAAACCGGGCTGATGACCCTGCTTTTCAGTTTTTCAGTATCAACAGAAGAAAAATATTCTATAGATGCAAGATTTACCACAATAGAAGATGTTTTAAGGTCTTTATTTAATTGATTAGTAATTTCTTCTTTCCAAAACTCATATAAGTCTTTGTTTTTTGCAACGGAAATTTTTGTACCCATCTCAAGACGGTAAGGCGAAATGATATCTAACGGTTTTAAAACTCCATAAAGACCAGAAAGAATTCTGAGATGTTTTTGTGCAAAATTAATGTCTTGTTTTGAAAGTTTTTCAAACTCCAGTCCTTGATAGACGTCTCCTTTAAAAACAAACCCAGCTTGTTTCGCATGAGCTGCAGGTTTGGTTGCTTGAGACCAATTCTTAAATCTATCATGGTTTAAAGCAGAAATTTTATCACTCACTCCCATTAAAGAAGACAACTCAGATTTATTGAGTTTCTTCATAGTAGACACTAAATTTTTAGATTTAGGCAAAAAAGGAGGTACTGAGAAATCCAGTCCCTTTTCAGAAAAAGAATAATCTAACGTCTTAGCTGGTGATAGAACTATAATCATTACAGTATTATTAAATCATATTTCAATGCTCAAAAAAATTACCAAAACTACAGAGAATATACTTAATTTATTTCCCTCATTTTTCGGAAATATATCTTCTTGGCTGATTTTATTAATGATTTTTCTAAGCTCAATGATTGTCATCTTGAGATATGTTTTTGAAATCGGAGTAGTTGCAATGCAAGAATTACTCGTATATTCACACGGAATGCTTTTTTTATTTTATGCCGCATTGGCTCTTAAGGATGATAAGCATGTCAGGGTTGACATTTTTTATAGAGAATTGTCGGATAAAAGAAAAAGAATGATAAATATTTTTGGGAATCTGTTTTTTTTACAACCCTTTGCTTGGGTAATTTTAATATTTTCATATGAATATGTTTACTTCTCTTGGTCTATAAATGAAATTTCTCCGGAACCAGGAGGTCTTCCTTTTGTATATCTTTTCAAAACAAGCTTAATTATCTTTCCTATTTTTTTAATTCTTCAGAGCTTTTCTGAGCTGATTAGGTTAGTTTTCAAACATGATTGATTTTCTGCCGCTAATTCTTTTTGCTTTAGTTTGTATCTTTTTACTTTTTGGTTTCCCTGTTGCTTTCACTTTGGCTGGGGTTTCAATAATTTTTGCATTGATAACAAGTTTTTTCGGTGTTTTTGATTTGTTTCTTTTAGAAACTTTGCCAAATCGTATTTTTGGCGTGATGACAAACTCTACTTTAATAGCAGTTCCTTTATTTATTTTTATGGGCGTATTGTTGGAAAAATCGAAAGTTGCTGAAGAACTGCTGCTTAAAATGTCTGACTTTTTTTCTGGTTTTAGAGGTGGCCTTGGTCTTTCGGTAATTTTTGTTGGAGCTTTGCTTGCAGCAAGTACAGGCATTGTTGGGGCTACAGTTATTGCAATGGGATTGATTTCTTTGCCCGCATTTTTAAAACAAGGATATCCTCACGATCTTTCTACTGGCTTAATTTCTGCTACCGGTACTTTGGGACAAATCATCCCACCTTCTATTGCTTTGGTAATTTTAGGAGATGTGTTGTCTTCGGCTTATCAACAATCGCAACTTAGCCAAGGTATTTTTACTGCCAAAACAATTTCTGTGGGGGATCTTTTTTTAGCAGCTATAGTTCCTGGATTAATGTTGCTATGTTTTTATGCAATATATTTTCTTTTCAAATCAAGAAACTTGGAACTTGCCTCAAGTGAAAAACAAAGCTCAATAGAAGCTATTGATTTAATTAAAATCATTGCTCCGCCCTTTATTTTGATCATAACTGTTTTGGGCAGCATTATTTTTGGAATTGCTTCTCCAACAGAGGCCTCTGGTTTGGGTGCTTTAGGAGCGATTTTGATTGCAATCCTTAATAACAAATTAAATTTTCAGACTTTGGCTGAGACCGTTAAACAATCAGCTGCTATAACTTCGATGGTTTTTATCATTTTAATTGGAGCTTCTGTTTTTTCTTTGGTTTTTAGAGGCTTGGGAGGAGAAGAGCTCATCGAGCAAATATTTAACTTAATTCCTGGAGGTCTTTTCGGTTCTATGGTTTTAGTTATGGTTTTAATTTTTTTGTTAGGATTTATCCTAGATTTCATCGAAATAAGTTTTGTTATAGTGCCAATTGTAGGGCCAGTATTGATGGCAATGGGGGCAGATCCAATTTGGCTCGGCATTATGATTGCAATAAATTTACAAACTTCTTTCTTGACCCCGCCATTTGGTTTTGCTTTATTCTATTTAAGAGGTGTTGCGCCAGAAAGTATCAAGACAATTTCTCTATATAAAGGTGTGATTCCGTTTATAGTAATTCAGCTAGGCCTTTTGATTTTATTGGCTATTTTTCCCTCAATCGTAAGTTTTTTACCCAATTATTTTTAAGAATTTAATTCTTTAAATAAAAATTAAACTAATTGAGAAATTGCCATATAAGCAATTATCAACCAACCAATAAGAAAGATCATAAATCTTATCAAAACTAGGTTGAATGTTAGTTGAACTAAAGAATGAACAATTCTTAAAATCACAAATGCCCAAGCTAACTGCATCATTAAAGGATCAATGCTATTAACTAAGGCTATACCTAAAGTAACAACATAAAATGCAATAGGTTGTTCAAAAAGATGGTTATAGTTATCTCCAGTTCTCTCTACCCAAGCAGGTAAAGTTCCTTTTATGTCCTTTGTATGAGCTGCATCTTGTGGATCTTTCATAAATCTCGTTCTGCCATAAGCCATAATCAAGAAAATTGTGAAAGTCCAAATTATTAAGACAAATACTGGTGTTAATAGTGCTGCTTGATTCATGAAACCTCTCCCTTTATTTTTAATATATCAGATAAATATTTATTAAGCGAAATACCTATTGAGTGGAAATAAAATACTTTACAAGTGCTACTTTAGTTTTGGATGCTTCCCAGTAAAGTTAGCAAAATATTCCTTAATGAATTTCAGATCTTTTTCTACATCTCCTGAAGGGCTATAAAAATCTCCAAGCTCGATAGTTTTTTTAGAGAAATCAACTCCAACCATCATAATTTTGCTGTTAGTTTCAGTAGCAATTCTTAAAAAACCGGACTTGAGTCTATTTACTTTTTTTCTAGTACCTTCCGGTGATATAGCAATCACAAAACCTTTAAATTTCTCAGTAATATTAAGAATTTCATTTCTTAATGCTTCTGGGTTAGCTCTATTAACAGGAATGCCGCCCATTTTTCTTAGCAGTTTGCGAAAACCTATTTTAAAAATTGAATGTTTACCTACCCAATGTATATTTACATCAAGACTTAATATGAGTGACATAGCAAGAACAAAATCCCAATTCGAAGTATGTGGTCCAGCGACTAACACTACACGCTGGTCTTTAGGAAAATTACCAGTAGTTTTCCAGCCTGTTATTTTCATTAAAAATTTGCCGAGCCATCTGATAGGCTTAGGCCTATATGCGCGCAAATGTTCAGGGATAAAGATTTCGTATTTATTCAAGGTGTATATTTTATATGCTAAAAAAGATCTAATAAAATAAATATATGACCAACAAAAATTTAGTCAGCTTGGGGTACTTCTTTATCTGGGGAGATTTTTTATTAGTTATATTTTTTATTCATTCTTTATTTGTAAGTCCAATTAATGTTGAAATGTATTTTTCTGAGTATCTTCAAATAGCTTTATATTTGTTTAATTGGATTAAAACTTGGGGTGAATTTTTTGATTGGTGGATCGGAGTCGTTTATACCTGGCCTGCTGCACTTCTTTTCTTTGTTAGATATTCTTTTTCGACCACAATAGGTATTTGGTTAGTAAGAAAATACAGTTAGTTTAGTTCCCTCATTTCATAAACTGCTTTTTCTGAAATTTTATGATATTCAGAAACATTCTTTTTGAAATTTTCTTGAGATTCAAATATCTTTTTCGATAACGGATCTTCAGCAATTAACTCTTCCAAAAGCTCAAAAGTAATATCTTTGAATTTTTTCAAAACATCGTCAGGGAGTCTTTTTAGTATCACTCCATGAGTATTTACCAATGTTTCCAATGCCTGGTTATTCCTTGCAGTATATTCATCCAACATATCTTGATTAACTGCCCTACTTGCAGTTCTTACTATTTCTTGAAGATCAATCGGCAAAGATTCAAAAGCTTCTTTATTAATAATTACTTCTAAAGTTGGACCAGGTTCATGCCATCCTGGATAGTAATAATATTTTGCTGCTTGGTGTAATCCAAAAGTCTGATCGTTATATGGCCCAATCCATTCGGCAGCATCTATAACTCCTGTTTGGAGGTTAGTGAAGATTTCGCTTCCAGGCATTAATACTGCTTCCCCACCTGCCTCTGTCCAGACTTTTCCAGCCAATCCAGGAATTCTCATTCTTGTTCCCTTAATATCCTTAAGAGAATTTATTTCTTTGTTGAACCAACCTGCCATTTGAACACCGGTATTACCGCCCGCCATAGGAATCAAATTGAATTTATCATAGGCTTCTTCCCAAAGTTCTAATCCACCACCATAATGAAGCCAAGCATTCATCTCTTGAGCGTTTAGGCCAAAAGGCAGAGCAGTAAAAAATTGTGAAGAAGGAGCTTTTCCAATCCAGTAATAGGATGCTCCATGTCCCATCTCAACTGTACCCCGAGAAACCGCATCAAAAACTTCTAAAGCAGGAACAAGCTCTCCGCTACCATAAACTTTTATTTGCAATCTACCTGATGACATTTTGTTAACTAATTTTGAAAGATTTTCAGCTCCCAAACCTACCCCAGGATAATTTTTTGGCCAGGTTGTTACCATTCGCCAAGTGAATGTCTTTTCGGATTCTTTAAATGCAGTATTTACTTCTTCTTTCTCACATGCGATAAAGAAAGTTAATGCAAAAATTAAAACTAAACTTTTTTTAAATTTGCGAAACTTAAAACCAGCCATTTTATTCCTTCTTTTGTGAAATTAACTTCAACTCTAGCATTGGCACCCTCTCCTTCATAGTTAAGAATAGTTCCTTCGCCAAATACATCATGAATTACCAGATCGCCTAGAGAAAACTCTACGCCTTTAAACTCAGAACCGCCAACAATTTTGGGAACAAACCCTTTTGCACTAGATGTTTCCGATGACATTCGGATCTCATACTTCAACTCATCAGGAATTTCTTTTAAAAATCTTGATATCGGGCTAAAACTCTCCATGCCATACATATTTCTTACTTCAGCATATGTTAAATAAAGTCTTTCCATAGCCCTCGTAATTCCGACGTAGCAAAGCCTACGTTCTTCTGCTAGCTGCCTTGGATCTTCTATAGATCTTTTGTGAGGGAATAAACCCTCTTCACATCCAGCCATAAAGACCAGTGGGAATTCTAAACCCTTCGCTGAATGTAAGGTCATCATCTGTATAGCATCTTCATCAACATCTGCTTGGTTTTCGCCTGCATCTAAAGAAGCTTGATCAAGAAATATCTCCAATTCATTTCTTTGATCGTCAGCATCTTCGACTATAGGATTGAAACTAGAAGCAGCAGAGACTAGCTCCTCTAAATTCTCTTTTCTTGATCTGCCTTTTTCTCCTGGCTCTTTAGCATGAAAATCTTTCAAACCAGTCGTATTAATTATACTGTCAAAAATTTCTCCAAGACCTTTTTTTTCAGTATCAATTTTTAGTTGAGAAACTATTTCAATAAAATTGGATAAAGCTTTAGAAGATTTCTTTGAATTGTCTTTAGAGATAGATTCTGCTGCTCTCCATAGAGATAAATTTTCAGCTCTGGCGTAGTCACGCACATTATCTAAGGTTTTAGCACCAATGCCTCTTGTAGGTACATTTACTATTCGTTCAAAAGCTGCATCATTATCAAAGTCTACGAGTAATTTTGCATAACCCAGAGCATTTTTGATTTCCATTCTTTCATAAAATCTCACACCGCCGTATATCCTATAAGGCAACTCGGCTCTTAAAATACTATCTTCCAAAACACGAGATTGGGCATTTGACCTGTACAAAATTGCTACATCATTAAGTGACCTTCCCTCATCGATCCAGTTTTTTACAATATCAACAATAAAACTAGCTTCATCTCTTTCGTTGAATGCTCGGTAAATTTTTAAAGGCTCACCTTCTTTATTTTCGGACCAGAGTTTTTTCCCTAATCTTTCAGGATTATTTGAAATAACTGCATTAGCAGAAGAAAGAATATTTTTTGTGGATCTATAGTTTTGCTCAAGCTTAATGGTTTTCACTTTCTTAAAGTCTTTTTGAAATCTTTTGATGTTTGCGCTTTTTGCGCCTCTCCAACTATAAATTGATTGATCATCATCCCCCACAACTGTCATGAAACTTTTTTTGCCTAAAAGTTTTTTTAATAAAAGATATTGAATTTCGTTAGTATCCTGAAATTCATCGACCAAAATGTGTTCAAACCTATTCTGATAGTGCTCTAAAATTAATTTATTATTAGAAAGCAATTCAAAAGATCGCAAGAGGATTTCTGCGAAATCAACAAGTCCTTCTAGGTCACAGACTTTTTGGTACTCAGTCATGATATCAGCCATTTTTTCTTCAACAAAAGAAGCGTTTGATTTTATTTTTGCCTTTCGTCTGCCTTCCTCTTTCTGGTTGTTAATAAACCATTGTGCTTGAGAGGGCTGCCAGGTCGTGTCATCTAATTCTAAAGATTTTATAACTCTCTTTATGACCCTATTCTGATCTTCTGAATCTAAAATAGAAAAGCTCTTTGGTAACCCAGCTTCTTCCCAATGTCTTCTTAACATTCTATGAAATAAAGAATGAAAAGTTCCGCACCACATCTGATTTAGTTGTTCGCCAAGAATGTTTTCTATTCTCCCTCTCATTTCTTTTGCTGCTTTGTTTGTGAATGTAACTGTTAATAAAGACATAGGATTTAGGTTATGAACTTTACACAACCAAGCCACCTTATGAGTTATAACCCTAGTTTTGCCAGAGCCAGCTCCTGCAAGAATCAAGGAGAATTGAGATTTGTCTGATACGGCTTCTCTCTGAGGAGAATTAAGATCGTCCAATATATAAGATACATCCATATATTTTTATTTTAAGCTAAAGTAGATTCCTTATATTAATAACATTTATGGAAGATTTTGAAAATTCTTTAGAAACAATGCTTGAAAAAGCTTTTTTGACTATTTCTTATGGTGTAGATGATTCTAAAAGTTATTTTCACACCCCAACTATATGTACTTTTGAAGGGCAAGAAATATCAGCAAGAACTGTTGTGCTTAGAGATTTTAATGAACAAGAAAGAGTTTTAAGATTTCATACCGATCAGAGGTCGCCAAAAATTTCTCAAATAAGAGAAAATAATAGTGCTACGGTTCATGCTTATGATCAAGAAGAAAAAATTCAGATTAGATTAAAAGGAAGTATTGAAATTCATCATCAAGATTCTGTAACTGAAAAGGCATGGGAAAATACCAGAGAGATGTCCAAAGAATGTTACTCGGTAAAAGACTCTCCCAGTAAAAAGATAGATAATCCGGTTAAATTTGATATTGATAAGAACCAAATTGATAGAGAAATGGGTTATGAAAATTTTGCAGTTAATCTTTTTACTTTTCAATGCCTAGAAATCTTATATTTAAAAAGATCAGGTCATAGAAGAGCAATCTTCAAATGGAATAACAATGATTTAAAAAAGAATTGGTTAATACCTTAATTTACGGTATTGGCCAGAACTAAAATAACACCAGTTACGATCAAAAGGATCCCAACAGAAATAAGTAAAGATGGAAATTCTTGATATTTTATTGCGCCCAATATTGCTATTAAAATAATCCCTACTCCCGACCAAATTGCATATGCAACTGAAACCGATATATGTTGGAAAGTTAAAGATAAAAAATAGAAGCTTGCAGCATAACTAAAGACGACAATAAGGTTTGGTGTCATTTTTGTGAAGCCTTCTGTATCTCTTAAAAAAAGAGTACCAACAACTTCTAAAACGATTGCTAAAAAGAGAAAGGTATAGGGCAAAACCATAGTTCTTTTTTTTAATTGTAATCAATAAATTTAGAATATTCATGAAAAGTTAAGCTATTTAATTTTTTGTATTTCAAGTTAAAATTAAACTATGAGTAAACATAAAGCTTTAGACATGTTTGGCAAATCTGGAAATCCAACACTGAGTGATGCTACTTTTGCGGATTTTGAGGATGTAGATCAAAAAACTATGACTTTACAGGGAACTGTAAACAAGGTTGGTATTCTTTTAGCGCTTGTTGTACTAAGTGCTGCGTATACTTGGAACGTTTATTTTGTTACTGGCAGTCCTGGGGCGTTAATGCCAATTGGGCTTTTCGGTGGCATGATTTTTGCTCTTATTACCATCTTCAAAAAGAACTGGGCGATGTACACCGCTCCCATTTATGCCATATTGGAGGGTCTCTTTCTTGGTGGAATTTCTGCTATTTTTGAAAGTCAGTACCCAGGAATTGTGATTCAAGCGACCGGATTAACTTTTGGTACTTTGGCTTCCTTACTCATGCTTTATAAAACAGGAGTGATAAAACCTACTGAGAATTTTAGACTTATGGTGGTATCAGCTACTATGGGGATTGCCTTACTCTATGTAGTTAGCTTCATTATGAGTATGTTTGGTACTGGAATCGGTTTTATTCATGACAACGGTATTTTTGGTATTGGATTTAGCCTTTTTGTCGTGGGTATTGCAGCTTTGAATTTAGTTTTAGACTTTGATTTTATAGAGGAAGGATCTGAAAAAAATGCCCCAAAATATATGGAGTGGTTCGGTGCCTTTGCCTTAATGGTGACACTGATTTGGCTGTATTTGGAAATGCTTAGGCTGCTTGCAAAGCTAAGAAGCAGATAACGTGTCTCTGACAAATATCTTTTTTTTACTCCTTACAATTGTCTCACTTGCGGTATTCTTTTTTTTTGGTCGCTTTAGAGCATCAGAAAAACAATTAAATAGAACCGATCGAATTGATTGGTCCAACAGAAGATATGATTTTCTAAAATACTTTTTGCTTATTCTTTTTTTGGCGATAGGTATAGCTTTTTTGATCAGAACTTTCGCCTAGAATAATTTTAATGATAGATACTGAAATTTTAATTATTGGTGGTGGTGCTGCTGGGTTAACTGCAGCAATTGAACTAAGTCAGAAACACTTGGTATCTGTAATCTCAAAAGAAACTATTGTTGATAGCTCAACTTGGTATGCACAAGGAGGAATAGCTGCCGTAATGGGAGAGAAAGATACCGTCGAGGAACATATCGCAGATACCTTGGAAGTTGGAGATGGAATTTGTGATAAGAATGCCGTTACCCACTGTGTAAAAAATAGTAAAGCGGCTATCGATTGGCTTATTGAGATGGGAGTAAATTTTACAATGACTAAAGGTGGAGAAAAATTGCACCTTACTCAAGAAGGTGGACATTCAAAAAGAAGAGTTGCACATTCTAAAGATACCACCGGCAAAGAGGTATCAAACTCTTTAATAGCTAGAGCTAGAAAAATAAAAAATATAACAATTTTTGAAAATCATTTAGCGGTTGATTTGATAACAAGCAATCGGTCATGTTTGGGAGCTTACGTATTCGATAAGAAAAAAGAAGAAGTCATAACATTTAAGTCAAATGCAACAATACTGGCTTCAGGAGGAGCAAGTAAGGTGTATTTATATACCAGCAATCCAGATGGAACGAGTGGCGATGGTATGGCACTAGCTTGGCGAGCAGGATGTGAATTATCTAATATGGAATTTAACCAGTTTCACCCAACTTGCCTTTATCATCCAGAAGCAAAATCTTTTTTAATTAGTGAAGCTTTGAGAGGTGAAGGAGCTTTTTTACTAAATCATGAAAACGAAAGATTCATGAAAAAATATCATAATAAAAATGAGTTAGCTCCAAGAGATGTGGTAGCGAGATCTGTAGATGAAGAAATGAAAAAAACTGGCAAAGACTTTATGTTTCTAGATATAAGTCATAAACCAAAAAATATGATTTTAAAATCCTTCCCTGCAATTCGTGAAAGATGTTTGAGCTATGGATTTGACATTACTAAAGACAAAATACCTATTGTTCCTGCAGCTCACTATTCATGTGGAGGTGTTAAAACAGGCTTGTCAGGAGAAACAAGTATTAAGCAACTCTATGCTATCGGAGAGACAGCATGTACAGGGCTTCACGGCGCTAACAGGATGGCGAGTAATTCTCTTTTGGAATGTATAGTTTTTGCAAAGTCTTCAGCTTTACACATTGAAAAGAACTTCAATGTAAATAAAAAAAAGCTCAAGAATTGGGACTCATCTAAAGTCATTAGGTCTGGAGAGAATGTTTTGATCTCTCATAATTGGGACGAAACTCGAAGACTAATGTGGGACTATGTTGGCGTAGTTAGATCAAACGATCGGCTATCAAAGGCAAAAGAAAAAATTAAAATAATTCAAAATGAAGTGGAGAGTTTTTACAAAAACTTTGAGTTAACTTCAGATTTTATTGAGTTGAGAAATTTGGTTCTAGTTGCAAGGTTGATTATAGAAAGTGCCATCCTAAGAAAAGAAAGCAGAGGTCTTCATTACAACATTGATTTCCCTGATAAAATAAAAAAAGGATCTTCTTCAGTAATTTCTAAGAAAAAACTTAGAGTTGCTTAATCAAATCTCTCATGGAGAGAACTCCAACAAGTTTTTCCTGATCCATCACTGCAAGATGTCGAATTTGGTTTTCCATCATCAAGTCAAGAGCATCCATTTTGTTACACTGAGGAGTAACGCTAATGATATTTTTAGACATTATTTCATTGACCTCATCTTTTAAGGAATCCTTACCTTTGCGAGCGACTAGTTCAATGATGTCTCGCTCAGTAACAATGCCTTCAAGATCTTGCGGATCGTTTGAATCTGAGCAATAAACCAGGAGAGCTCCTATTCTATTTTTATCCATTATTTTACAGGCTTTTTCAATAGAGGAATTTCTGGCAACTGAAAAAATATCCCAATATCTTTGATTAAGAAGAAGCGATTCTATACTTTCAGGCATTTTGAGAGATGATTTATGAAGTTTTTTGTTTATAATACTTCAAAATCTAGGAGATTTAAAAATGATATTTACAAAAGGAATTAGATTATTTTCTTTATTTGCAGTTTTGTTGGGTCTTAGCTCCCTAATTCATGCTGATAAAGGCTTTATAACAGTCGATGGAAAAAACATTGAAATGGATGTTGAAAGACAATATCAAGCGCCAGCAAGCTACCCAAGAAAGGCCTTAAGACTTGCTAAAGAAGGCTATGTAATTGTTGAATTTGATGTAAGTGCTGACGGAGATGTCATAGATCCGTTTGTTCTGGAAGGCGAGCCCGCCGGACTCTTTGATAGAGCTGCTATGAAATCTATTAGAAAATGGATTTACCAACCTCCAATCTATGAGGGTGTTCCAGTTCAAGTTAACGATGTTCAAGTCAAATTAACTTTTAGAGTTCAATAGCACTTTTAACTCTTACGCATAAATGCGTATCAGAACAGTTTTAATTGGGATAGGTCTAGCAGGTAATTTACTGCTAGCCCTCTCTTTGTTTTTTCTTTTCAACTACAGAGACACTACTCAAAAGAGTTTCGCTAACGAATCTTTAGTATCCACTTATGAAGCTGCATGGTTTCAAACTTTAGAAACCTCTATTGATGCCATCTCAGCGTGGCTTCCAGTAACTGGAGAAAGAGGAAATTTTTGGGATCCAGAGAATCCAATATATCCAGAAGAAGAGTTATCGTCTCCAGATCACTCTTTTGCAAATCCTTTAATTCAATTTATTACAGATAAAAACATTGGGGAGGCAGGATATTTACTTGATTTGATGTTTGAATTTGATTTGGATGAAGGTAATCTTAGTTTCATCAAAGCCTATTATCCTGATGGGCAAAGATTTTACTGTTCGAGCGCTCTTGATCTCTCAGGAATTGATGCTTGTAATCCTCAAGCTCAAAATGAATACGATAATAATTTAAGTGAATTTTTGGTTGAAGCCGGTAAAAGGCCTAGGCGTTTTTTACAAAAAATAACTGATTCGACTGGCGAAAATATTTCAACCTTGAATCAAATGATGGCTTTTCCAGTAAAAGCTTTTAGTAGAAATGCTGAAGCAATCATTGTTATGGGAATTGATGTGAGAAAATCAATGGAAACTTTTGGGGATGAGTTTGAATTAGTAACGGCTGTACAAACAGAAGAAGGAATTATTTCACTAGGTGATGATTATGCGAGGTATGAGTCAGGCTTAGAATTAGATGAAACTTCTAATTTTGGAATTACAAATATAAAAGGTCATGTTGATAAAGCTAATCTAAATCTTAAAGAAAATGGAAATAGAACTTCTACAAGAGATTCTGATTTAGGATCTCTAATTACATTGTTGCCATTGAGCTCATATCTTTCATCTGATAAGGCACAGCTTTTCATTTTTAGGGATGAAAGTGAAAGTATTGCTCAAGAAAACGCAATTCTAAATTCAATCTACATAATAATTGTGATTGTTATTTTTCTAGTAATTGCCTTCACCTCTGTAATTCTCGCAAGTGTATTTGGATCAGTAAATAAAGCTATCGAGGTCTTACAAGCACTCACAAGTGGAGACTTATCGAAAACTATGCCTCAAAGAAGAGGAATCTTAAGATCGGAAAATGATGAAGTAGGAGAATTAGCTAAAGCCCTTGAAATTTATAGAGGACACCTTAATGAAATGGAAAATATAAGGACAGAACAGGCGCAAAGAAGAAAAGAAAGAGACACGGCAATTATTGAAAAAATGAGTATCTTAGCTGACGAGCTCGAGGGTGACTCAAGAACTTTGATCTTGAATGACATAAATAGAATGCAAAATCTTGCACAAGAAAGTTCTCAAGAAAAAGGAGAAGAAGCATCTGTGGAATTGATGACTGTAGCTTTTACCAGAATGGCAGATGAAGTTCAGGTACTAATTGATACTCGTACCAAAGAGATGGAAGAATCTAGAGATGAAGCTTTAGAAGCCAACGAACAAAGAAGTAAGTTTTTCGCGAATATGAGTCATGAACTCAGAACACCACTGAATGCAATATTGGGTTATGGAGAAATGCTCTATGAAGAGTGTGAAGACCTAGGTTATGAAGATTTGATGCCAGACTTAAAAAAAATTACTACTTCTGGAACTCATTTATTATCTTTGATAAATAATATTTTAGATCTATCAAAAATAGAATCCGGCAAGATGGAGTTATTTGTTACAAGTTTTGAGATAGAGAAAGTAGTTGAAACTTTAAGGGACATAAATGCTCCCTTGGCAGCAAAAAATGATAATGGATTTAAGATTAATGTTCAGGAAGCAATAGGATCAATGTCTCAAGATGAAACTAAGCTAAGGCAGTGTGTGACAAATTTTTTAAGCAATGCGTTTAAATTTACAAACAATGGCCTGGTTACTCTAGATGTATCTTCTTTAATTCAAAATGATGTTGAAATGATTGAGTTCAAAGTAACTGATGATGGGGAAGGAATGAGTGAAGAAGGAGTCTCAAAGGTATTTGAAGAGTATGAGCAAGCAGAGAGGTCAACTTCGGCTACTCATGGAGGAACAGGTTTGGGTCTTCCGATAAGCAAAAGATTTGCTGAATTGATGGGTGGTGGCGTCACTGTTTCAAGCGAGAAAGGAGTTGGATCTGTTTTTTCTATATACATACCAAGAGTATGTGAGGAATCAGAAGAACTTGAAAATCAAGAAATTAAATCTCTAGAAGGAGAGAATATTTGTGTCTTAATTGATGATGATATTGCTATGCACGACTTGATTAAGAGAACTGTAAAGAAAGCTGGAATGACTTTAATTGGAGCAACTAATGGCGAGCAGGGCCTTAGTATGATCAGAGAATCAAATCCAAAACTTATATTGTTGGACGTATTGATGCCAGGAAGAGACGGTTGGTCTATATTAAAAGAATGTAAATCTGATGAGTCTATAAAAAATATTCCCGTGATAATGGTCTCCCAAATGTCTCAAGAATCTCTTGCCTTTTCACTTGGTGCAGATGACTATCTTACAAAGCCGATTGATAGAGATAGGTTCTTAAAAGTGGTTACAGACTTATTAGGCGATTCTTCAAATAATAAAATTTTAATTGTAGATGATGATTCAAATACCCGTGATATTTTAGGAAGAGCCCTAAAAGACGTAGGATACGAGCCATATCTGGCAAAAGATGGTAAAGAAGGCTTGGATAAACTAGATAAAAATCCTGCCCTAATTGTTCTAGATTTAGAAATGCCAAGAATGGATGGTTTTGAATTCTTAGAAAATTTTGTAGATATGGATTTTGAAGAAAAACCAAACATTCTTGTTTACTCGGGAAAAGATTTGTCGGAGGTTCAGGAAGAACTTTTAAGAAAAAATGTGGCAGGTTTAGTAAAAAAAGATGAAGTATCTATTAATCAATTACCAGCAATGGTTACAAAATTATTAGGAAGTAAAAACTAAGTTCCTAAATTCGATTCAATTTTTTCTAAAAGCCTTTTGAAATCAACCGGCTTTGTATCAAAATCATCAGCTCCACATTCCAAAGCCTTTTGACGGTCATGTTCCATAGCATGTGCTGTAAGAGCAATTATTGGAATGCTTGAAATTTCTGGATCGGCCTTTGCTTGGGTGGTTGCTTCCCATCCATCTAAAACAGGCAATCCCATATCCATTAAAACCAAATCAGGATTTTCAGATTTCATTTTTTCTAACCCTTCTTGTCCATCAAAAGCAAAAATGACCTCAAACTCCCTTCTAGTCAAACGTCTGCCTAACATATCGCGGTTCATTTCATTGTCTTCTATATACAGAATCTTTTTCATAACTTTCTCCTTCAGTTATAGATAAACTTATTTCTTCCCCCTTCTTTAGCTTTATAGAGTCTTTCATCAGCAAGGTTTACAAGTTCTTCTTGATCCTTAACTTCTGATGAGTTAATTACTCCACCACTTATAGTAATATTTATTTTAGTATCTTGAAAGGGAATAGAAAGATCTATTACTGCTTGTCTGATTTTTTCACAATAATCTTGAAGATCTAAATCATCTTTGTTCTCAATCACGGCTATAAACTCTTCTCCGCCAACCCTGCCTATTACATTATTACCGCAAGCATCTCTAAGACTATGTGCAACTGCTTTCAAAACTTCGTCTCCTCCAGGATGCCCGTAGGTATCGTTTATAGACTTGAAGAAATCAATATCCATTGATAGTAATGCAAATTCGTATGAATTTTTTTGATTCAACTTATCAAAACAATCCTCAATCTTATCGAAAACAACCTGTCTGTTGAAAATACCAGTCAGAGGACAAGTTGTTGCCTTTAAATTTAATTCTTTTAAAAGCTCTTGTTCTCTAGCTCTGAAATATTTTGCCTCTAAACTTGCTATGGACTTAGCCATTAAGATTGTCCCATTTAATGGTTTAGGCAGATAATCGGATGCTCCTAGTTTTATGCACTTTGCTGTGCTGTCAACATCATTAAAAGCTGAAACCATTATGATTGGAAGTTCGTCTCTCTCGTGATTATTTCTGAATCGTTTTAAAAGTTCTAAGCCATTGATATCTGGCAACATGACATCAAGCAGTATTAAATCTGGAGTTTTAGCATCAACCTCTTTTATAGCAGTTGTTCCATCAAAGGCTACTCTGCAAGAAAGACCGTTTTGAGAAAGTCTTCTTTCTAAAACTTCACAGTTTGTCTTATTATCATCCACAATTAAAACGTCTGATCCTTTGAGATGATCATCGATATCAAGACTATAATCAATGTCACCCAAAGATCGAAAAAGTGATTCTGCATTTTGGATTTGGCCTTGCTCTGAATCTTCTGCAGCGCTTTCATTTAAATCGCCCTTAATAAAATCAACGAATCTCTCTATGGCCGTTTCGGTTTCCCTTGATAGAGATAAAATTGTGTTTAAATCTTTTATGCATTCTTCAGAAAGATCTTTTTCAAAGTCTTCTATGAGAATTTCGCTATATCCAATAATCGCATTTAAAGGAGTTCTTAAATTATGTCTAAGTTCTGAATATTCTTGATTCGTTTTAGTTTTTTTATCTGTAGCGGTATTTTCTTTGAATGCATCTTCATATTGACTTAGAAGCTTATCTTCCGCTTCCTTAATTTGGTTTATTTCAGAGTTAATGTCTAAATTATTTTCTGCTGCAAATTGCTCAACTAAATCTATATATTGCTCAATTGCTTCAGCTGGAGCTGAAAACTCTTGTTTAATTTGAGCAAGTAATATTTTTTCTGCGCCTTTTGAAGGTTTTTCTTGTAACCCCATTAAAATTCCTCCTTGAACTCTTTTAAAAACTGAGGACGATGATGAAAATATCCTTGACCACTCTGACATCC
This sequence comes from uncultured SAR86 cluster bacterium, assembly GCA_902514645.1. Taxonomy (GTDB): domain Bacteria; phylum Pseudomonadota; class Gammaproteobacteria; order Magnimaribacterales; family AG-339-G14; genus MEDG-81. The sequence goes on from CABXRO010000001.1 coordinate 83,929, forward strand.
TAGCTTTTGGAAGGTCTCTTGTTGTTCTTTGGTTTCTATTCCCTCTGCCAACATTCCCAGATCCATGTTTTTGCAAATTGTTACTACAAACCTTACTAGCTCCTGAGTATCCTCTTCAGAAACAGTTCTCGAAAAATCTTTATCAAGTTTTACCAAGGTTATAGGCAAATCCCTCAAATAACTTAACGAAGAATAGCCAGCTCCAAAATCATCAAGTGCAAGGGGTATGCCATGCTCCTTCAAATTTTCAAAATATTTTGCTGCCCTTTCTCTATCTTCCAATTCAGCTGTTTCTGTTATTTCCAAACCAAGGTCGCCGGGATTTAAGTTATTTTCTTTCACAAAATCCAGAATGATTTTACAAAAATTGTCCTGCATTGCTGTATGAGCAGAAACATTTAGATATACGGTAAAGTCTAAATTCTTTTCTTTTTTGAAAACAAAAATTTCTTTTAGCTTTTGCATCGATGCCAAGACTACTAAAGAGAAGAGACTCTCGCCTTCAACAAGCGGTATTAATAAATTATTTGGAATAATATTTCCTTCTTCGTCCCTAAGCCTCAAAAGAGCTTCAACACTAACAAGTTCTCCTGTTCTTAAGTCATATTGCTTTTGATAAGCCATATCTATTCGATCATTCTCTAAACAAGCAATAGAATTCTTTAAAGCATCTAAAGCAGCTTCAGATTGAGCTAAGACTTCAACTAAAAAAAATGTCCTTTTTTTGTCTAATGGAATCTCATGGATTCTCGATCGTAGAAAAAATCTTATCTTTCTCAAAGAAAGCTCTAAATCAGATTGAAAAGAGGATCCAATTGCTTCGATCTTTTTTGAAGAGCCGCTAGATACAATAGGTGCGATATTTATATCTTTTATTGAAGGTGTATCGAAAACATATTGGGCGGACTGATTCATCCATTCTACTCCATCTTCTTTGCAGAAAATTAGATATGGACTTGGGTGATGTTGTAAAGATTTAATTAAATATTTGGCTTGTTGATCCTTAATTATTGTCATCTTCTATTAACTCCTCTACTACATCAACAAAACTATCGTTGAAAGTTGTTTTCATAAAAGACCAAAGCTTTAAATGATACTCAGACCTAAATAAAGTTTTGAAAGACCTTTTATAGTTTTCCCACTCCCCCTTATCAATCATGCCTATAGTGTATTGATAATGCTGATTTTCTCTAGATCTCAGCATGATACTAAAATAGGACATATATTTTGCATCTTCTTCAGGTGATAATTCTTCATTGTTTCTGAGTTTTAATTTTATTTTTACCATACTTTTTTTCATACCCTCTAAAGCAATTTCTTGATGGCTATCTGCAACGTTTTGCCTCGCATTTGCTCTCGCAACTCTATTTTGTTCTCTCATTTCTTGAATTAAATAGTAAATTGAAGCTATACCACCAATAGCGGCAAGCCCTCCCAAAATGCTGCTTAGGTATTCTAGTAAAAATCCCATATTAAAAATTTAGAGTTAAAGAATAATAGGTTTTGGTTATTTTTTGAAATTATTTTTACAATTTAATATCAAATGTAGGAACATCATCGAAGCTCAAACCGTTTTTATCTTTTTCAGATATAAGGATTGGTTCAAAAGGCAATTCAATATTTATTTTTTTGTCGTTGTACTTTAATGTGAATTCATCTTTAGGATTCCAAAAATCTGAGACTTTATAAAAGACTTTTGTGTCGTCCTGCAGCGCAAGAAACCCGTGAGCAAAACCTTCTGGGATAAAGATTTGCTTATTATTTTTACTAGAAATTTCAAAAGTACACCAATCTCCAAAGGTTTTAGAGGATTTTCTCAAATCGACAACAATATCAAGTATTTCTCCTGATAGAACACTTACTAATTTTGCTTGAGGAAATTCATATTGAAAATGTAACCCCCTAAAAACCCCTTTTTTAGAAATACTAAAATTATCTTGAACAAAAGTAATATTATTTTTCAGCGAATAATTAAAATGTTTTGAATTAAAGCTTTCCATAAAACTTCCTCTATCATCCTGAAATTCTTTCTGAGTAATTTCGACAATCCCTTCTAAGACTTCTCTTTTCATTTCGAACTTATTACCTTTATCAAATAATTACCATAGGAACTCGATGAAACATTAATAATTTCTTTCACTTGTTTTCTTGAAATCCACTTATTTCTAAAAGCAATCTCTTCCAAACATGCTATTTTATTTTTTTGTTTAGCCTGACTCTTGGATACAAAGTTTGAAGCTTTTAATAAACTATCAAAAGTACCGCAATCAAGCCAAACTGATTCTTTTCTAAGTTCGCTTACTCTTAATTTTCCGGCTTTTAAGTAAATCTCATTAAGATCTGAAATCTCAAGTTCACCTCTTTTGGAAGGAGATAGTTTTTTTGCTTTTTTGCTTACATCTTTTGGAAAAAAATATAGGCCCGTAATCGCCCTATTTGTCTTTGGCTTTTTAGGTTTTTCAATAATTTTAAAAGGCTTGTTGTTTTTCTTTTCAAGTACACCAAATCTTTCAGGATCTTTTACAGGGTAAGTTAAAACTGATGCGTTAGAGATATCTTCATCAGCTTTTTTGAGAGCTCTTATTAAATCCTTACCATGGAATAAATTGTCTCCCAAAATTAGACAACAGGGATCTGATTTAAGAAATTTTTCACCTAATAACAAAGCTTGTGCTATCCCATTAGGCTTATTTTGGATTTTATATGAAAAATTTATTCCCCATTTTTTTCCACTTTGAAGTAATGATTTATATCTTGGCATATCTTCAGGTGAAGAGATAATTAAAATTTCTTTTATCCCAACCATCATTAAAATTGATAAAGGATAGTAGATCATTGGTTTGTCATAGATAGGAAGAAGCTGCTTAGAAGAAACGTCAGTTAAAGGATGTAGTCTTGATCCTGATCCGCCAGCTAAGATAATTCCTTTTCTTTTTGACATTTTTTTTACTTAAATATTTCTAAAATACTTTTTTCCCAGCTAGGTATTGAGAGAGAAAATTCTTTTTTAATTTTATCAGACGATAGATGAGAATATTTTGGCCTATTTGCCTTAAAATTCATTTCTTCAGAAGAAACAGGAGTGAGACTTATATCTGCAAACTTAGATTTTTTCTTGCGATTTTTACAAATCCTTTGAGCGAATTTACTGAATTCAAACCAAGTACCCGAAGAAGGTCCAACTAAATTATATATTTCACCTAGTGAGTTTACTTTCTCTATTTTAAGAGAAGAAAGAATTTTATTTATTGCTTCTGCTAAAAAATCAGAATGATTGAGAGAAGTAATTTGGTCATCAACTATTTTGAGTTCTTTTTGTGTTTCTGCTGCCAACATAATTTTATTGATAAAGTTATTTGTGTTATTTGAAATAACACCACTGGTTCTGAAAATAATATAATTTTTCATATTATCTGAAATAATTTTTTCTCCTAAAAGTTTACTGTTGCCGTATATAGAAATAGGATTAGGTTTATCATCTTCAAGATATGGCTTGTTTTTATTTCCATCAAAAACATAATCCGTAGAAAAGTGAAGTAATGTTGTATCAAGAGCTTCACAAGCACTTGCAATATATTTCAATGCCTCGCTGTTTATTTGATTAGCCAGGTTTTCATTGGATTCAGCCCCTTCTACGTCTGTGTAAGCTGCAGCATTTATTACAAGACTGGGTTTATTTTTTTTTAAAATATCTGAGAAATTGGTGGGATTCAGAAAATCAAATTTCTTTTTGTCTGCGCACTCTAACTCGTGGAATGCTTCAAGATGATTTTTAAGGGATTCTCCTAATTGGCCGTTTGGTCCAAGCAGCAAAATCTTATATTTTTTTTGCAATCCAGATTCAATCAATTTTTTCAGTTAGATACCACTCAATTGTTTTTCTTAATCCAGTATCAAAATTTTCTTTTGGTTGCCATCCAATTTCACTTTCGATCTTTGATATATTTAAGCCATATCTAAAATCATGGCCAAGCCTATCTTCCACAAAAGTAATTTGGTCTGAGTATGAGTTACCATTTTTTTTAGGCTTGAGTTCGTCTAATAAGGTACATATATTTTGTACAACATTAATGTTCTCAATTTCATTTTTTCCCCCTATGTTATATGTTTCTCCTATTTTGCCCTTTTCAGCAACCATAGATATTGCTTCACAATGATCTAATACATAAAGCCAATCTCTAATATTTTTTCCGTCTCCATAAATTGGTAATTTTTCATCATTTAAACAATGATTGATAATCTTGGGAATTAGTTTTTCTGGGTGCTGATAGGGGCCGTAATTGTTTGTACAATTAGTCGTAATTGCTGGAAGCCCAAAAGTCTCATGCCAAGCTCTTACTAAATGATCTCCTGAAGCTTTAGATGCTGAATAAGGACTATTAGGAAAGTATGGACTTTCTTCTATAGACTGTGGATCAGAGTTTTTAAGAGAGCCATAAACCTCATCGGTTGAAATTTGAATAAATCTAAACGCGTCTTTTTCTTCGCCCTTCAAGCTATCAAAATATTCTAAACAAGCCTTTAAAAGAGTATGAGTACCTATTATGTTAGTATTTATAAACTCATCGGAACTTGAAATAGAACGATCCACATGACTTTCTGCTGCAAAGTTTATAACTAATCTTGGCTGATATTTTTTAAGCAAAGACGAGACAAGAGAAAAATCTTCAATTGAGCCTTTTTCAAAAAAATAGTTTTTCTTCGCCTCAAATTTTCTAAGATTTTCTTGGTTAGCTGCATAGGTAAGTTTGTCTAAATTAACAAGGGGATCATCATTTCTCTTAAATGAATTGATAATAAAATTTGCTCCTATGAATCCACTTCCGCCTGTAACAAGAATCATTTGTTTTTTTTGCTTAAAAAAATTTCTTCAAAAACACCTTTTGCAAAATAAATATACTTGGTTCTTTTTCTTGAAGAAAATAACATTTCAAGTGAAAACAATTGAAAAATTGCAAAAATAAAGTTTTTGATTTTATGTCCTTTAATTTCGTGCTTTCCTTGTATATAAACTCTGGACCGTCCCATATGATATCCCTTTATAGCTGCAATCTCATTATTTCTTGAACTTGATCTTCCTTCCAAATGGACAATCTTAGAATTATTTATATACATTAGCGGTCCCACATATTTTCTCAACCTTAGAGAGGCATCATCATCATCATGATAAAGAAAAATATTATTATCAAATCCATTTATTTTTTGGAACGTTTCTCTTTTCATAAAAATAGCTGAGCCATGTAAAACATTAACTTCTTTATCGGCTTTTGGATATCTTCTTGGCATCCATTCAGACCTTGGTATTAGGACAGATCTTCTCTTAAAGTGTTGTTTTTTCTTTTGATTTATTATTTTTGGATTAAAGGCGCTTGCTAAGGGATATTTATCTACGGCTTCCAATAACTTTTCTGCTGTATTTGAAAAAAATAAAGTATCTGGATTACTAAATAAAAAGAAATCATTAGAAGCATTTTGAGCGCCTATATTCCATGCAGTTGGACAGCCTAAATTTTCTTTATTGACCACTAGATTGCAATTAAAAGAATTTGCTATTTTTTCTAAATCCTCATCCTGTGAGTTGTCAACCAGAACTACTTCGTGTTTCTTTGGGATTGTAACCAAAAGATTTTTTATTGCTTCACTACTATGGAAACACGGAATAATTATTGAGATTTCTTGGTTTAATAGGCTCATAAGAAGATTATATAGTTTGCGAATTTGCTAAGTTAAGTTTAATTTCTATAAACTTTGTTAGCGCTGGATACAGTAGCTCTTTCTTTTATTAACTTTAATACTGATTTATCTTTTTGCTGATTTAATGTGGGTGCAAATAAGGCTTTACCTCTTTTAGCAGCTTTCTTTGATGGAACGCACAAATAATACACTGCAAGACTTTTTCTGTACTCATTAATGGGGCAGTTAACTGGCTCAGGAAGACCATGCCAACTGTTTTGAGTAGTATCAAATAAAATTGCCCTATTAAATTTGGGAATAAACTTTTTTTTAATTTCTCCAGGTTTTTTATTGCTATCGTTAGCCCAAAAACCTAAATGCCCTCCCCAGTTTTCTTTCCATTTTGAGTTTAGATAGATGATTATATTTAATTTTCTTTGAAGGCCTGACTTTGGATGTAAAGAATAGTCTAAATGAGGATTAAGTTTTCCTCCCTTCTTGTGAATATGCCATCCTCCGCCATTAAGTCCGATATCAGAAAAAAGCTCTTTCTTATCAAATAAACTTCTTGAAAGCAGAGAAGTAAATTCTTGAGAATTTAGAAAATTGAAAACTTGATATGTAAGAGGCGGAAAAGCATTCCAGTTGTTACAAGTTTTTTTAACCTCTATAGCATTATCATAAACATGCCAAGCTTCTGAGTTGAAAGAAGGGAATTCTTTTTCTAATTTAAGCGCTATATCTTTATTGAAAAAATTATCTATTACGCAATGATCGAATGGGCCTTCTAGAGAATACTTAGCAACCCCTTTCAAAAAATTTTTTTTATTTATGAACATTTTATGTGCTTTAAATTTTTAAAATAAATAAGGAATAATTCTATATTTTACCTTTCTACAATATTCATCATAACCATTTAAATCTTTCAACAAAGTTTTTTCTTCAATATTAATTCTAGCTCTAAGTGCAATTGCTAGAAAAATTAAACTAAATATAAGAGAAAAGTATGTTCCCAGCCAAACATTTACTCCGGTTATAAAAAAAATAAAACCGGTATACATTGGATGTCTAATCAGAGAATAAATACCTTTATCTATAACCTTCTGACCTCTTTCTTCTTGAATGTTTACAGTAGTTTCTGCAAACTCATTTGCATTCATTGAGGCCATAACCAAAAGCATGCCAAAGATATAAAGACCCAAGCCAGTATTTTTTATATTTCCATCAAAACTAGACGAAAGGTTTAAATGAAAAATATCTATCGGAGCCAAAGAAAGCCCTACAATAATTGCAGATAACATCAAGATTGTTGCCATCCTGTCTTCTTTCGGCTGGGTCTCTGAATCGAAATTCATCCGAGCTTCTATGCTTGCTGGTTTAATGATGAGTAAATATGCTGAAGCCAGAATAGTAATTAGAAAGTGAATGGATAGAAATAAAAGTGCATCTGGCCAGTTTAAGGTCAAGGCAGGTAAATATAAAAAAATACTTAATAATATGGTTTGAAAAAGTATCCCAAAAAAAGTTTTTACCCACAGCATTTTTGTTCTCCTAAATCATTTTAACAAATATTACTAGTTAGTTGTTTTTAACTAAAAAGTTTTCTACTGCCTTTGAAAAAATATCATTTTTATCGCCTGCCACCATGTGAGCTGCATTACTAATTTCTTCAAATTCTGCATGAGAAACTACTTTTAAGAAATAATCTTTATCCTCTTCTGTTAAAACGTCACTGAGTCCGCCTCTTATTAACAAAGTAGGAATATTTAAAAAATTAGCAGCCTCTTCTAAATGACCAAAATATTCTTTTATATCTTGGCCTTGTCTTCCTTGAAGAAATTTTGGATCCCAATGCCAGTAAAATCTATCATCCTTTTTTCTTAAGTTTTTATGCAATCCAGTTAAGTCTTTTGGTTTTTCTCTATGAGGTAAAAAGTCAGATATATAGTCTGCAGCTTCTTCTAAAGATGAAAATCCATTTTCGGCAGCTCTCATAAATTCTACAATTCTGTCCGAGCCATCCTGATTAGGATAAATGCCTATATCTACCATCGTAATCGTTTTACATAAATTTGAATAATCTGGATCTCCAGCTAAAGATAAGGATGTCATCCCTCCAAGGGAAGCTCCTACCAAATTTGCAGGCTTATCATGACATTCAATGATCGAGATTAAATCTTTTTTATGATCATGAATCTTATAGTCTCCTGTTTCTGACCAAAAACTATCTCCATGACCTCTTAGGTCGTAAGTAATAACATGAAAGCCTTTTTTTGAGATGTTTTCTGCTGCATCATCCCAAGCAAATCTAGTCTGGCCTCCACCATGCAAAAAAATTACCAAAGGATCAGATTCTTCACCATAGATTGAGCTGGCAATATCATTATCTTCAAAATTTTTAAAGACTTTGAACATCTATGTATTAGATCCACTGAGTTACAAATTCAGAGGTGTCCATTTCAGGAATCTTTTTTTGTTTTCCTGAAGGTGTGCCTACGTAGAGATATCCGATTACTTTTTGATTTTCTTGTAATTCAAGATACTTAGAAATTTTTTCATTAAGAGCAAAAACTCCAGTTCTCCACATACCAGCATAGTTGAGAGCATTTAAAGCTAATAAAATATTCTCCGCAGCTGCTGCAGTAGATAACATTTGTTCTATTTCAGGAACTTTGGGGTGAATTTTTATTTCAGAAACCAAGATGATAATCATTGGGGCACGAAAAGGAGCATCTTTATATTTTTGTAAAGTTTCATCGGAAACTCCTTCAATGTTTTCCTTGGCGAAATCCACAAAAATTGATGATAGTTTTTCTAGGCCTTTTCCGGTTACTTGAATAAATCTTGAAGGTCTTTGCCAAGCATGATCAGGAGCTCTCAAAGCAGCTTGATAAATTGTCTCCATTTCTGCTTTCGAAGGATAAGGCTCTGAAAGTTCTCTGGGAGAATTTCTGTTAAGAATGTTTTTTAATGCATCATTCATCTATATCTAGTCTTCTTTGTACCCGGTCATTTTGTCATATACTTTTACACGGTCTTCATGAACACCGGCTTCAAGGACATCATCTCGAAACCTCTCGTAATTATAAGGATTCATAAGTTTCTTGGTATTAAATATAAATACTGCTAGTCCCCAAAGATTAAATAAAACACAGATGATAAGAACCTCAACTCTTATAAGATTTGAAAATAATATAAACATGGTGATAGAAAGGTAAGTCTCTGGCTTTGTTAAAAGCATGGCAATTGCCATTTTTCCTGGAGGCAAGATCATCCAAAGAAGCATCATTATTAAAGCAAGTCCTACAAACAAAAGCTCTATTTCGAATCTAGTAACTGCACCTTCTACGATACCGTTTAAAGCAATAAAGCCCAGGAAAAAACAAACAATAGCATGAAATTTATGCTGCATTTTGTCTTCCATGAACAGATATACATTTAACTTTCCATTTAAATTTGTCCAAGACGGAAGCTTTCTAAAAAAATCATCAAATATTTCAAATATTCCTAAGCCTAAATAAACTATTGCTTCCACCCAAAGCACTATTTTTAGAGCAAGAGTCAATTCGAACAGTTCTGTAGAATTCATTTATGCAAGCTTAGACTTTTCAACCAAACAAATTTGAAATCAACATTGGTCCTGAAATAATCATAGCCCAAATTGATTGAGTTAAGATTACTAACCAAGAAAACATGATTCCCATTTGTCTGAAGATGATGTTTCCACCTCCAAGCAATGTGTAGGCATGGGAAATTCTAGCCAGAAGAAATATGTCTCCAAAAATTATAATTGCCAAATCCGGAACCTCGCCGATAATTTCAAGCGCAAAGGATAAAACAAGAAAAATTAAAGCGTATTCAATAAAATTTCCATGTGCTCTTTGTGCAGCTAATAATTCTTCACTATCTCCAGAGCCTAGGCTGATTTCTGTTTTAAATCTTTGTCTGACAGTAAGAAGAGAAAGGATTATTGCAAAAAGGCCAATCGCCCCTGCATAAAATAAACTAATCATTTAAAAAATTAATTATAGTTATTGCTGTTTAGCTCGAGGCCTTTAAGGTCTCCTTTATCACGCCATTTTTTCAAAAGCTTGAAAAAATTTAGGGCTCCTCCACCGTATGGATTATTCTGAGGAGCTTGCATAGGCTTTCCTTCATTATTGTAATAGCCTGGCGTACAACTTTCTTGAAAGCTCAACATATCCCTAGAGTTATCAATGATAGTTTGCACCCAATTTTCTTCGCCTTCTTCAGAAGCTTCTACCAAAGTCATATTCTTTTCTTTCATAGTTTTTAATATATAGGCTAGATGAATACTTTGTTCGTCAAGAGAATGAGTATAGTTTGCGGTAAACCCTGCTTGTTGAGGGCCAAAGAAAAAACTATTCGGAAAACCTCTGCTGTGCATGCCATGCATGGTTGAAAGACCATCCTTCCACTTATCCATTATTGAAAGACCATGTCTGCCATAAATTTCATAACCACTTCTTCTGGTGTAATCCGTACCGACCTCAAAGCCTGTTGCAAAAATAATACAATCTACTTCGTATTCTTTGCCATCAAAGAAAATCCCTTTTTCTGTAATTTTATCTAAGCCCTTACCTTGAGTATCCACCAAAGTAACATTTTCACGATTGTAAGTATCTAAGTACTCATCGTGAAAGCAAGGACGTTTACAAAATTGACGATAATAAGGTTTTAGAGATTCTGCGACACTCGGATCTTTTACAATCTCTTCCGCTCTGGCTCTAATTTGCTCCATTTTAGCAAAATCTACCATTTCAACTTTATTTGATATATTTTCTGCTCCTACAAAGTTCATGAACTTGTCTGCCATATAAGGCTTCAAACCTTTCTTATAAAAATCTTTATTAAAAGGAGCTTGTAAAGCCCATAAAGCCATTCTGAACTTAGAGGGACCAGATGATCGGAAAGCAGCCAATATTGTTCTGAATATTTCGGTCCAACCATCATTCACTAAATCTTCTCCACTAAATTCGCCGGCAAGAAATCCTTCAAAGTTTGCTCTTCTTTTTTCATGCCATCCTGGCTTCATTGAAGAAAACCAATCTTCATCGGTTTCTCTATTTGCTCTAACATCTATGGAAGACGGGGTTCTTTGGAAAACATAAAGTTCTTTAGCAGCAGCTCCAAGATGAGGAATACACTGAACAGCTGTTGCTCCCGTTCCGATGATGGCTACTTTTTTGTCAGAAAGATTATTCAAGTCTCCGTGAGAAGATCCTCCGGTATATTCGTAGTCCCAACGACTAGTGTGAAAAGTATGCCCTTTGTAGTCATTAATTCCATCTATTGCAGGAAGTTTTGGTCTGTTCAAGGGACCGTTTGAATGAACTACAAAATTTGCTGTTATTTCATCACCTTTGTTGGTTTTAATTGTCCATAATCCAGACTCATCCGACCACTTTGTCTCGGTGACTTCTGTTTGTAAAATTGAGTTTTCGTAAAGCTTAAACTTTTCAGCAATAACGCCACAGTACTCTAGAGTCTCAGGAGCATTGGTGTATTTTCTTTTGGGAACAAAGCCTGTTTCTTCGAGCAAGGGAAAGTAAATATAAGATTCAATATCACATGAAGCTCCAGGATATCTATTCCAATACCAAGTTCCGCCGAAATCTCCACCTTTTTCAATAATTTTGAAATCATCAAATCCAGCTTCTCTTACTCTAGCTGCAGCAAGCATTCCGCCAAAACCACCGCCAATAATTGCGATTTGAGTGTGAAGCTTAAGCGAGCTTCTTTCAGTCTTATCTTCTACGTAGGGATCATCAACAAAATATGAAAAATCTCCTTTTACTTCCTTATACTGATCGTTTCCATCAGTGCGAAGACGTTTATCTCTTTCCTCTCTATACTTTTGTCTAAGTTTTTTCCGGATCAAAATCAAATTTTTCTATATTTGCAGCCATATTAAATTACCTTTTAAAAATTAAAAAAAAATATAACTTATGACATTCCTCGTGTCAAAAGGTTGTTTTTCTGAAAAGAATTATGCAAGAAAAAGAGGAATAATAGGTTTATGGATAAGTATCCTGCCAAAGGCAGAATATATTTGTTCGCTTCAGGAAGAAAGAAAGAAGTTAGGAAAACTCCTATTAAGAAAACTATTCTGAAAGTATCTGCCAATAAAGCTCTCTTGCAATCCAGCCATAAGGAAACACAATAAGCTGTTGAAACCATTGCTACAGCAACAACAATGCCTTGCGCTAAGCCCATTTCGCCTAGTTCAATAAAGACTGTGCTAATAAGAGACACGAATATTAGTTGAAAAAAAGCATAACTTTTAGAAACAAAAGAAGAATTAGGATTGTATTTTTCAAAGTTTTGGGCATCGAAGATTGTTTTTGGAGATAAATGGCCTGAATCGGTTGGAATCCACCTAGTTGGTGCAACTAAGACATAAAGCTTGTCTACAAGATTTTTTGTATGGAATATTTCTCTTAACATCTTCACATAAATATGAAAATTTGCCCAAAGTGGATTAAAGGTTTTTAGTGGGCCTCTAATGCCGTAGATGCAAGAAACATTATCTTCCTCCTCCTTAAAAGTACCGAATAATCTATCCCAAATAATAAATACCCCGCCATAATTCTTGTCTATGTATTCCTCATTTTGAGCATGATGAACTCTGTGATTAGAGGGAGAAACGAAAAATAACTCAATCCATCCTAATTTGGGAACATGTTCTGTGTGAACCCAAAATTGATAAATCAAATTAATGGAGGCTACCGAAACAAAAACATAAGAAGGCACGCCGATAATGAAAAGAGGAATATAAAATACCCAAGTCAAAAAGAAACCTGTGCCAGTCTGTCTTAATGCTGTAGATAAATTGTAATCCTCGCTTTGGTGATGAGCCACATGCGATGCCCAAAAAATTTGTCTCTCGTGACTAATTCTATGAAACCAATAATAAAAGAAGTCATAAGAAATAAACGCAATGATCCAGGTAACAATTGAACTTGAATCCCATCTTGGCAATGAGTAATGGGTTTCCACAAAGAAGAAAACTGCTCCTCCTAAACCTATTTTCAATGCTGAACTAGTAGACCGAAGAGCTCCCATAAACATGCTAGACAGAGCATCATTGGCTCGGTAAGTGTTATTATTTTTTAACCAACCATAAGATAGCTCTATTAAGATGGCTAATAAGAAAAACGGAACTGCATAAGGGACATAATCCATAAATTCTAAAGCTGTTTAATTGCACAAAGCTTATTGCCAGAGGGATCTCTCAAATAAGCTAAATACATTTTCATACCCTCAAATTCTCTAACACCGGGCGCATCTTCAATGGAAACTCCACCAGCTTCAAGGCCCGCTGCATGCCATTTATCTCCTTGAGCTTCATCTTCTATATTGAATCCAATAGTTGAGCCATTTCCTGCAGAAGCTGGCTCCCCGTCAATGGGCTCTGAAATACAGAAAGTCATTCCCTCTAGAAAATAAAAATAACGAGTTTGGCCAGTAAGATTTGGAACCATGAGTCCTGGTTTTGCACCTAAAACTCCTAAAACACTATCGTAAAAAGTTTTAGATTCCTCAATATCATTTGCTCCAACCATAATATGACTAAACATAATTTCCCCTGTAATTTATTTACAATTTTTTAGTAGGGTCTATCGCCAACGACTGTAACCCTTTCAACTTTTCTTACTTGCGGCCAATAATCTGATACGGCATAGTGTTGGCACGCTCTATTATCCCAAAAAGCAATCGAATCCTTTTCCCAGATAAATCGACACTGATACTCTGGTATTGCCGCTTGAGCATATAAAAAATCTAGCATAATGGAAGATTCTGTAGCATCCCAGTCTTTTATAAATTGAGTAAAAGCTTTGTTTACGTATATAACTTTTTGTTTTGTGTCCGGATGCGTACGAATCACAGGATGTTCAGGGCTTGGATACTTTTGATTAAAAGCCTCTATTTCTGCTTCACTTTTGCCTTGTTTGATTAATCTTTGTCTAAAACCAGCAAAATCATGAACAGCAATTGCTCCTTCTAACTTTTTCTTCACTTCGTCAGACAACCCATCATAGGCCATGAACATGTCAGAAAATAAGGTATCGCCTCCAACCTGAGGACCCTCAATCATGCGCAGAATAGATCCCAAGGAAGGTTCTTCCCTCCATGTAACATCAGAGTGCCAAGTGTTTTCTCTACCTTTGCTCTTTTCGTTGTGAGTTATGCTGAGAACTTCTGGGTATCCTTCTTTGTGTGGCGCAAAAGGATGAACTTCCAGTTCACCAAATTGATTTGCAAACTTCAAGTGCTCTTCAGTACTAAGGTTTTGTTCACGAAAAAAAATTACCTTGTAAATAAGAAGAGCTTGATAGATTGATTTATAAGTCTTTTTATCTAGATCTTTTCTTAAATCAATTTCTAAAAGCTCTGCTCCAATATTTGGCGATATACGATTTACTTTAAAAGGCAAATCTTGCTCTTCGAAATTTTCGGCAATCAACGTTTTCATTTGATAGTAGATTAAGAAATTTAAAGTTTTTTTACAACCGTTCTAAAAAACATCCGGCAGTTTAAGCTCTTATTCTCTCTATGATGAGCCCAAATAGTAATAAGAAAATAAAAAGAGCTAACCTTAAATCAGTTATAAAAGGGGTTCCTACAGGAATAGCTATGGTCTTGTCTAATGCTTCTACTTTGTATTCATGCCTTTCATCAAAAATAGGATTCAGCCCGATTTCAAATAAATCTCTTCTGCTTCTATATCTAAATATTGCAACTATGTCCCAATCTTCCATTCCTTGAGCGGCAACGATATCTAGAGCAGGATTTAAAACAAAAGCAAAGAATACGGGATGTGAGGCTCTTTTAAGCTGTTGTGGCCACATGTATTCCATGTAGTGCATCTGCAAATCTAATGAAGTTGCTCCCTCTCCAGTGGCTTCCATTATTCGTGGAGATTCGTTCCTATCAAGAAAATTCACCATATAGAAGTCTTTGCCATCATCCTCATTCATGAACTTGAATGCTTTTTTCCATTGTTCAGAATCCCTTCTTTCGGAATTACTTTCCTCATAGATTTTTTTATAAGTTTCTATTTCTTGCTCTGTGAGAGGGCCAGACAAATTTGTATACCAAAGAAAGAATGAAATATAGACCAAGCTAATTGGCAGCCAGATTTTTACGGAAAGAGACATTGATGAAATTCTAATTGTGAAATAATTAAACTTTTTTTGTTGTCCAAAATTTTAACATATTCAATGTCGTATCATCTTTTGCAAAAAATTGATGATAAAGCGCGGCAAGAATATGAATAACAATCAATGCAATGATTGCGTTGGTACAAAATTCGTGAAATCCCCTTATTATAAAAAATGTATTTTGGTTATGCGCTGCAAAAGCCAAATCTATGCCAAAAACTATTATTGGATCTGACGCAAAGCTTGCCATTGATATTCCAGTTATTATGAGCCCTGCCATAAGAAAATATAAAGAATAATGTCCTAACTTTGCAGAAACTACCTGCCAGGTAGGCATCGTTGATGGCAATTTTGGGGCTCCATAAAAATATCTTAATATTACTCTCAATATAAATAAGAAAGTTACGATCATGCCAGCTGTTGCATGATCAGATCGTGATTCGAGCCTATCCCATATTTCCATATTGCCACCAAACTTTTGGGCGACATTAAGATCCAACATGATAATAATTGCCATAAGCCAATGAATTATTTTCTGTGTCTTTAAGTAGTCAATAGTCATAACTTATCAAGTAAAAAATCTTCTTATATTCATATGAGAATGTGATGAGATCTTTTGAAGTATTCTAGTCCAGTGAATATTATTTTGCTTCATAAAAATTTAAGAATTTCTGATAATTCTGCTTTGTATCATGGCTGTAAAGCTGATAAATCTTTGGTCATATACGCATACGATAAAGGTTATTGGAGTGGAAATGGAAGATCAGAAAGACAATTTCAATTTTGTCTTGACTGCTTAAGTGATTTAGATGAAAAACTCAATAAACTCAACAGAGATTTGTTCATCTTTGAGGGTGATTTTAAAGCTCTTGCTTTGTGGATAGACAAAAACTTTCCTCAATCTAAGATTTTTTTGAATCAATCAACCGACATTCATTATCACAGAAATCTTAAAGCGAAGTTCATTAGCAAGTTTGAAGGCTCCGGTAGATTGTATGAGTTTGAAGATTTTGGAATTCAAACAGAAAATCACAACAGAGATGATTGGTCTTCTAATTGGCATAGAATAATGACCCAAAAGATATTGCCACCTCCACAAATTAATCATTCCTCAAAAGTTAAGCCAAAAGATTTATTAAATTTTAGAGCATTTAAAAAAAAACTATCTCTTACAGATTCACAAAATAATAGTTTTCAGCTTGGTGGCGAAGATAAAGCAAAAAAGCTTCTTTCGTCTTTTTTAAAAAAGCGTATGGATGGATATTCTGTAAAAATGTCCAGTCCCGTTGAAGCTGAACATTCTTGTTCTAGATTATCTCCACACATATCGTTTGGAACAATATCATTGAGAACTATTTTTCAAGAAGTTCAGAAAAATATGAATAGCTCCATTTTTAGGAAAGACCTGTACTCATTTAAAAAAAGGCTTCACTGGCATTGTCATTTTATTCAAAAACTTGAAACCGAGCCTGGATTAGAATTTAAATCCATGCACCCAATGTGTGACTCTTTGAGAGAGGAAGAGAATGATGAGCTTATTGAGAAATGGATTGCAGGAGAAACAGGTTTTCCATTTTTAGACGCTTGCATGGTTTTCTTAAAAGAAAGAGGCTGGATTAATTTTAGAATGCGGGCAATGATCATGTCTTTTGCCTCTTATAACCTATGGCAGCCCTGGCAAAAAACATCTCCACGTCTTGCTGAACTTTTTGTAGATTACGAACCAGGCATTCACATATGCCAAGTGCAAATGCAAAGCGGCGTAACGGGTATCAATCTCCCAAGAATATACTCAGTCTTAAAACAAAGTAGCGACCAAGATCCATCTGCGATGTGGATTAAAGACCAAATTAATTCTTTGAAAAATATAGAGCCGAAAAACATTCACGAGGCAGAGTTAAATGATATCTATCACGAAAAAATAGTAGACCTAAAAGCTTCAGCAAAAAAAGCTCGAGAAACAATTTGGTCGGCAAGAAAAGGTTCTGACTTTAAGAAAATCGCTAAAGATGTATACCTAAAACACGGTAGCAGATTCAGAAGAGCTTAGTCTTTAGTCTAAGTCAATTGCATATTTCTTAAGAACCTCTAAATCAATAATTTTTACAGACTTTCTATTTGTTCTTCTTAAAAAGATTTTAGGAGCCTTATCGTTCTCATAAGCTTCTTTCCAACGTTCTGCACAAACGCACCAATGATCACCTTCCTTTAGACCGGGAAAATTAAATTCTTCTCTTGGCGTAGAAAGATCGTTACCTCTTGATTTAGAAAATTGTAGAAAATCATCCGTAATGTATGCGCAAACTACGTGCAAGCCCTGATCCAAATTATCTGTATGGCAAAATCCATCCCGAAAAAAACCAGTAATAGGATTTGAACAACATTCCTCTATTTCTTCTTCAAAAACATTGAATTGTTTTTCCATTTTAGGTGACCACCAAAATTATAAGGCAGAGTACTAAAGTGGATAAAGTAAGTATTACGCTCAATAAGTGCAGATACTTAAAACTTTTATCTCTTCCTTCATCCCTTGCTTTGTTTGTTGCCGGAACAATCAAATAAGAAATACTCATTAATAAAAAAGAAAAGAAAAAGAGTACTTGAAGCGAAAGACGATCACCAATTACTGATAAGACAACGCCTATGAGACTAAGAACTGCCACATTTAAAAATAATTTTGGAAAAATAGCTCTTAAAAAAGGCCCGGCTTGTTCTTCAGAGTACACTTTAAAAATAGTAGGAGCATTCAAAGCTGCTTGAAACAAAATCATTCCGGCCATTAGTCCTGCAAGAAAAAGATATAAGTTGTTCATAAAATTACTCTTCTGTTAGTGATCTTGCCCATAAAGAAACATCTGGAACTTTTTGGGCATCGAAAATAAATTCTTGGCCAGGACCAATATTTGTATCGACTAATAAGTTTTTGCTGTCTTTCCATTTTAGACGGTTTAAAAAGATTTTACTCTTCTTCTTAGCAGGATTAGCAAAATATTTCCTGGGAAACTGCCACATAGATTTTGTATGATTAGGAGCGCTAAGCACTAGTTTTTTTGAAAATTTTTTAAATAAACCAAAATTTTTTCTTGATACATAAATTGTATTGTTTTTATATTGTCGATATTTAGGGTCGTGTGGATGTGAAAGATTATTTTTCTTTAAAAAATTTGAAATCTGATTATCGCCTTCCAAGATCTCTTCAATTTGTAACCATCCAAAAATTTTATGGATATTAAATTTTGGATTATCCGTTTTTTTAAACCACCCAAAAAATAAAAAAAGATCTCCTATACCAACACCATTATTTTTAAGTTCAGATTGTGCGCTACCCGCCTGACCAAAAAGTCCAATCTTGTCATTAAGAGCGGGATCATAATGGCAAAAATCTTCAGAAGTAACCTGTGTCGCTGAAACTTCCTTCAAAGCCTGAGTTCCATTGATGCCATTGAATTTAAGCTCGCAATATTTTTTTGGAGATTTTCCATTTTGAGGAATAGGTAGAGAGAAAATATCACCATTGTTAAATATCGGTGAAGGTCTACCTCCATATTTTGAATCAAACCCTTTTCTGCTTAAAATAACTCTTTTCATAAGATAATTTGTAACTATGGCCAAAGCTTTTCTTTTTCACAACCCTAGATGCAGCAAGTCTAGACAAGCCCTAAATCTCCTTGAGCAAGAAAAAGAAAATTTTGAAATATTCACGTATCTTGATGAGAAACTCGAAGAAGATTTTTTGAAAGAAATAATTCAAAAGCTTGGTATAAGCCCAAGAAATCTTTTGAGAACAGGAGAATCTGCATATAAAGAAAATAATTTAAAAGATTCTAATATTTCAGATGAAGAAATCATTAATTTAATGATTGAATATCCTAAGCTCATTGAAAGACCAATTTATGTAAAAGGGTCTAAAGCTATAGTTGGCAGACCGCCAGAAAATGTCCTGAAGATTATTTAATTAATCTCTAAAAAGTTTTTTAGGTTTAAAAATATTTGTTAGTCCTATACCAATTAAAATACACAAAGACCCCAATATGACCTTCTGATCTATAGCCTCATTTAAAAATATTGCACCCCAAAAAATTCCGGTGATGGGTACCAAGAAAATTATCGAAGAGGCTTGAACTGGGGAGGATCTTTGTAACAAAACAACATAGGCAATAAATGAGATACCTGTTGAAACTAGCCCAAGGAATAAGGTCGCTAAATAAGTTTTTAGTGACAAATCAAAAGAAAAAGATTGTGGCTCGGACAGAAATAATGGAATTGAAAAAATAAAACCTGACAGCATAGTTGCAGAAGCAAGAGCTGAAGAATTTATATGGTTCAATTTAAATAAGACATTGTTTGAATATGCATAACAAAAAGCTCCAATTAGGCATAAAGTTACTGGGAAAAATACTACTCTGATTTCATCAAGCCCTATAAAAATTAAGAGCCCAATAAAGCCTGCTAGAAGACCAATTACTTGAAGGAAGGTGGTATTTTGTCTAAAAAGAATGATTGCAATAATTAATGCAAATAAAGGTGAAGTTCCATTTAATATAGAAAGCATACCAGCAGTAAGTTCTTGAGCAGACCAAGCAAAAAGAAAGAAAGGCAAGGCGGCATTTATAATTCCAAGCAAAATCAAAGAAGGGATCACTTTAGACATCTTTAAAAATTCTTCTTTATTAATAAACAAAGGTCCTAATAGAAGAGCGGCAAGTAAAAGCCTTATTGATACTAAGTGAGAAGGAGAAATTTCTTCTACTACTAAGCGTGTAAACATAAAAGAGGCTCCCCAGCTAAGACTTACAAATAAAACTAGCAGCCAATTAATAATTATTGTCTTCATGATTACCTTAGCTTGTACAGACTAATTCAAAGCTTCTTTTTCGTGAGTTGTTGGCGGGCCGAAAAAATAACCTATAGATTGTTTAAAGCTTGAAGCTTTTTTCATATCAAGAAATATTTTATTCCAGCCCATAAAGGTTATTTTAACTGGGTTAAAGGTATTTACATTATTTACAAGACCGTAATTCACGGGACTTTCCTCAGACTGAAAAGTACCAAACAAGCGATCCCAAATAATAAGTAAGTTTCCATAATTTTTATCTATGTATTCTGGGTTTGAGCCATGATGAACTCTATGATGGGAAGGAGTATTAAAAAGCCATTCTAGGGGACCTAACTTGCCAATAATTTGGGTATGCCCCACTACCCCCCATAAGGTACTTATGACTCCTGCCACTGCAATCATTAAGGGGTCAAACCCTAAAATTGGTAACACCATAAAAAAAGGCACTTTCGAAATTGGGCCAAACCAAGCTTGTCTGAAGGAAACTGCAAAATTCATTTCTTCGCTGGAATGGTGACTCATATGAATTGCCCAAAGAAATCTAACCCGATGAGAAAGCCTATGATAAATATAAAATACTAAGTCTATTAAAACGAAAGTTAAGATCCATAAAACCCAATTTGGCAAGGTGGTTACTAAATCAACAATTCGGAACTGATATAAGAAGAAATGAAACCCAACAATAGATCCTTTGATGGCAAATCCCATTAAGATATTTCCAAAGAGAAGTCCTGAGGTACACCAAGTATCTCCGGATTTGTAGTAATTCTTACTTTGCCAATTAGAAATCAAGACCTCAAATAAAATAAGGGCCAATATGATAGGAACGCCAAAGGCATAAACGTTGGTGATGGTGAGTTCTGTCATTTTTCGAAACATTATATAGCCAGTTAAATCAATATTCTTGTTTTCTAAAAACTTCTGGTTTAAATTGCCTCATCAAAAAAAAGGAACCTAATGAAAATAGTAGTTGATAGCCTGATAAGCAACCTTTATAAATCAGAAATTCTTAAGCTTGACCCTAATATAGAGATCATTGTGCTGAACCCTGAGGATCACACTAATCCTTCATGGGAAAATGTTCCGGAAGTCGATGCCTTATTTTTATCTTATCAATTTCTCTTTGCGGTAAGAGACCACAAACATCTTTTTGAGCCTATGTTGAAACTTGCTAAGAAAGCTAAATTCATCCAAAGCGGATATTCGGGAATGGATGATCCTTTTTTACAAGCAGTTTTGAAAGAAACGAACGCAATTGTTGCAAATGCAAGCAGCATATATGGCAAACCCATGGCTAATTATGTTTTAGCGCAAATGTTGAGATGGAACAAAAGAATTGATCTTCATATTCAGCTTCAAAAAGAAAAAAACTGGATGCCAAATGGAGGAGATGGTGAATTAACCAATAAGAATTTACTCATTTATGGATATGGAGGCATAGGAAAAGAAATTGCTCGAATTGCAAAGTCATTTGAAATGAACGTAACTGGAATTAGAAGATCACCTGTCACTTGTGAATTTGCTGATGAAGTTAAAACGCCAGAAGATTTAATGAATATGTTGCCTTTTGCGGATTTTCTTGTCACGGTTTTACCAGATAGCGAACACACAAGAAATGTAATTGATAAAAAAGTTTTAAAACAAATGAATCCTCAAAGTATGTTAATTAATGTTGGCCGAGGTAGTGCTGTAAATGAACAAGACCTTGCAGAAGCATTAAATACCGGTGAAATTGCTGCTGCAGCTTTGGACACCACAAAAAAAGAACCTCTAGAGAAAGACTCCCCTCTTTGGGAAGCAAAGAATTGTTACATTACTCCTCACGATTCAGCTCACTCTTTAATGTCTTTGCCAAGATCATTTAATCTTTTTCTTGAAAATGTTGCTAATTTAAAAGATGGCAAACCAATAAAAAATATATTTGAACTCTAAACAATGAAAGCAAATCTTCTTGGTATGTCTTTAGATGACATGGAAAAATTTTTCTTATCTTTGGGAGAAAAACCTTATCGAGCGAGACAAGTTTTTCAATGGATTCATCAAAAAGGAATCTCAAACTTTAATGAGATGAGCAATCTATCAAAGGGCCTAAGGTGTATTTTGGATGAAAAAACAGAAATTAAACCACCGGAAATTGTTTATGAGAAAGATTCCATAGATGGCACTCGTAAATGGGTTTTAAGTGTTGGAGGAGGTGATTTAGTAGAGATGGTCTTAATTCCTGAGGGCAAAAGAGCAACTCTATGCGTTTCTTCACAAGTGGGCTGCGCTGTTGACTGTAGTTTTTGTGCTACTGGAAAACAGGGCTTTTCAAGAAACCTGTCGACAGCAGAAATCATAGGACAAGTTTGGGTAGCAGAAAATTCTTTTGGAATTCCCAGAGATCATGGTTCAAAGAATGTAACAAATGTTGTGATGATGGGCATGGGAGAGCCTTTGCTAAATTTTAAACCAGTAACAGAAGCTATGAACTTGATGATGCATGATAAAGCATATGGGCTTTCGAAAAGAAAGGTTACTTTGAGCACTTCTGGATTGGTGCCTATGATAGATAAGCTTTCGGAAGTAACCGATGCAGCATTAACCATTTCCCTTCATGCTCCCAATGATAAATTGCGCAACGATTTAGTGCCTTTAAACAAAAAATATCCTATTAAAAAGCTCTTGGATGCGGTGATGCGTTACGTTGATAAATGCGATGATCAGAGAAAAACTACCATGGAATACATTTTAATCAATAAAGTTAATGACTCGTTAGATAACGCAAAAGAACTAGCAGAAATATTAAGAAATATTCCAAGTAAAATTAATTTGATACCCTTCAATCCATTCCCAGGAACAGAATATAAAAGACCTTCCAACATGCGAGTCGAAACTTTTAAAAAAATTCTTCAAAAAGAAGGGTATATAACAACGGTGAGGACAACGAGAGGAGAAGACATCATGGCTGCTTGTGGTCAATTGGTGGGAAAGGTAAATGACAGGACCAATAGAAAAGAGCGTTCTGCAAAAGAAAATAAAATTATCGAGACAAAGTCTTTAGTTTAATATGAGGTAAAATCAATTTTAATTTGTATGCTTAAAAATTTTCTTATCTCCCTGCTTGGCTTAATAATCGGACTTGTTATTGGAGGCTACTACTTCATATTCATTTATTAAGTGAAGGTTTTAATGAAATCTAATTTACAAATATTCTTTATAAGCATTCTCGTCGGTGCCTTAGCTGCATTTTTGGTTCTCTATAATTATCTTAATGTCTATCCTGAGAGAAACGCCCCCTCAGGGGGTCTGTATGAGACTTTTACTATTGACCACGATAATATTGAAAGGACATACGATTTGTATATTCCAAAAAATTTCAAAAAAAATTCTGGGGCTTTTTTTGTGTTACACGGCTCTTACGGCAAGTCAGAAGATATGAGAATTGCTACTGGGTATGATTTTGAATATCTTGCGGAAAAGAATGGATTTTTAGTTGTATACCCACAAGGGTATAAGAATTTTTGGAATGACTGCAGAGCTTCTGCCGATTATGCTGCTAACCAAGAAAATATTGATGATGTAGGATTCTTAAAAAAAGTTATTAAAAAAATTTCTTTTGACTACAAAGTAGATAAGGAAAAAATAATAGCGACCGGGATCTCAAATGGAGGTCAAATGATTTATCGTTTGGCTTACGAATCTCCTAAATCAATTTTTGTTCTTGCTCCACTGGTCGCAACGATTCCTATAGACGATAACAACGAATGTAAAAAAGAAAATGAGGGAGTAAACATATTAATCTTTAACGGAACCACAGATCCAATAGCTCCATATGATGGCGGACAAGTAGAACTTTTTGGCAATACAAGTCGTGGCATAGTCCAGTCTTCCGAGAAAACATTTGAATATTGGAAAAGTTTAAGTCCCTCCGGAAAGGAGACTATATCTGAAATTGAAGATGCAGACGGAGACAAAAACAATGGCGTCGTAAAAAAAATTAATTTAGGAAAAAATGTAGTTGCATTGTTTACTCTTATAAATGGAGGGCATATTTATGCATCTCCAAATGTAGAATACAGTTCTTTTTTTGGTGGAAACGTAAGAGATATTTCCACTGCTGATGAAATCTTTAAAATATTTGAAGAACTTTCTAACTAACCTACTTCTTCTTTCTTATATCTATTTTTGCGAAAAACAAAAAATGCTACTGGTATGCCCATAATATAAAACATTCCTGCAATAGATAAAAACTGCCAAAGAAAATTTATCATCAGCAAAACCAAAACCACAAAACCAACAAAGAACCTAAGGAAAAACTTCCTATTCACTGTGATATTAAGTTCTTTTAAGGAAAAAGTCGGGATCTTACTCACCATCAACAAACCAACCAAGCTTGTATAGATGGCTACTAGTTCAGGATTTTCAATTCCCCAATTGAAACCAAGGAAAGAATGAATCAATGGTAGCAGAATCAGGCCCGCGCCCGATGGAGTTGGCACGCCTATAAAGTAACCTTGTTTTTTGGCATCTTCAGTTTGAGGTAAGTTCAGGTTGAAAATGGCAAGTCTTAAGCAAGCAAATACAATAAAGGCAGTCACAGCAAGATAACCCCAAATAGCTAGTTCTTCCAAAATCCCAAAATAAACTAAAATTCCAGGAGCTACCCCAAAACTCAAAAAATCTGCCAAAGAGTCAAGTTCAGCTCCCAAATCTGATTGAGTTTTTAAGAGCCTAGAAAATAATCCGTCCAAGACATCGCAAATTGCAGCAATAAGAATACAAACAACGGCAGCTTTAAAATCTTCTAAAACTGCAAATCTTATAGAACTGAGACCAAAACAAAGCCCGGTTAAAGTAATTAAATTTGGAATAAAATTCTTTATGCTTCTTTCAGACATGTTTATTTACTCGCAATGATACTTTCTCCGGCAGTGACCTTCTGTCCCAGTTCTACTTTTGGATCGTAATTGGAAGGAAGATAGACGTCGACTCGCGAACCAAACCTAATGAGACCAAATCTTTCACCAATCTTCAGTGAATCAAAAAGATTCACAAAAGAAAGAATTCTTCTTGCAATAAGCCCTGCTATTTGAACCACAATAATTTCTTCATTTTTGTTATTTTCTAGCACTAGAATATTACGCTCATTATGCTCACTTGCTTTATCTAAGCTTGCATTTATAAATTTTCCAGGTACATAGATTATTTCTTTGATGTTGCCTGCAACCGGAGCTCTGTTTACATGGACATTGAAAACATTCATGAACACCGAAATTTTTAATAATTCTTCAGAGCTTTTTACTTCTTTGGGTGCAAGAGTTTTTTCTATTTTGCAGATGATGCCATCTGCGGGAGAAATAATGCCTGTTTCAGATGATGGAATCATTCTTTCTGGATCCCTAAAAAACCATAAAACGAAAATCGTTAAAAGGAAGCCTAAAACTCCCAGAGGAAAGTAAAAAAAGCCTAATAAAGAAGAAAGTAAAAAGAATATCAAAAAAAACTTATACCCTTCAGGATGAACGCGCTCAAGAGATAACCAAAAAGTTACTACGCCCATAAAAGAAATCAAAACGTTTTGTAAACTAGAAAAGGTAACAATTCCGGTTAGCTCACCTATTAAACTTGAGATCGCTCCAGCAGCAACAAAAAGTAGTCCAAAAAACATCAATAGTTTTCTTAAAATTCTCATCGGAAAAGAATTATACATATCTAAAATGTTTTAAATAAATTTCTCTGTGTTTTAAATTCAATAAGATTACAATAGCGCTTCAAAATGCTGATTAATTTCCATGCAAAAAAAATTAATATTCCTTATTTTATTTTCCAGTCTTTTAATGTCTGACGTGAGATTTAAAAATACCAACAATATGCCAAATTTAAAAAGTTTTGGAGATTTTTTGAAATGGAGCTTTAATAGAAAAAGACCAACCCCAACAAAAATAGAATCATCAGATGAATGGAAAAATTTTTCTGATTACGAGGAGAACTACTTAATTTGGATCGGACACTCTACCTTTTTAATTAATATAGAAGGAACAGTTGTCCTAACTGATCCGGTTTTTTCTGATCGTGCTTCTCCAGTAAAGATAGCAGGCCCAAAAAGAATTATCCCCCCAGCTATGGAAATTGGAGACTTACCTGAAGTAGATGTAGTTACGGTTAGTCATAATCATTATGATCACTTGGATATTCCTTCATTAAAAAAACTTTCAGCGAAGAATCCAAAAACTTTATTTCTAGTTCCAAAAGGAGATCGAAAATTATTAAATCGAAAAGGAATTAAAAATACTAAAGAGTTTTTATGGTGGGAAGATATTGAAATTAAAGGGGCTAAATTTACTTTCACTCCTACTCAACATTGGTCGGCTAGAGGTTTAGCAGACAGAAACAAGAGCCTCTGGGGCGGATGGTTTATGTCCTTTCCAAATTTTAAAAGCTTTCATGCAGGAGATTCTGGTTACTCCAAAGATTTCCAAGATACCCAAGCCAGACTTGGCAATCCTGACCTTTCTTTGATACCGATAGGAGCGTATGCGCCTAGGTGGTTTATGAAAGCAAATCATGTGAATCCCGAAGAGGCTTTGCAAGTTGCCCTAGATTTGGGATCTAAAAAGAATTATGCGATGCACTGGGGCACCTTCTCGCTGACTGATGAAGAGACGCTTGAGCCACCTACATTATTACGAGGAGCCTTAGCAAAAAAGGGGCTTTCTGAAACTTTTTTTGAAATTTTAAAGCCTGGACAAATAGAGAAAATTGCTTTCGACTAAAAAAATAAGTATTTCTCTATCCTGACTTATCCAGTTTTTCAATGATTTCTATAATCTCGTGAGTCCAATTTCCAATAATGGGAATAAACTCAAATTGAGCGAGTATTTGTATAAAGATAGTTACCAGCACTGTGGCGCCAACTACAGAGCCAAGACCGATCGCCAAACCTCTCAATAAGTTGTAGTACATGAACTTCCATGCAGACTCGTGAATTTTCATGAAATTGTGATCTTTCAGCTCTTCCAAAGCGTCGGCAAGTCTTTTTTGGTCTTCTTCCATTTTTCCCCCTAAAGTGAGCAGCTTGAATCCTTAAGAGGTAAGAGTATAAAGTATTAATAAGTAAAAATTAGAACGATAATGAAAAAAATTGAATATTACCTAGATTGCAGTAGTCCTTGGACCTACCTTTCATTTAGAGGAATTTTAGAACTAAGAAAAAACAAAGAATTTGAAATTATTTGGAAACCCATATTGGTTGGAGGAATTTTCAATTCAACTAATCCCAGTGTCTATGAAAGTAGAAAAAATCCAGTTAAAGAAAAATTGGAATATTCTCAAAAGGATATGGACGATTGGGCAAAACAAAGGAACATAGAATTTAATTGGCCGAAAATCTTTCCGATCAACAGCGTAAAATCCATGCGCGGTGTTTTTTACTTTATTGACAAAAATGAAGATGTAGAAGAATACCTTGAAAAAGTTTTTAAAGCTTATTGGACTGAAGGCAAAGATATTTCAAGTGACGATTGTTTGAATAAGATTGTCACTTCTCTGTCAGTTGAAGCTGAAGATTTTCTAGAATTTATTACATTACCAAAAACCAAAGAAAGGCTTTTAAAAAACACACAAGAATTAATGGATCGTAAAGGTTTTGGTTCGCCAACTTTCTTTTTAGATAGAGAAGATATGTATTTCGGTAACGATAGAATTCAGCTTATAGAAAAAAAACTATAGAAGTTATTCTTTTTCTTTTTTCTTAGCCATGTCTGCAATGCTTTTGGCGTCTTGTTTAAACATGGTCTTTAAACTTTCTTTAGAAATGCCTTCGCCAAAATTTCTTGCAGCCTTGCCTACATCAATCCCTCTGCGAACAGCAGGCCTAGATTTTATTGCATCAAACCATCTTCGGACATTCGCAAATAGATCTAAATTTACTTCATATCTTTTATATGCGGTTATCCAAGGGAAAGATGCCATATCTGCAATGGAGTAATCTCCAGCCAGGTATTCACGATCACTGAGAATTCTTTCCATCACGCCAAGCAATCTATCGTATTCATTTTTATATCTCTCTTCTGAATAAGAATGATCGCCTGGAAAATTTGGTGCATAGTTTACGAAATGACTAACTTGGCCTGCCATAGGGCCTAAACCGCCTACTTGCCAAAACAACCATTCTAAAACCTTTTCTCTCTCTGGAGATTTTTGGGGGAAAAATTTTCCAGCTTTTTCTCCCAGATACATCAATATTGCTCCAGACTCAAAAATGCTCATTGGCTCTCCATTAATTATATTTTCGTGATCCACAATAACTGGCATTCTGTTGTTTGGACTTATTTTTAAAAATTCTGGTGTAAATTGATCTCCTTTGCCGAGATTTACAGGAATGACTTTGTAATCCATTTCACACTCTTCAAGCATGATAGATATCTTCCAGCCATTAGGAGTTGGAGCATAATATAAATCGATCATCTTAAGATTCAATTAATGGAAGTTTTTGTAATCCTAAGGCTTCCCTATAAGTATTATGGTAATGATGCAAAGCAGGCTCATTTCTACCAAAAGTCAGAAAATCAATATTGCCAGATTTAAGTCCTTTATGAGAAGAAGCGGCAACAACATAATCTTCGTCTCTGATGACGCTGCCAAAAGCACTATATAGTTCCTCTAGGGGATTTTGACCAGTCTCAGGAGAGACTTCCATCTTGTTTGCCATTTCTATAGCTTCTGGGTAGAAATAAAACGAAATCTTTGAAATGCTTTTGTGTGGAGAATCTTCCAGAGGATACTCCTTTACAAGAAAAGCGCCTTCAGGAGTTGGCATGAAGATAATATTAGGAAATAAATAGTAGACGGGCAAAGTTCCGCTAGTAATTTTCCAATCTTCTTCAGGGAGTTTTCTCATTTCATCTATATCTCTTTTACAAAGTATCAATCTGCCATTCCTTTTGAAACTATCAAACATTTGGCAATTCCCATGAAAAGATTGAAAAAGAGAATCTTTGTGTAAAACAGAAAAATGATAAGTTTCGCCAAACGTATCGATTGCTAATTTCCAATTCATATCTGTTTTATATTCTTCCTCGTTTGAAAGAACTAACCTATCAAAATCCCATGCGGCAAATTCTTTTTCGAGCTTATCGCCAAGCAAATGTTTTAAATCTATTTCACCATCAGCTTTTGGGTGAACCCATAAAAAACCGTACTTTTCTAAACTAGGTAATTCGGTTAAGCCATAACAGTCTTTATCAATTTTGCCAAAGTGATCGCTTTTGGGATATCCAACTAAAGAACCATTATTATCAAATGTCCAGCCATGAAATGGACATGAGAACTTTGACTTTAAACCTTTTTTCTCAGCTTCGATTTGAGCGCCTCGATGAGAACAAACATTAGCGAAAGCTTTAAATTTGCCATCAGCGTCTCTAGTAGCAATAACTGGTGAACCAAAATCTTCAATGGTCAAGAAGCTATTGGGCTCTTCAAGGTCTCCTGACAAGCCAATTATTTGCGGGTAATCCTGAAAAAAAGAATTCCATTCCAAGTCAAACCTTTCTCTGGAAGTATAAGTTTCTGCTGGAGCTTTGATTATGCCCCCCGCATCAACATTGGTTTTCGCATCTAGGTGATTTATTAAGCCCTTTAAAAGTCTATTTTGTTCTTGCTTAAGCATTAGAAAATAATAATAATTTTTTTTTGATTTGCCAAATTTAAGCTTATGAAAAGACTAGGCTTATGGCTTTTTGAATAATAAGGTCATTCTGTCGCTTTCTCCAATAGCAGCATATTTATCCTTATTTTTTTCTTTGAGCCTAAAAGAAGGCGGTAAAGTCCAAACTCCTTTTGGATGATTTTTAGTATCTTTTGGATTAGCATTTATTTCTGATCTAGAAATCAACTTGAAACCATGTTTTTTTGCAATTTCGATTGCATATTCTTCAGTCACATAGCCACTTCTTTTCATTTCTTTCATTGGAGTGCCACTTTTGGCTCTGTGCTCAACAACACCAAAGATTCCTCCCGATTTTAAAGCGGTAAAGGTATTTGAAAAAACTTTATCCATCATCGGCCCAAGCCAATTATGAAGATTTCTAAAAGTAAGAACTGCATCTACCGATTCAGGCTCTGAGAGTTTAGACGTTAAATCTACAATTTTTACTTTGTTATAAGCAGGATCAGAAATAATCTTTTTTTCAAAATTTAGTCTACTTTTTTGTAAATAATTATTCTTTGAATTTTTATCAAAATGCGCAGCAATTAAGGTTCCTGAATTTTTTAAGTAACTGGCTAAGATTTCAGTATACCAGCCGCTACCAGGAGAAAGCTCTACTATTGTCATAAATGGTTTAAGTTCAAAAAAAGACAGGGTCTCGTATGGATTTCGATGAATATCTCTTGATACATTTTTTACATCACGGAATTCGTTATTGATTGCTTTCTGCAAAGGATCGGCTGAAAGAGAAAAACTTAAAGTCAGTATTAAAAGTATAAAAATATTTTTGAGAAACAAGAGATCTTTATTGGGTTTAAGCTTCGTGGCAATCACAGTTTAATTCTTTACAAACTTGATGATTTTTATAGTGAGCATAAATTACTAACAATGATCCAAAAAAGGTAAGAGATTTTTCACCTATCTCGCCAATACTTGCTGCAGTAACAACCGCAAAAACCAACATAGACAAACCAATTAAACCAAAAACGAAATATGCTGGTTTATCATGATTTTGAAATCCCCTAATTAAAGCGAAGGCACTTACAGGAACCGCTGCAAATAAAATTGCGTAATGAATAAATTCATTATCAATTGAAAAAGCAACAAACCAGGAAGACAGAATCAGAAAAGAAGGCATAAAGAGACAATGCAAGACACAAATTGCTGACAAAGAAATTGCCAGTTTATCTGTAAATAATTGTGTGTTCATAAATTCTCTCCGGTATGCAGTCTAATTAAAAAATACTTTAAATACAATATTTTATATTCCTAATAAGGCAAAGATAGCAGTTCCTCCCATTAGATATGCTCCGGGCATTTTGAGTAAAATTTTGTGCTTGCTAAGACCCAAAATAATAAAAAGAAAAGCTCCAAAAAGATTTGTTGCAATAATAGGATATAAAGCAATATATAGATTTAGATTCAAAGCTACATAAATTAATGTCATTGAGCTGATGATTAAAAATATAGTGAACACATGCCAAGAAACTAAACTTAATGATTTGGAAAGGTCTGTCAAATCACTGGAGTTAACGTTACCAATGTACTTTATATGTCCAATAATGCCGTGAAATAAAGCTCCCACTAGCGCTAATAAAGCGCCAAAAATCAAAAACCAAAATTCCAATGTATTACAGTAAATTGCTATCAATCAAAACAGCGATCAACAAAGCTGGCTCTGTGCCATTGTTAACCCAGGCATGATTGGTACCTCTTTGCACAACAACATCATGAGGTTTTAACCTAACTTCTTCTTCATCAAGAATCAAAGTAACATCGCCCTTTAAAAGGATGATGTAATCAATAGTATTGGTCTCATGCATTGCAGCATTTCTGGAAGTATCAACTCTGTGATGAGCAGCGCCCATTTTTTCAAAAGCCTCTGCTGTACCAGCTTCAATAGCTTCTTGAGAAATACCCTCTGGAATAGGATTTATCTGAAAATATCTAAACTTAGTTCCGCCATTGGCGGGGGAAAGGATAATTTCTATATCTGCCCGATCTGTTTTTGATTTGGTATCGAAACCGCTTCCGTCTGTATTCCATATTTCAAATAAACCTCCTGCTTCCTCGCCTATTGATCTTGCTGGAGGACCATCTATGGAAATTACTGACTTACCTTCTTCATTATGACCGGTGATAATTCTTCTCATTTTTTTAGGAAATAGATGCTTGATTGATTAAATCAGAAGCTTTTTCAGCAATCATAATAGAGGGCGCATTGGTATTTCCTCCAATTAAGGTGGGCATAATAGATGCGTCGACAACTCTTAGATTTTCAATGCCTCTTACTCTTAAATGATCATCAACAACAGCTGCATCATCATCGCCCATCTTGCAGGTACCAACAGGATGATAAAGAGTTTCTCCAGTTTCACGAATCCATTGATCTACTTCTCTATCTATTTCGATATTCACATCTGGGCCAGGTTTAGATTCTTCTCCTCTATATTCATCAAAAGCAGGCTGAAGAAATACCTTTCTGGATTCTCTAAAAGCATTTCTTGTATCTATAACATCTTGCTCTTCGGAAAGATAATTTGGATACATAAGAGGCTCTTCACTCGGGTCAGAACTCTTAAGCTCTATGTGTCCTCTGCTTTGTGGTCTAAGAATGCATATAACTGAACTAAACCCATGATTTAAATCTATCCCATCTCGACCATGAAGATCAGAAGTTTGGTAGGAGGCATAATGAATTTGAGTATCTGGAATATCTTTTTCAGGACTGGACTTAATAAATGCTCCGCCACTGGATGGAGGATTTGCTGCATCTCCAGTTCCAAGAAGTAAATACTGCAAGCCTGACAG
Organism: uncultured SAR86 cluster bacterium; assembly: GCA_902514645.1. Classification (GTDB taxonomy): domain Bacteria; phylum Pseudomonadota; class Gammaproteobacteria; order Magnimaribacterales; family AG-339-G14; genus MEDG-81. The sequence continues at coordinate 116,123 of CABXRO010000001.1, forward strand.
TTGAGTTCTTAAAAAACTTGCCGATCTATGGAGTGTAACTGGCTTAGTGCAATTAAATGAATTTATAACAGCGTAATGATCTTGTAAGTTTTTACCAACACCTTTTAATTCATGAACCACAGCAATACCGTGTTTAGCTAATTCTTGTGAATCTCCAACACCGCTGTTCATTAAGATTTGAGGTGAATTTATCGCTCCAGCTGAAAGAATAACCTCCTTGTTTGCTTTGACGTTTTGTATTTTACCTTTGTGAGAGTATTCTACTCCTATAGCTTTTTTACCCTCAAACAAGACTTTATTTACTTGAACATTAGTTTCTGTATTAAGATTTTTTCTTTTCAAAGCGGGATGCAAATAAGCCCTAGCTGAGCTCCATCGTCTTGGCCCCCATTTAGTATCATGCATAGTATGCTCATACCTTGAAAAACCTTCTTGGTTTTCTCCATTGAAATCATTTGTTAAAGGAAAGCCAGCTTGTCCTCCTGCTTCGACAAAAACATCAAGTAATTCGTCGTCCTTTCTCTCAGATTTTTTTACGTGTAAAGGTCCGTCATATCCGTGAAAGTCTTTATCTCCTTCTCCATTAAAAGACTCGGCTTTTTTAAAATATGGAAGAACATCATCGTAAGACCAGCCGGCATTTCCCATTTGCCTCCATAAATCATAGTCATGAGCATGGCCCCTTATATAAATCATAGCGTTTATTGAAGATGAGCCTCCCCAGCCTCTTCCTCTAGGCCAATACAGTTTTCTGTTATTTGTTGTGGACTCGGGTTCAGTTTCAAATGCATAGTTCAAATTACTTTTTGTAGGAACAATCTGCGAATAACCTGACGGCATGTGGATAAAAAAATTATTATCTTTCCCGCCCGCTTCCAAAATTAATACTGAATTCTTACCATTCTCTGAGAGCCTATTGGCCATCACACATCCGGAACTACCAGCCCCGACAATTACATAATCAAAAGTTTTTTCCATAATTACTCTCCTACAAAGAGATTATCAATAGGAAAAAATATGTGCAATAAATTAATTTAAATCTTTAGACAAAGTCTTTGTAGTCAAAATAGTTAATTCCGACTTTAGCTTTCAAAGAATTTTTAACTACTGCTACAGATAATTTTGTCGCAGCAATACTTCTAAATTTTTTGAAAGGGCCGAGCAAAAAAGGATCAAGAACAAAAGATACAGCATCGGCAAAAAGTATATCCAATCTAAACTTATTTCCTGTGAGATGACCAGGTTGAAAAATATTGGTACTTTCAAAACCAAGTTCGATTACTTCCTCCTCAAGCATGCCCTTAGTTTTAAGATAGTAATTCCAAGAATTTGAATCGGCCGCAACTGCTGAAATAAGAGAAATATTTTTCGCACCTGATTCTTTAGCTTTTCTTGCTATTTCAAGCTGGTATGAAAAATCTACTAAAAAAAAATCTTTTTTAAGACTTTCACTCATCAGGCCCATTACGTTGTGATAAATCAAAGGGTATCCCATGGAAAGATAAACATGGTCAATTTCTGGAAGGTTGAGTTTATCCAGATTATCAAAATCAATTAATAGCTCTTTCGAGTTATCAGGTAAGTTGGGTACAGCTTTTCTAGCTAAAGCAAAAGTTGGGCATTTGTTAAAACCTAATTCTTTGAGAATATTATTTCCAAGAAATCCTGTTGAGCCTGCCAGTAAATTCATTTACGAGTTACGAAAAAATTATTCCAAAAGCTGGAATGATCAAACTTAAAAAGCCAATAAAAGTTAATGACATACCGCCAATTCTTAAATACCCGTTCTTCTTCATAAATGAAAATGCTATACCATGCATAAGCCTCCCCAAAACAAAAATAATTCCAGATGTATATAGAACTGTTTTTGAGGCGCCACTTAATTCAAGTCCCATCATTAAAATCAAAAACAAAGGAGCGTACTCGATTAAATTTCCATGCCCTCGTATGGCTCGTTCTAAATCTATTGGATCTATTTGCCTATTAGACTTGTGAAACGATTTTGTAACTGGGCTGCCTCTTAAATCCAGAACCCTTACCGCAAGAATTATCATGAATAATGATAGAAATACTGTGAAAGTTATTGTTACTTCCATTTTTACCTATTCAATGACAGTTACTTCGATTACTTCAGAAAGCAAAGGAGGATTATGAGGGATATGGTATTTATCTCCTAAA
>CABXRO010000002.1 GCA_902514645.1 uncultured SAR86 cluster bacterium
GCAATCTTAACAACAATGTATTTATTGGGTTCTCTAAAGATGTAACTTGTGCAACTACAACGGCGGACATTAGCGCCTGCGAAGGGAAAGATTACGTACAGCTATTTTTTAACGATAGCTTTCATGGAAATATAGAGGATAACGATGGAACAGCTGCTGCTTTTCATAACTATTCTTCGAATCCAAATACCATAAACAACATGTACAACGATTTTTTTAATAACAATCAAACAAAAAATGGAACCGAATACTGTTTTGATAGCGGCACGGCAGCGAATACTTTTGGCGCTGCTGCAAGTTGTTCGAGTACTTACACTTGGAATGAAGCCAAAGGTTCATCAACTGTAAATCATTTAACTCGTGCAGTGCCGCAATACAGCAGTGTTGATGTCAAAAACGTACTTTTACCTTCGGACATCAATCAGTCTTATCAATCTGGGTTGGGTGCTGAATTCATGTGGATGCATCTGAATCACGATGCCGCTACTTTGACTTATACGCCACCGGAAAATAATGCCACCGGATTTACTCTAGGTGGGGCTAATAAATATGCCGGAGTGGATGGCGGAACCTTAAATGCAGGTAGTGCAATCTCTACCACCACTTTCAAAGATGAAATCATCATTGGTGGGGAAGTGTATAAAGCAGAGACCATGGAAGATTTTTTAAACAATACCAAAAAAGTTATTGCCTATGCGCCGGTACCAATTTTGCACACGCACAAATATGAGTTGGCAGAACTTGCCAGTGACAACAGCGCCTATAGCGATCCAAGATACAAAAGAACTCATACTTTTATGCCACATTTCATTTCAACCGAATTCATGGAAGACAAAGACAACGGTACCGATGCCTTATTTGATTTTCATCAATTGGTAGATCACGACTACAGCAAATCGGGAGCGCATCTTCGCTATGACACTATCGGAAATGGTGGTAATAATAATTTTGCCAATGCAAATCTTAACCATGAACATGAGGGCGAGGCCGTTATCGACGGCATGTATGCTTATGCGGCAGATATCTTGGATCACACCACGCATGTTAGTTCTTTAAAACACACTTCGGGTGGAGCAGGCAGTGCCTACGACTTGGTTCCTGAAGGCCAATCTTTATGGCAACAAATTTTCAATCCTGCTGGACGAGGTCCCGGTTTATTTGTGCAAATGAATTGGAGTTGTGGGCACATGGGAGTTACCAAATGCGGTGAATCTGGTACTTATAATTCTGTAGGCTATACGGCAGGCAAAACAAACGAGCGACAACAAAGCTTATTTTCAGTCTTAATTACTGAGGTCGGCGATAAGACCTTTTTCCCAGCCGAATATTGGGAAATGGCATCCGGTACAGTGATGCAAGGTGAACATTATTGGAGTTACAGCAGACGTTCAGGAAGAACCACAACCACCGATGGTGAGTATGCTACGACCGACGCAACTCCTCAATTGACTTTTGGGCTGAACCCCATCAGTTGTATCTCAGGACAAAACAACGGGTGTTTCTTTGGAGACGACCAAGACCATACCTCCAGTACTCTTGGAGCGCCATCAACCGCAATTGTTACAACCAGCGATCCTTGTGAATCTTCTCATGCTCGAGGCTGTAGCTTTGGTATGGATTTAGGCGTCATGCATTCGATGGAAGCCACTACCAATTCCAGTGATCCTCATTATAAAACTGGAACTTTCTATCAAGGTATCGTGCAACAACAGCAACGCCTGGACGATACTTTTGTTGATGCCATCAACTTGAGTGGCAGCAACAGTTGGCGAGCGGGACAAACAACTACCGACGATACTTGGACTGGACGAATGACCGGATTATTTATGACCGATGACGATGATACATATCGACAACCAATGTATTGGAAAGCCGAAGCTCGTGTGAACTTCGACGATATTAACGACAGAGTATTGGTAGAGATGCTTGATCCTCAGGCGCATAAACTGCAGGATTACGATAATAATGCTGATAACGATTGGTATCATGGCGAATTTAGTCATGTAAATAGTGACTACGATCATTTAAGTCCTCTATCCTCAAATCCTGATCTAAATACTACTGAGGATTTATTTTTTGGAGATGCTGATAAAACTTCTAAGCCTTGTTATAACACTTCTTGTCCTGGAACCAGCTATGTTCCATGGACAAAATCGGCTTACCTAAATAAACAAGTTTTTGGCGCAATGTTAAAAAATCAAAGCAAGTCGATTAATTCTAGTGGTACTGGATTTACAACTGTTGGCGACAATGCGGGTGCCATAGTTACTTGGGAAGCAATCGACAATAAAGATCGCGATTTTATGATGGATAATACGATTGAACCGTCTTTGGAATACATGACTTGGGGAGTTTGGGGAATGGCTATGTCCGACAGTAGAGCCGCTGTAGCTGATGCTCAAACAGCTGCCGTCCACATGGGTACTTGGTATGCTGGCGATCTCCTAGATCCTTCCGACTGGCCGACTGAAGCATATTCTGCAACTTTAGCCGGTATGGCAATGTTTGATGTTTTCGCTCGACTTACAGATGGTTCAACTCAAAAAAATTATCACTGGACAGAAGGTACTGGCGTGACTGGTCAGGTTGACTTTGCTGCAAATGGAAGTTACCGGGTACACATTACTGCTCAAAATCTAGGTAAATCAACAGGTTGCACAGTTTCTGCTTGTGAGCATGGATTAAAACCTGATGGCACAAGAGGCGCCATCGGACCTGTAATTTGGAGTAGTACTAACACTAATACTAATGCAGGTGTTTCTTCGTTTACTGGTATATCAAATTCCCTTACAACTAATAATGCAGGCATCACAATACACCAAAGTCAAAAAATGGAAGGACACTTATTTGGAACTTGGTCTAAAACAGGGTCTGTTATTGAATCTGATATTGAAGTTGGCGCTAGTCTACAATTTTCCAGAGAAACCAATACCCAAATGATTATGATGACTGGAACAGCAATTTTATCGGAGTAATTATTGAATAAGGAGAAACAGAATTTGAATTGAGCATGAGAACGGAGATCAATAACCTTTCTTTTGGAACCTTCTTTGGTTCTTTGTTGTCTTTTTGGTACTTTGACAACAGAAAAGTTATTCATCACCCAATCTTGCTCGGCTGGGCTCGGTGGTTTCCATCGAGTTCAGTTCAAGTTATTGATTTTATTTGGAAAAAGCTAAGTAAAAACATTGAAAAAAGGGCATATTTTGCTAATTTTCACCTTAGCTTTTTGCTAAAACCTCAAAAAAATTGTTTTTTTGGGGTTTTTGGCGTTGGTAAATAATATGTATATGAAACAAAGACATATAAATTCATTAAAAACCGCCTTGGTTGCGGTATGTTTCATTGCCTACCCATTGTCTTTTGCGCAAGAAGAAATTGGAGTTGCCGCAGCTGTTAATACAAAAACTGTTGATATGGTGGCTTTTCCTGGCGGAAATATTGAAAATCGTAATGTTGATCCAGGATATAAAATTATTTCCAACCGTACCATTCAAACCAACACAAGTGGAAAAGCACAAATGCTTTTGGTTGATGGAACAGCATTCACCATTGGTCCCAATTCAAGCGTTACTTTGGATAAATTTATTTACGATCCAGCTACAGCGTCAGGTAGTTTAGAAGTATCGGCTAAAGGCCTAATCAGATTGGTTGGTGGAAAAGTAACCAAAAAGAAACCTGCTATTATCAAAACAAGTACAGCAACGGTAGGTATCAGAGGAGGAATTGCGATTGTTGAGGCAACAGATGAAGAAACCACCGCTTCGTTTGTCTATGGTGTTGAAATGGAAGTTGCACCTATTAAGAATCCTGAAAACAGTCTGACACTTACTCAGGTTGGGCTTAAAGTTGAAGTGGAAGCTGACTCTGAAGAGGTAGAGGAACCAGAAGTAATTACGTCAGAAGAGCTTGATGAATATGCAGAAGACTTTGAAGGGAACGAAGAGCCCGAAGAATCAAGCGATGATTCAGAATCTGAAGAATCAACTAATGACTCTGAAGAATCTTCTGAAAATGAAGAAACAGAAGAGAACGAAGAGGAGGTTGAAGAGAGCGAAGAAGAAGCTGAAGAAAACGAAGAAGAGACCGAAGAAGAGGCCGAAGAGAATGAAGAAGAGGCCGAAGAGAATGAAGAAGAGGCTGAAGAGAATGAAGAAGGGGCTGAAGAAACGGAAGAAGCTGATGAGACCGAAGATAGTGAAGAAGAATCTGATGAGTTAGAGAGTGAAGAAACTGAAGAACAAGATAATGAAGAATCAGAAGAAACCGAAAGTGAAGAAGTAGAAGAAGAAACAGAAAACGACGAGCTAGAAGATTCCGAAGAATTAACCGATAATTCGTCAGAAGAAGAATCAGATGAAGAAGATGCATCGTCTGAAACAGCAAACAAAGAAACACCAGAAGAGACTTCTAATTCAGAGGAATCATCAGATTCTGAAACTCAAGATAATGAAAATTCTTCCGACACAGAAAATGATTCTCCAGATGAAACAGCTTCTCAAGAGCCTTCAGATACCGACGATGAACCTTCAGAAAATAATTCTCCAATAGAAGCTTCAAGTTCAGATCAAGAAGCATCTTCCGGAGATAGCAGTGAAACAACATCTATTGATACAGAAGATGATCCTCAAGATCAATCTTCAGAAAACGCTGATTCAAATGACGGAATATCTGTCGAAACCCAATCATCGGATACTTCAAATAATACAACTAATAACGACTCTTCTAACGATCAGTTTTCTGGGGAGTCAGATGGTAATGTTGAAACTCAACCAACTTCAGAAGAGAGCCAAACAACTCCAGAAGTTCAAGGCCCAACCGTAACTAGTTCATCATCGAGTAACGATGTTAATCGTCCGACTCAGCCTAATCAAGGTAGAGATATCAAGGAGCCACCACTGACGAGACCTACAGAAGAACCTGCGACTGCACCGGGACAAGTAACATCAAGTCCATCTTCAGATCCTGTTCCTCTAACACAACCTGCAACCGCAACTTCGTCTTCAGATCAGGTACCATTGGTTCAACCTCCAACATCTACAGCTTCTTCGGACTCAGCACCTTTGATTTTGCCGTCAACAGCAACTACTTCCTCTGATGCTGTACCCTTAATCCAACCAGATATTCAGGAACCCGAAGTAATTAATATCGAACCTATTGAAAATGAACCGATCACAGCATTACCTGAAATTGATGAAGGTTTGTTGGATAGCTTTGACATAACCACAAACACTTCAGACACTGGAATTGATGATCTGACAACCGCTTATGATGCAGGTGGAGAGTTATTCTTTGACGATGCTCAAATAGATACTCAAGAAGATGATTTCATTGAAGAGGCTACAGAAGCAAATGAAGAGGTCCAAATAGAGGAAGTTCAAGAAGAGCAAAAAGTAGAAGTGGTTATCGAAGCACAGTTGACTACAAACGCATCTTTCATAAAGACCGATATCGAAGAGAATCTTTTGGCAGGCGCATCTCTTGGAAAAATTGATGTTAATTACACTGGCTCTGAAAACCTCAGTTTTGTATTAGGCGGTAATGGAAGCGAAAACTTTGAAATTGATGCTCAAGGAAATATTACTTTAAAAAATAATCTCGATTACGAAGCCAGAACAACCTACAGTTTATTGGTATTTACTTTGCTGGGCGAGAAATCCATTACTAATACTTTGGATTTCAATGTCGTCGATATCGACGAAGATCCAATCGTTGACTTAAACCTATCAGTTAATTCTTTAGCTGAAAATACTGCAACAAATTTTAAAATTGGTGAGGTTCAAATTACTGATCCTGAACAAAATGGTGTGACCTCGTCTATTACAGGGATTGATCAAGCTAAAGTTGCAATATCCAGCTCAGGAGAGATAACTCTTCAAGATACTCTTGATTTTGAAACTAAAGAGCAATTGGAGTTCATAGTTGAAGTTTTTGATGGCAAAAATACGGTTCAAACACCTGTATCCATTCAACTGGATAACATTAATGATTTAACAGCCAATGTTGATTATACCGATAATCTTTTACACGAAGGCGCTGATATCGATTCAACAGTTGCCAACATAAATGTCAACGGTGATTCAACTCTTAGCTATTCACTCTCAGGTACAAATAGCTCAGACTTTAGAGTAACTTCAGATGGAAAAATAAAAGTTGCTCAAAACTTAGATCATAGTTCGAAAGATATTTATGATTTGGTATTGAGGGTAGAAGGCCGTCACGATAATCTTGAGGTGCCAGTCTCAATAAGCATCAAAGCCAATGAAGCACCCATCATTGCTACGGATTGTTTTAATTCTTGCAGTGTTAAAGAGCTTGCATCCATTGGTACAACAGTCATTCAATCCTCAAGGCAAGATAATGATACCGATTCTGTTACTTATTCATTGATAGACAATTTTGATGGCAAGTTTTCCATAGATCAAAATACAGGAGCTGTTTCTATTGCTGGAAAAATTGACTACGAGAGTCAAAGTTCATTTAACTTAGAAATCCAAGCTACTGATTCAAAAAATCTTACGGATATTGAATCCGTGCCATTAAATATTGGGGACGTAGTGCCTGTCAGTCAGGTTAGTTATGACGTTTCTTCAACTAATGTAGAAGAAGTGAAAAATGAATTTGTTGTTCTAGAAACTGCAGACGAAGCCTCTGATACACAACAAAAAATTCTCACTGCAAGTTCAAACTTCACCGATAATGATTCCACCTTTGCAATAAGTGGACAAGATGCAGAAAAATTTGAAATAAATGCAGCTACTGGAGAGTTGAGCATCAAAGATCTAGGTGGCGCTAATGTTTCAGGCTTGAATTTTGAGGATCAAAAGACTTATCAATTAACCATCACAGAATCTCGTACTGATGAGGGTCCGTCTTCTCAGGATATTACAATTAATGCTAAAAATATCGAAAATGATGCTGCATCAGTTTTAAGATATTCTGCCGCTTTTAATAACGAGCAAAGAATTGGATTTATGGCTTCAGCAGACAGAGGTATTTCAGGCTCACAAGACAATAAGCCAGTCAGAGAATCTATTCTTACATTCGAGGATATCGAAGCCAGTAGCTCAGTGACTTCGGTTGACTCAAAAGGGTATATACGAAAAGACAACACAGATACAGAAAGCACGACAACGGTTTTTTCCAATACTCAAGACAATGGTAAGAATGAAAATAGTACAGATTCACTAGATTGGAAGTATGTTTTTCCTGTAGAAGACAATCCCAACAGTTCCATAGATAGAATTCACAAACAACATAGTACTAGTTCTGTTGCGCTTCTTGCTTCCAATGATGCAGAAACCTCTCAAAGCATTTCATCAACCGTTGCTGAAATAAAATCTTCTGATGTTACCAACTACAGATACGAATACATTCATAATGAAATCAACGGTTTGATAAACGCAAACAATGATGGATCTTCCCCTCTAAACGGCGATGATTTAACTACAGAGTTTCAAACAAATGGCAACAATCTTGGGCGGGAAGGAAAATTAACTATTAATTTGTCACAAGATTTTAATTTCTTCGATCAAACCTTCAGTACTATTTATGTATCAGAAAATGGTTACGCTTCTTTTTCAAATTCTACCTTAGACGCTTCTAATGACTTCATAACAGGTTTTCCAATTCAATTTTTAAATCCAGGAACTGAGCCAATCGATGGAATGAGTATCCCTGATGGTTGGAAGGGTACAAATCTAAATTATTCACTTTTTCCATTCTGGACAGATTTGGATGCCTTAGACCCTGATAGTAAATTTTATTATTTTGATGATCCAACTAACAACAGAGCCATACTAGGATGGTATAACTTTAAGGAAAGGACTGCTCAAAATGATAATTCGCGAGCAAATTTTGAAATAGTTTTAAATTATTCGAATATGTCAGTTGAATTTAGATACGGCAACATTAGCTCTGATTATCCGTTGCATGATAATCACAATACCATGGTCGGAATTGCCGGAGATCTTAACCAAAACGAATTTGAGCAATTTTATTATCACGTTCGAAATGGTCGCCCATTTGGGAGCGCAGGCAATATAGGAAATAGAATTTTTAAATATATCCAGAACCCCAACGATGTAACCGACGGAATGGTTGCTAAAGCCAATCAAGAATTGGAACCGGTATCCTCTTTGACTTACTCACCTGAAGGTAATCCCAGTCCAGCTTCAGACGATATTTTTGAAAGCAATGAAATTAAATCTGCAGCTATTGCTGGAAGTAATAACGAATTCTTATGGATGAATTTAGATAAGGCAGCCGTGAATATTGATTATCAAACTTCTTCGAATAATGATGCTGGAGGTTACGATGTGAGCTCACCAAATTATCTGGATGGTTCTTCCGGTGCAGCCTCTTATATTTCTGCAACGTATAACTTACTTGAGGATCAAATTACGTTAGCCGGAAAACCTTATACAGATAATGATTTTAAAACTCTCTTAGAAGTTAAAGGAATCTCTGCAAAAGAGGTTTTAGCATTTGCGCCAATACCAATTGAATACTCAGCGAGATTTAAAAATCCAAATTTCTTGAATGATTACGCTAGTTACTTCCTTCCACAATTTTTAAGTAGCGAATACATGCAGACTAATCCGGATGGAAGTGACAGACTATTCGATTTTGATCTTCTACAAGAAGATAATTATTGTAAATTTGATAGTTCTTTAAATTGTGGTTTTTCTTCAAGGGATGTTGCAAACCGTCAATACAATGCAGTCAATGATGATAATTATAAATGGGCTTCAGTGGCTCTTACTTCTCATCAAGGTGCCTCAAGCAATTTATATATCAAAACTGATAGATTTTTTGGCTCGTCCGATTGGACTCCTTATGGACAATCTCTTTGGTACCAAGTATTTAAAAATGCCGGTAGAGGAGTTGGTCTATTTGCTCAAATTAATTTTAATTGTGAAGGCAGCGGTTATTGCGGTTCAGAATCCTGGAATTCTTCTGAAACTCAAAGTAGTTTATTTTCTGTCTTGATAAATGATGTATCAAAAAGATCCTTATTGGATGGATATTTTGTTGGCGATAGCGGATATGCAATGTCTGGCCAGCATTATTTCTCTTACAGCAGAAAAAACAATCGTATTTCAGCTAAAGACGGCATACATGCTCAATCTTATGATACTCCGCAGTTGGTTTTTGGATTAAACCCCATTAGTTGTGCTTCTAGCAGAGATTATGGATGTTTTTGGGGAAGTAATAATCAAGATAGTAACGTTTGGACCACTCCAAAAGGAGCAATGATTACAACATCAGACCCATATAGAGAACAAAGTAATATTTACAAAAGCGGTGGTATGGATCTAGGTATTATGTATGCAATGGCTGAAAATTATTCAGAAGATCCAGATTACAAAAACTATCACGTTGGCTCTTTTAACCAAGGTATAGCGGTACAAGATCAAATTGATGGAAATGGAAATAAAGTTTCAAGTACTTCTTTAGACGAAGTTAGCAATAGTTGGAGATCGCAATCACAATCTTCGAATGATAATTGGAGTGGATATATCAATGGCCTCTTAAATATAGATGACAAATATCCTCAACTCTTGGAAGGATCTATAAACATAACTTTTGACGGACAAAATGATCGAGTAAAAATTAGTTCAAACGATTCGCAGTTTTATAAACTTCCTTTCTTATCTTCAGATACTAGTTTGAAAAACTCTTGGTATAGAACTGGAGCAAATGCAACTCTGATACCTTTTTCTTATGGTAATCAGAATAATCAAAATCTAATTCCATTAGGTACAGGACATTTTGCTCTTCAATTTGGTGATGATGAAGAAAACAACTTAAACAAAGACTTTGCTCAGTCTGCTTATCTCAACAAAAGTGTTTTTGGCGCAATTACTAAAGACCAAAATACTACAGTAAAAGCAGGCAGTACATCGATATCTGACAATTTAACTTTTCAAAAAAGTAGTGATACAACTGGTGCCCTCATTACCTGGGAGACTATAGATAACCCTGATCAAGATTTTGTTCAAAATGCAGTTATTCCCGACTTGGATTATATGAGTTGGGGATTCTGGGCAATGGCTACCAATGATATTGCCGATGATCTTTATAATGATGTGTTTGACGGACGAGGTGAACAAACAGCAGCTGTTCATATGGGTACTTGGTTTGCAGGAGATCTCATTGATCAAGCTGATTTGCCTGTAAATTACCAAGCTACTCTTAGCGGTGCAGCAATTTTTAATGTATTCACTCGTTTGAACGATGCTTCTCATCGTTACGTCGCCTCCGGAATAGCTTCAGGTAATTTAAATTTTAGTAATACTGGCTGGACGGGTACTTTGAATATTTCTGAAGCTGACAAGGCCAGTGCCAATGCAGCAGTTAAAAATTGGAATGCTTCATTTAATTTATCAAGTACGGATGCAAATTTTCTTCAAAACTTCTCTTGTGCAGAAGTAAGCTCATCTAGTATTTGTAGTGGTGTAAGAGGGTCCCTTTATGGTACAGAGAATAATATTGAAATGGGAGCTCAATTTAAATATACAGTTGAAAGTCTAAATTCTATTTATATGGCCGAAGGTATTTCCATCTTATCTGAATAAATGCACTTGAGCTTAGTACACGATATCTATATCATCACTCTTCAATGTCTAGGTTTATAGATTTTTTTCTTTCGATACGTGACAGTAAATTTTTTACTGGTTTAGTCATATCTGTAATTGTTGCCTCTGCAATTTATGCTGGAGCTAGCTCTTACGACATTCCTAATAATTACACAATCATGTTGGATTATTTCGACTATGCAATTACCGTATTTTTTCTTGTCGAGATCTTAATAAGAATGTTTGCTGAAGTTAATCATCCAATTCGTTTTTTTAAAAACGGTTGGAATGTTTTTGATTTTATTATTGTCGTAGTTAGTTTAGTACCTGTTGACGGCGCAGAAAGTGCCTTTGTAGCAAGACTTTTAAGGATTGTAAGAGTTCTGAGAATAATTACTGTCGTACCTGCTTTTCGTCATATTGTAGAATCACTCTTCAAATCAATGCCACGTGTTGCTTTCATTGCACTGTTAATGTTTATTGTTATCTACATTTGGGCTGCAATAGGTACTTTAATTTTTAGTGAAGTAGACCCTGAACACTGGCGCAATATAGGAATCGCGGCATTAACTTTAGCTCAGGTAGCTACTTATGATGATTGGGCCGCAGTGATGACAAACGTTCTTGAAGCTCATCCTTATTCTTGGATTTACTTTATAAGTTTCATTCTAGTTACTTCAGTTGTTCTGCTTAATATGGTCATCGGAATTATCGTTGATGTTATGAGTCGTGATGCCAGAGAAAATCTATTTGATAATATTGATTCAAACGACCACGAAGTAACTAAAGAAAATGAAGGTTTATGACCTTCATATCACAAAGCACCTTTAATTTATTCTTATTTGCTTGGTTATTAATTGGCATAGTTGCCTTCGTTTATTTGTTTTTTCAATCTGCTCCTTACGGCAAACATGTTACAAAGGGTTGGGGCCCCGAAATTTCAGCTAAAGCAGGATGGATAATTGAAGAATGTCCGGCTTTTTTCTTAATGTTAGCTTATTTTCTGGTAGCTGGTGATTACACAAATCCAGTGCATATCATATTCACAGTATTGTATTGCGGTCACTATTTCAATAGAAGTTTTATCTGGCCGATGCGAGCTCAATCAACAAATAAAAAAATGCCTTTAATGGTAGTTTTTTCTGCAATCGGCTTTAATTTTATAAATGTATTTTTTCAAGGTACTTGGATTTTTCTTCTTAGCGATTACAGTTATGGCTGGCTTACAACTATTCCATTCTATATTGGATTATTAGTATTTTTTCTAGGTTTTTACATCAATGTTAGATCAGACGAAATCATGATTAATTTGCGAAAAGAAAAAGGAGATGGCTATCACATCCCCGAAGGCTTTCTATTTAGTAAAGTTAGTAATCCAAATTATCTTGGAGAATTTATTGAATGGCTGGGCTGGGCAATTATGACTTGGAGTTGGGCAGGATTGGTCTTTTTTTTATGGACCGTTTGTAATTTATTTCCCAGAGCAATTTCAAACCATAATTGGTATAAAAATAAATTTGAAGATTATCCTGGGAATCGAAAAGCTGTAATTCCAAATATCATTTAATAACTTCAAAAGCTCTTTTAGGTATAATCTCCTAGAAGGGAAAAAATGACTAAAGTTATTCGCTATTCGTTAGGATTGATGTTTGTCTTTTTTATTACTATGTCTTTCTTCATGATTTTTATTCCTGATGCTATTTTAGTTCTTCCAGGATCCAGCTGGACGATTGAACAAATGGCAGAATGGCGCTTGCGTACATTATTGCCTGCTTTTTATTTAACCATTTGTTATTTTATCTATCGCTATTTTTCCGGTAGAAATCCAACCTCAACCATTTGGCCGATCTTAATAATTATCTTTTTCTTTATGATGACGCAAATAATTAGTTTATTTAATAATTATTTCAGTTGGATACAGTTTCTCTCTTTATTAATTACTATAATAGTATTTTTATTGCTAAGAGAAGCCCATAATCGGCGTAAAAATGAAATTTTTAATAAACCTTTGTAGATACCTTCATGCTGGAAAGAATTGATTTTTTAATAAAGTGGTATTTAAGGTTAGTTGCCTTGATATGGATATTATTTGTACCGATCCTGTATTTAACCACTCACATTTCAGGCTCTGAAATGACCTCTTTAAGTATTTTTTTTAATGCTATCTTTGAATGGGCTTTTTTAGTTCCTTTCGGTTACGAACAGACTGTGCCTGAGCAATTTGCTCCAATAATAAGACTATTTTATTGGTCCTTCTGGATAGTTACTGTTTCACGTTGGATCATAAGTGGAAGGCATTTTTATCAATAAAATTTTTACGCCAAAAAGGATTAGAAATAATAGACCTACAGTTATCAAAGAAATCCTTAACAGCTTAATTGTTTATAGAATGAAAAAAAAGGAGGAATCAATGAAAAAAACGTTATTTAGATCAGGTCCATATGCAGATCTTTTTTCTCAAGGTGTATTAGTTGGTAATATTTTGACCTTGGCAGGCCAATTAGGAGATAGTCCTGACGGGGTCGTTCCAACTTCTATTCAGGGACAGATGGAAAATTGTTATAAAAATATCGAACTTGTTTTAAAAGAGTTTGGCGGATCTTTGGCGAACGTGATCGACGAAACATGGTTTGTAACTAATGTAGAGGAATGCATGACTAATGTAGAGGATATTTTTAGTTCAAGAGAAAAAATTTATGGATGCAAACCCGAAGTCTCGCAAACTTTAGTAGGTGTTTCAGCTCTGGTAGATGCCAAATATAAAATAGAAATAAAATGCATAGCTTATTTAGATAATAAATAAAAATGGGCGGATACGATTTTATGGTTGTCCTTTGGATTATTTTTATAGTCGTTGGTTTATTACGTATTAAAGATGATTACAGAGATTTCACGAATACAAAGGACAAGATGTTAATCTCCTTAGGTGCAAAATTGTCTATGTTTACAGGTGGAATTGCCATGACACTATTTGGAATAGGAGGTCTCGTGTATCTTCTTTCTAATCCTGGTTTATTCTCTTGAAATAAATTTTTGTTGACGAATAACCAGAGACAAAAAAATTTCATATATTAAAAAAAAGGCAAAGATGTATAATCACTTTTAATTTTTGAAATTTGCGGGCATGGTATAATGGCTATTACTTCAGCCTTCCAAGCTGACGATGCGGGTTCGATTCCCGCTGCCCGCTCCAGCTTAATATTCTTTAAACAAGTAACCTGTAGTTAAATGCACAAATGCTTTGACTCCAGTATCAAGGGATTCATCGCTAACAACAAAAAAAGGAGAATGGTTACCGGCTACTTTAGTCCAATCCTTGCCTGCCTCTGTAACTCCTAAAAAGAAAAAGAAACCCGGTACTTGTTGAGCATAATAAGAAAAATCTTCAGCTCCAGTAGATCGATCAGTTCTGACCAAAAATTCTTTTCTATCGACAACTTTTTCAAGAACTGGAAGGACTCTTTTAGTGAGATCAGGATCATTAATAGTTACAGGATAATTATTTCCATTTGGAATAATAACCTCAGCACTTCCTCCATTCATTTCGGCAGTACTTTTAGCAATAGTCGTCATTTCCTCAATAATTTTCTCTCTCATTTTAGGATCATAAGTACGCACAGTACCTTCCATAATAACTTCATCGGGAATAATGTTACTTCGCACTCCACCGTGAATACTTCCAACTGTTACTACAGCAGGTAAGTTTCTTATATCCAGCTTTCGGGAGACTATTGTATTGAAGGCGCTAACAATCTGAGAGCTTATCATGATGGGATCAACACCAGCCCAAGGCGCAGAACCATGTGCTTGCTTTCCTTTAATGATTATTTTCCAAGAGTCAGCTGCTGCCATTGTTGGCCCCTCTCTGTAGGCAATAACACCGTCAGGAGCGGGGTTTACATGCAATCCAAATACAACATCAGGTTTATTCTTTTTGAAAATACCCTCTTTGAGCATCAACTTAGCTCCACCTTCTTCACCAACTGGAGGACCTTCCTCGGCAGGCTGAAAGATAAACATGATGCTTCCCACTAGTTTATCTTGATGTTTTGAAAAAAATTCTGCTACTCCCATTAAGATTGCCATGTGAGCATCATGCCCACAGGCATGCATCACTCCAACATCTAAACCATTAAAGGTTGAGCGTTCTTTTGATGCAAAAGGCAATCCGGTTTGCTCGACCACAGGCAAAGCATCCATGTCAGCTCTTAGAGCAACCATAGGACCTGGTTTTGAACCTTTTAAGATTGCGATTAAGCCTGTTTTAGCAATACCTGTTTCTACCTCTAATCCTAAAGATTTAAGATGTTTTTCAATATATTTTGCTGTTTTAAACTCTCTGTTTGAAAGCTCAGGGTGCTGATGTAAATGTTGGCGCCATTCTGTAACTTTTTTTAATAAACTCTCAGACTCTAAATCAACTTGATTTACAAAAAAATCTGAAGAACCTAACAAAGATAAAGAAAAATTAAGCGAACAAATGATAAGAAATAATTTAAAGATCATTTTAATACCTGATCTGCAACATAAGGATTTGTTAATCTTTCTTGACCAAAAGTTGAAATAGGGCCATGACCAGGAACAAATGTTACATCATTACCTAATGGCCAAAGTTTGTCTTTGATTGCATCTAATAGATGTTGAGTATTACCGCCAGGTAAATCCGTACGTCCAATTGAACCTTGAAATAAAACATCCCCTACAATTGCTAATTTTGATTCAGGATGATGAAAAATTACATGTCCCGGAGTGTGCCCGGGGCAATGATAAACATCTAGTTTTTCACCATCAATAACAATTTGATCTCCTTCATCTAGCCAACGGTTAGGTTCAAAGTTTTTAGCTGATTCGAGCCCAAAACGTTTACCTTGCTCTTCCAATGATTTAACCAAAAAATCATCAGCAATATGGGGACCTTCAATATCTATATTATATTTTTTAGCAAGTTCATAGGCTCCCCCAGCATGATCAAGATGGCCATGAGTAATAAAAACCTTAGTAAGAGTGAGTTCCTGCTTTTCTAAAAAGTTTTCGATTCTTGGAAGATCCCCTCCTGGATCCGTAACTACTGCTATATGGGAAGATTCTTTCCAAATAACACAAGAATTCTGCTCAAGTGGAGTTACAGGGATAATTGCTGCTTTTAATGTAGCCATAAATTTAAAAACCTGACATTATTATAACTCATGAATTTTGAACTTTTAGACGGAAACAATTTAAAGATAAGAGCATTGGTAGAAGGTGATGGCCCTTTAGTAGTCTTAGTTCATGGTTGGCCAGAAAGTTGGTACAGCTGGCGCCATCAAATTAAACCCTTAGTTAAAGCTGGATTCAAAGTTGCAGCAATAGATGTACGTGGATATGGTGGATCTGATAAACCTTATGAAATTGCTGCTTATAGTTTAAAAAATATTGCAGCAGATATAGCTGGAGTTATTGATTCTTTAGGTTATAAAGAAGCATATTTATTCGGTCACGATTGGGGTGGTCCGATTGTTTGGACTACAGGACTTCTTTATCAGGATACAATCAAAGCAGTAGGATCTCTTTCAGTGCCTTACACTCCGATTGGAGAAAAATCTTTAATTCAATTGTTTAGAGAACTTTATAAAGATAAGTTCTTTTATCAATTGTATATTCAAAAAGAGGGTATTGCCGAAGCAGAGTTTGAAGCAGATGTTCGTAAAGCTCTAGAAATAACTTATTTCAGTGGAGATGGCAGAGGGATGCAGTTCATGTTGGAGAACCTAGGTAATCCTGCCTATCAAAAGACTCCCGACTCCAAAATGTTAGAAAATTCTCCTAGATTTGATTCTTACCCTGAGTGGCTTACTCAAGAAGATATGAACTACTTTATAGGAGAATTTGAACAAAGTGGCTTTCGAGGCCCTTTTAACAGATATCGCGCACAAGACATTGATTTTTCGGAATTGCAAGAATTTAAAAATGTTTCTTACCCTTTACCCGCTTGTTTCATTACGGGTACTTTAGATCCAGTGAATTTCTTTGCAAGAGATGAGAGCGCTTCGGAGGAAGATATTCTCAAGGCTTTCACGAAGAATTACGACGATCTGCGAAAAGTTGAGATTTTAGATGGTATTGGTCATTGGACCCAACAAGAAAATCCAGAAGCAGTAACCGCTCACATGATAGACTTTCTAACAAATATTTAAACATTACGGAGAACGAATATGACATCTAAATTACAAGGTTATTCGACTATAGGAACCAATAACAAAGAAGCTGCTGAAGCTTTCTATGATGGCCTGTTTGCTCAAATAAACGCAATAAAATTTCCAGCAAACGACAGGATTACAATGTGGATGTCTGAAGATGGAAGTAAAGTAGTACTGGCTATAGCTATACCTTATGACGGCAAAACTGCCTCTCATGGTAATGGTACTATGAAAGCAATTCCTCTCGATTCACACGAAGCAGTTGATGAAATGTATGCCAAAGCAATGGAATTAGGTGCTACAGATGATGGCGAGCCTGGTCCTAGGGCAGGGAACTTCTACGGTTCTTATGTCTACGATTTGGATGGCAATAAACTTTGTTTTTTTAACTTTACTTAGAGCTCTAAATAATTATTTCCGTCCTAATTTTTTATTAGCATAAAAAACAAGAACAACAAATAAAAAAACAGCAGCCAACTGGTATTTAAAGGCTTGAATTAGTATCCAAATAAATATGAGGATACTTGACACTAAAGAAGGAGGACTACTCAACTCGTAATTTCCATCCATCCAGGGAGTACCTAATTCAATACCTCCCTGCCGATCGTCACCATGCAAATATGCATGCGCAGGATTCATGTCACCAACTACATCTCTCTCGATATACGAAGTGATTGTTTTTTTCATTGCATTAAATATTTCGACTTCTTCTTCAGATAGGTCATTTTTTTCAAAAGGATCTTCAATTATATTGAATAATTGATAAGAAGGTGAAATCGGAAGTAAAACAGGTTTTGCAGAATAAAGTTTCCATTGATCATTGAATAATGCTCTTTCATCGGAAATCACTCTTGATCCAATAAATGCATTTTTTGGAGGAACAATTTGTCTAGTAATTAAATTTGACCATTTATCGTCACCATCAAACTTATCAATTTCAGAAGTTTTGATATTTGCAGCAGCCAATAAAGTTGGAAGCACATCTTGAACAAAGAAAAATTGTTCAGATTTTTCTTTCTCAATAACACCTTTCCACCATATAACAGCGGGAACTCTTATTCCACCTTCCATTGCAGAGGTTTTACTACCACTTAAGCCGGCGGTACTACCTTTTGCATTAATTAAATTTGGTGCAATAACTTTTACAATAGGATTGATATCAAAAACAGGCCCATTATCACTAAAAAAGAGAATGATGGTTTCCTCTAATAAATTTTCTGCTTGAATTGTTTTGATAATCCTACCTATCTCTTTATCCAATGCATTAACATTTGCTGCATATAGCTGGTCTTTTTCATCTTCCAAATAAGAAAATTTTTCTATACTTTCAAGTGGCGCTTCAATTGGAGTATGCGGAGCATTAAAAGCTACATATAAAAACAAAGGACGACTTTGATCTTTATTTTTAATTATATTTATCGCCTCATTCGCAATTAATTCAGTCGAATAGCCTTCTTCCTTTAAAGTACTTTCGTTTCTATGCCAATCCAATCGACCTGCTGCTGTATGATCAAAATATCCAATCCCACCTGTCATGTGACCATAACTTGTTTCAAAACCTCTATTCGTTGGCCAAAATTCCTCTTTTGCCGTTCCTAAATGCCATTTCCCAGATAAGGCTGTTTGATAACCAACTTCTTTAAAATATTGTGGCATGATCTTTAATTCAGGAGGCATGCCCGTCTGCTCAGCTGCTGGATTCATGAACGGTCTGACAACTCCGTGATTGAAGATATTTAAGCCAGTAAGTAAGGAAGCTCTAGTGGGACTGCAAACAGGGTTAGAATAAAATCTATTCAATTCCATTCCGTCCTTAGCCAATTGATCGATGTTAGGAGTCGGAATATAACTCCCATGGTATGAAACATCTCCCCATCCAAGATCGTCTGTAAGAATGATAACCACATTGGGTTTATCTGTAGCCATCAAATTTATAGAAAAAAAGATGAAAAACAGAAGATAGTGAATATTCTTTCTCTCCATAACTCAGAATAATTTATTTTAGAGCTTGCTCAATGTCCTCAACCAAATCATCTAAAGATTCTAAGCCAACTGATAACCTTACAAGCCCATCAGAAATCCCAATCTTTTCTCTGCGGTCTTTGGGCAATGAAGCATGGGTCATTAAAGCGGGATGCTCAATTAAACTTTCCACTCCACCAAGACTTTCGGCTAGAGCAAAAATTTCAGTTCTCTCTAGAAAACTTTTTGATTTTTCCAAACCACCCTTGATATTCATTGAAATTATGCCGCCAAAACCATTCATTTGTTTTGATGCCAGATCATGCTGCGGATGATTTGTGAGTCCAGGATAAATTACTTCTGAAATTTCTTTGTGACTTTCAAAATGCTTAGCAATGGCTAGAGCATTTTCACAATGTCGTTCCATTCTCACTGCAAGAGTTTTTAAACTTCTGAGAATTAAATAACTATCAAAAGCACCAGTAATTGGTCCTAAAGAATTTACAATATTTGCCATTCTCGAAACTAAAGCGTCATCTTTTTTACCAATGACCAAGGCTCCTGCTATCAAATCAGAGTGACCGCCTAAATATTTAGTGGCAGAATGCAAAACAATATCGATGCCATGATTTAATGGTTGTTGTACATAGGGCGAAGCAAACGTATTGTCACACACGCTTAAGATATTCTCCGCTTTGGCAAAGTCAGTAATTGCCGATAGATCTACAACTCTCAGTAAAGGATTGGTTGGCGTTTCAACAAATATCATTTTTGTTTTATCCGTTTTTGCTTCAATGACGTTTTGCATGTCAGTCATATCGACGTAAGTTACTTCGATACCTTGTGAGAGCGTTTTGATTTCATTAAAAAGACGAACTGTTCCGCCGTAGAGATCGTTCATAGCAATCACGTGATCACCAGGGGAAAGTAATTCAACACAAGCAGAAATAGCAGCAACACCAGATGAAAATCCAAAACCAACTTCACCATTTTCAAGACTTGCTATACATTCTTCAAAAGCCTTTCTGGTGGGATTAATCGAGCGAGAGTAATCAAAACCTTTGTGTACTCCAGGACTTTCTTGTTCAAAAGTTGAGGATGTATAAATAGGCATCATCACTGCACCTGTGGTTGGATCAGCTTTTTGACCAGCATGTATTGCTCTGGTTTCAAAACCTTCTTTATTTTTTTTACTCATGATCGTTAGTCAATTAATTCATTCTCTCTTAACCAATCTTTATTGAAAGCCTTAGATAAATATTTATTACCGGTATCGCATATCAATGTTACTACTTTTTTTGGTTCTGTTTGTTTTTGACACCACTTTATAGCTGCATCCACTAATGTTCCACAAGAAGTCCCAGCTAAAATGCCTTCCTTTGTAAGCAGTTCATCAACTCTTGCAAAAGCATCTTTGTCGGAGACGTAAATTCCCTCATCTATGATATCTAAATTTAAATTATCAGGAATATAGTCTTCACCAATACCTTCCACAAGCCATGAACCACCTTCGTATTTATAATTTCCAGTATTTACCGCATCTGCAACGACTGACCCAATTGGGTCTGCAATGACTATTTGAATATCTTTTTTTTGCGCTTTTAAGTATTTTCCTACACCACTGATAGTACCTCCAGTTCCCACTCCAGCAACGAAGGCATCAACATCACCATCCATTTGCGACCAAATTTCAGGCCCGGTTGTAGTTTCATGTACAAGAGGATTGGCTGGATTGCTGAATTGATCAGCAAAAAAAGAACCGGGAGTTTTCTTTACAATAGCAGCTGCCATTTCTTGATAATGTTCTGGATGGCCTTTCTCAACATCAGAACGAGTAAAAACAATTTCAACTCCCATGGCTTCTAAATGCATCACCTTTTCTTGACTCATTTTATCTGGAATGACTAAGATCAAGTCATAGCCTTTCAACTTTGCAGCCAAAGCCAAACCCAAGCCAGTATTTCCTGCAGTACACTCAACGATTGTGCCTCCAGATTTTAGAGCACCGCTTTTTTCAGCTTCTTCGATAATCTTAATACCTACTCGGTCTTTGATGGAGCCACCTGGATTTAGATTTTCAAGTTTTACGTATAACTCGCAGGGCCCAGTATCAATGTTATTAATTTTAACAACTGGTGTGTTGCCTACCATTTCTAGGAGATTGTTAAAATTATTCTTCATCTTTTTTAACTTTTTTTCTGTCGTATTTTGTTTTGTCCTTAAACACAGAAGCTCTGTTAAATTTGGCTGCATTTTTAGCGACCGGATTTAATCTTTTTTTCTTTTGTTTGTCCTTTTCTTTTGACACTTAAAATTGTGTTTTATTCGAATAGATTAACGATCGAAATTTTTAAAATCCAAGCTATTTTGCTTGAGGCTATGTTAAACGTCTATTGATTTCTTCCTTTAACAACCACATTCGATCTTGTCCCCAAACATAATATGGATTTGAACCATCGGCATTGGTTATTTTAAAGCTAGGCACGCCCCAACAATTGCCTTGATACATATCATTGACATTATCGTTTAAAACTTTTTTCCATTTAGAATTATTCAAATTTTTTTTAACAGAATCCCAATCCAGTTCTAATTCCGTCACGGTATTCTTTAAGTAATCATCATCACCAATATTGATTCCCTCCTGAAAAGAAGCTTTTAATAATTCATCTATGTATTCAAAGCCTTTACCCATGGAATCAATCACTGGAAACAGCGAATACGCTTTTCTTGCTGGCTTACCAATAGGGGAAAAGATTTCTTTCATTTCATATCCATATTTGCGACCCTCTCTGGCAGCATCGGAGATGATGTATTTTCCCTTGAAAGCTGGGATGACCATCATTCTCATCAACATTGGCAAAACAGGTCTAGTGATAAGATTGATAGGGTACTGATCTTGGAATTCCTTAACTCTTTTTGCGCTGACAAAGGTATAAGGACTATTTAAAGATGGGTAATAAGTTAAATTTACTTTTTTTTCAGCACTCATAGTCTCAGGTGCCTTTGTTTGAAGTAAGCAGACAGGTTCATTATCACCGGATTTTTTAACTCCCAGTTCGGTTAAACGATTTTCTAAATGATTTAAGCGATCAACCCCCCAATAGAGCTCTTTCTCATAATAAAAAGCTGAGCCAAAGTAATAATCACAATTATTTCTGATTTCGTTTCCTTTTTTTAGGTTCTCAAGAACTTCTTCTTCTGATGTATTGTAGGTAGCCTCCAGCTCTTCAAGCTTTGTCAAATCGGCATTCCAAAGCGCATGACTGACAGTTTTTGCAAGCGATCCAAACTCTTCTGAACTTACTGAAGACAAAATGGAATTGGCTTTTTTGACTAAATTTATTTCGGGATAACTAGTCCCGGGAAAATCAACACCATAATAAGGTGCAATTCTTTTTACATCTTCCAGACAGTAATCTGTATATAAAGAGGGTTCATGCAAAGCTGATGGATCTTCTTCGCTAACTAAGATGGGTTTAAATTCAACCTCATATGCATTTTTAAATTTCTCGATGTAATGGACGGTTAAGTGAGAGTAGGGGTCATCTACTTTATGAAAATACAACACTTCATGTTTGCGACCTTCAGCAACTCGGCTTTCCTCTGCTTTCTTTCTAATTGTTTGAAAGTTCTCAAAGCTTGAGAACATGTTCATTGCTTTGTTTCTTAATTTATATGCAAAGGTTCTTCTGACAATAAAATTTCGTAATGCTTGAATCATTAAAAGCGTTCCTCACCAGATTGGATTCTTTGATACAAAGAATCGTCAATTTCTACATACCTGCCTTTCTGGTAAAAATATAATTTATCTTCTATCTTGGCAGGATTAAAACCTTGTTTTTTCAAATCTTCTTTTTGATGTTTGAAAGTTCCAGTAGTTTTCATCACTTCAGCAATTCTTATGAAACATGGTCTTTGAAAAGTATTGAGATTTTTTTCAACGTGCTCAGAAAAAATTTCAAAATCGAAATCTTCAGATATATTCATTAATGCCATTCCAGCTCTACCATCTGCAGATTCAACTTCAACTCCGTAAACATTAGAATCTAAGACTTCTGGATATTTATTTAAAATTGCAGCAACTTCCATTGTAGAAACGTTCTCACTTTTCCAACGATAGGTATCACCGACTCTATCGGCAAACGATAACCAATTATTTTCATGACGCGTTAATAAGTCTCCTGAATTGAACCAAGCATCTCCATCTTTCATCACATCGGCCATGACTTTCTTATTGGAGGCTTGTTTATCTAAATAACCTTCAAAAGTAGCAAGATTTGATAATTCAGAGATGAACAATCCGGTCTCGCCAATCTCAACAGATTCGCAATAACCTTCAGAATTTCTTATAGGTTCTCCAGATTCTAGATCGCACTTAACCACAAGCGATCCTGCCATATATCTACCAACCATACCTGGTCTTCCATGAGTATTTACCAAAGCACCAACACCTTCGGTAGCTCCATAAAGCTCTCTGATTTTTGGAATATTGAATCGAGTTTGAAACTTCTCCCAAATATCAGGTCGTAGACCATTCCCTGAGATAACTTTAAGCTGATGATTTTGATCATCCTTGCTGGGCTCTACATTCATTAAATAACGACAAAGCTCTCCAACGTAACCAAACATCGTTGCTTTATGTTTTCTAACATCAGGCCAAAATTCTGAGGCAGAAAATTTTTCTTTAATGATAGTTGTTGCGCCTGCTCTTAAGCAACCTGCCCATGACCAGAGTAGTCCCGTCGCGTGATAGAGAGGCAATGTTAAATATAGGACATCATTTTGTTTTGCTCTAAAACCAAAGAACTGTCCAGCATAGCTTGTCTTTACTGCCCTTCCATTTGTTATTAATGCAGCTTTTGGTAGACCCGTAGTTCCTGAGGTATAAATATACATAGCTACGTCTTTAATTTTTAAATGATGTGGGACAACTTCTCCTGAGTTTAGAGAGGCGCTATTTATATCCGTATAACCTTCTGGAACGTCTTTTGAGTCTTTGAGCAAGAATAGTTTTAAAGATGCTAATTCTGATTCAGGCATAGAAGATTTAAATTTTTCGAGATGAGAGGCACCAAGTACTGCTGCTTTCGCATCAACAATAGTAACCACATGTTTTAGACCTTCTCCAGTAACAGTAGTATTGATTAAAGCTGCAATGGCTCCGATTCTATGAGCGGCAAGTAAGAGCATTAAAAAATCTGCTGAGTTATCCATTAACAGAGCAAAGCAATCACCTTTTTCTATACCTTGAGATTGTAAGAAAGCTCCATACTGAGAAACTTTCACATCGGCTTCTTGCCAAGTCGTTTTTTCATCCTTGAAAACAAAAGCAATTTCATTAGGATATTTTTTAACGTTCTTTTCAAAAAAATTAAGAATTGAAAGCTGATTCTCAGGCTTCCAAGTAAAGAGTACGCGGGGTAAGCCCTGTACCCTGAAGTAAATATCGTCTAGAAATCCATTGATTGCCCATTTTAAACTCATAACATTCTCCCAAAAAAAGAGCTTTATTTTGTCAGTTTATGAGTTTAATTTCTATCTTCTTAGCTTATCTCTTAAATAGAAGGGGAAATAAATAATGTAGAACATCAGGACTCCCAAAATTATGAAAAAGATATAGTGAAAGGGTGGATCTGGCATCAAATCAACGATTGATTGTCCAGCAGGACGTTGCATCATAAACCAGTAATTTGCTGGTTCTCCCTCGGCAAAGAAATTGATAATTAAATTCATTAAATAAATTAAAAATAAGACTGGGAAAGTCACTTTTAAGACATCTGAAATTGACTTTAAAGTAGGTCTATTGTTTAAACCAATGGAAACAAAACCAATACCGAGCCACATCAAACCATGACTGATGAAGAAAAGCAGGAAGTGTAAATGAGGAAAATCAAATTTTACATCTGGCTGAGTGTTTGCCATCAAACCACCCCCAATACCCCAAAAAAAAGCTATCTCAAAAAAAATTCTTTTTCGTGTCAACATGTAAGCTGCTGCAGAAAAGCTCGCAAGATGACAAAAATGCATTGGCAACATTTTTAAAAAAGGAAAATCCTCTGGCCAAATACTAGAATAGATGAAAGGTTTTAAGAGCTCATTGGTTATTAATATAATTGCCAAACCTTGAGCAAACTTTGTTTTGATAGACTCTGATTGATTTCTTAAAAAATATGGAATTAAGATAGATAAAGATAAAATGAAAAATAATACCGAAAGATGATCAGTACCAAAAATTTGAAAAGGTTTAATCTCAAACATATTAAGAATTTCTTTCTAAAATTAATCTTATTTCTTATTTTATGTTACTTCACAGCTTGCTCAAAAGAATTTGAGATTAAAAAAACCTCTTGGAAGTCTTCCTTGGATTATTTTTCAGAACAACAAGGAAATTACGAGGTAACTTACTTTGTTGATGTTGGTACTAAAGAAGCTTATGTTGGGGGAGTTCTAGAAATATACAAGTTACCCAAAATGGATTATTTAGATCGTATCAAGGTTACAGAAATAGAATTCTTTAAAAGAATAGATGGTTTGCAAATGTGTAGAATTTGGGGCGAAAGCTCTAAAACTGGAACTTCTAATCATCTTTTAGCAAGAGAGTGTCAAGTCCTTACTGGTCTTTGAGATCTTCGTAAAACTCTTCAAAGCGACCCTGAAGTCTTTGCATCCCAGTTATCCATCGATCGTAATCGGAAGTTTTTCTCTTAATATATTCTAGTACTTCCTGGTGAGGGGTTACGAGAAAACGTTCTTTTTGAATGGCATCGATAACATCTTTGGCACATTCATCTGCTTCGATCATACCGTCAACCCCAGCAACTCCTGGACCTTGAGCTGTCATTGCAGTTTTAACTGCTTGAGGGCATAAACAGGAAACCCCAATTCCTTTACTGCCATAAGTAATTTTAATCCATTCTGCCAGTGACACGGCTGCAGCTTTAGTTACGGAATAAGGAGCCGCTCCAATTTGGGTTAACAATCCAGCTGCTGAAGCTGTATTGACCAGATAACCAGATCCTTGATCGAGCATCTGAGGAATTAAATGTTTTGCTGCGTGTGCGTGCGCCATGAAATTCACATCCCAAATGGTTTGCCAATCGTCAGTTGTGACATCTAACAATCCTACCGCTCCTCCAATACCTGCATTGGAGCAAAAAATATCAATTCCACCCATCCTCTCATTGGCAAAAGCAATCAAATCTTTTACTTCTTCTTCTTTACCGACATTCACTACAAAGCCCGAAAACCCAAGTTCTTCCGCAACAGTTAAGACTTCTTCATTAAGATCGGCAAGAATTACATCTTTAGCTTTTTCATTCTTAAATTCGATAGCCAAAGCTTTACCAATTCCACTTGCTGCGCCAGTAACAACAACTCTTTTGTCAACAATTTCCAAGATTATCCTCCAAGTTTTTCTACGGCTTCTTCTCGCATCTGTTTTTTTGCAATTTTCCCGGAAGCAATCCGAGGAAGTTGATCGGTTTGAAACCACATGTATTCTGGAATTTTAAATTTAGCTAACTTTTTTGCTAGAAAAGAAGAAAGTTCTATTTCATCAATTTTATGATCTTCTCTAAAGGAGACCATGGTGGCTAGCTTTTCTCCAAGCCTTTCATCTGGAACTCCAAAAACAGATGCTTCAAGAACAGCAGGGTGTTCAGTAATTGCGGCTTCGACTTCTAAACAAGCAATATTTTCTCCGCCGCGAATTACAATATCTTTTTTACGATCTTTGATAAAAAGAAAATCATCATCATCAATCAATCCTAAATCTCCTGAACGAAACCAGCCATCAGAATCCAGTACTTCATCAGTAGCATCTTGATTCTTCCAATAACAGCGGAAATTACAGGCTCCTCTGATACAAACTTCACCGATTTCTCCCTTAGGTAGTTCTTTTCCATCATCATCAACTATTTTTAAATCAATGAGTTTTGGAACAGCAAAACCAGTACTTTCTGGCTTTTGTAAATAAACATCGCCAGTATTATTCGCGGCTAGAGCATTGGTTTCCGTAAGTCCATATCCAATACCAGGATTGGTATCCTTCATATTAGCTTTCATTTCTTTAACTTGTTCGGGTGGTCGAGCTGCTCCACCACCTGTTAAATCTTTTAGTGATGAAATATCTCTGGGATTTTTCTTTTGTGCTTCAACCAATTCATAGGACATGGTTGGCACCCCAGTGAACATTGATATTTTTTCACGTTCAATCAAATCCAATGCTACTTCTGGATCCCACTTGTACATCAAAACTGTTTTTCTAGCTACTGGAATAGAAAGCAAAAAAATAGCGTGGCAGCCAGTGACATGAAACAGGGGTACGCTGACTAGCGTAGCTATTTGTTGCTGATCAGCTTCAGGCTCAGACTCACCAAGTGCTGCTTTACCCATACTTGTTAAAGTGACCCAATAATAAGGCGCAAAAATGATAGAACGGTGCGTTGCGACCACTCCTTTTGGGTAACCTGTACTTCCAGAGGTATACATAATAGAGGCATCGTCCTCAGGTAAAATTTCTACAGGATTTTTAAGTGTATCGCTTGCTCCCTCAATAACCTTGTAAAAATCAAATTCCTGATGGTCTGGGTTATTAGAACGCACAGATATTTTTGCTACATCCGAACATCGATCTCCAAGGCGGTCCAAACGTTCTTCATCACCAATGAATAATTTTGATTCGCTATTGGTTATGCCATATTCGAGTTCATCGCCTTGCCACCACGAATTTAACGGAACAACAATTCCTCCAATTGAAGTAATGGCCATGTAACAAAACATCCACTCAGGGTAGTTACGCATGGAGAAAGAAACTTTATCGCCTTTCGCGATACCATAAGTACTTTGTAAAACGTTACCTAATTGATTAGCTTTTGCAAAAGTCTCTGGGTAAGTAATTCGATCCTCATCGTAAATAATATGTTCCCAATCACCGTGCATAAGACCAATTTCATAAAATTCCCTTAGGTTGTTGGGAGCTTCAGCAAAGACATGATACTCGTTACCTCTGATAGTATCTTTTTTTAACGACAGCATGCCTTCAGACGTAACTTGTTCTAATAAAGCTAAACGATTAGCCGGATCAATAAAATCCATCGTATTTTCCATAACTATTTTCCTGTGAAGTTTGCAGGGCGCTTTTCAATGAAATGTTTGACACCTTCCTTGAAATCTTCTGAACCAAAACTTTTTACCATCTCTTCCATAGATGATTCCAAATTGGTTTTGATGTCTTCACCTAAGGCAGTATAGATTTGACGTTTCATTATCTGTACTGATCTAGGAGAGACGTTCTGCGCAAT
The DNA here is from genome assembly GCA_902514645.1 of uncultured SAR86 cluster bacterium. Lineage (GTDB taxonomy): Bacteria > Pseudomonadota > Gammaproteobacteria > Magnimaribacterales > AG-339-G14 > MEDG-81. Next base: position 28,021 of record CABXRO010000002.1, read on the forward strand.
ATCCTCTGCATAAGCCATAACGTCTTCCATAAAGCTTTCTGCAGGAAAACAACGATTAATTAAACCAATGCGTTCTGCTTCTTTGGCATCAAATTTTCTAGCAGTCATCATGATGTCCATGGTGTGTGCAACTCCAATGATTCTCGGCAGTATCCAACCCACGCCCCATTCAGCAATGAGTCCTCTTTTAGAAAAAGCTGTTGAGAATACAGCGTCTTGTGAAGCAACACGCATATCACAATACAATGACATGATTAAACCTACACCTGCAGCAGGACCATTGATTGCAGCAATTATAGGTTTAGGTACTGAAGGAAAATAACTATAAGTACCTTCCCATTCTGATAAACCGTTTGTTTCGTAGTTACGGTCTTCAGGTTGGTCAGGATTTTCTTCTCGATTATTGGCTGAAATATCAGAGAGATTATCCATATCAGCACCAGCTGAAAAACCTCGACCAGATCCAGTAAGTACGATCACTTTTACATCATCATCTTTACAAGCATCATCGATCTTTTCTTTAAGTCTTGCAGTTAACTCGCCAGTGATTGCATTAAGTCTATCCGGACGATTTAGTGAAATTAAAGCTACTCCCGAATCTTTCTTGTCATATAAAACTACTTCATTACTCATTAAACTACAGTGCCTCCATCGATTACTAACGTATGTCCATTTACAAAACTTCCTGCTTGAGAAGCTAAAAATACTGCTGCTCCACCAATTTCATCCGGCTCGCCTATTCTTTTCATAGGACAAGTTGCGGTAGATTGTTTCAAAATTTCTGGGTTCTCCCAAAGAGCTTTTGCAAAATCTGTTCGGAATAGTCCAGGAGCAATAGCATTGGTCCTTATGTTGTATTGACCAAATTCTAAAGCATAGTTTTTTACAAGCATGATATCTGCTGCCTTCGAAATATTGTAAGCACCAATTACCGGGCTAGCATTCAAGCCACCAATTGAAGAGACAATAATAATACTTCCATCTTTGCGTTCCATCATTTCAGGAATGACCATCTGACATAGATTGTGATTACTTTTAATATTATTATTCATAATCTTTTCAAAAGCATCATCAGGAATATCTTTAATGGAACCAAAAAAAGGATTACTTGCTGCGTTGCAAACTAAAATATCTATTTGTCCCAATTGCGATCTTGTTTCTTCAACCAGCATCTCCAAAGCTGTTTTATCTGAAATATTGCAAGGAATGACAATGGCTTTTCCTGGAAGACCCAAAGAATTAATTTCTTCTGCTGTAGCTTCACAGACATCTGCCTTTCGACTTGAGATGACTACATTAGCTCCTTGTTGAGCCATAGCTGTAGCAATAGATTTTCCAATCCCTTTAGAGGAACCGGTGATGATGGCGTTTTTTCCTGTTAAATCAAACATTGTGTTTTCTCCTTGTAATTATTTACCTTTCCAGTTCGGCAATCTTTTTTCAGCAAATGCTACAGGACCTTCAATAAAGTCTTCGCTTCCGAATAACTCTTTTACTGCGGAGTAATGAGCCTGCATTGATTTTTCTAAGTCTGGCTCATTGAAATTTTCATAAGCGACTTGTTTGGTAGCCCTAATAGACATGGGAGAACATTCTTCAATTTGTTTTGCCCAAGCTTTTGCAGCAGATATTAGATTCTCTGGCTCAACAACTTCATTAACAAAACCAAGTCTCATACCTTCTTCTGCAGAAACATGTCTGCCGGTTAGCATCATGCCAAGCGCATTTTTCATTCCAATTTGCCTTGGAAGTCTTTGCATACCTCCAGCAAGTGCGGCTAAGCCAACTTTGGGTTCTGGTAATGCAAACTTTGCATTAGTAGAAGCAACAATCAAATCACAGGCTAGGGCTATCTCAAATCCACCACCCATGGAAACACCATTCACAGCAGCAATCAGAGGCTTAGTTAAATTAAATCTGGAAGTTAATCCAGCGAAACCCGAAGAGGCCATATTGATATCCATTTTTCCTCCTGCTTCAGCTTGAAACTTAAGATCATTTCCTGCAGAAAAAGCACGATCGCCTTCACCAGTGACAATACCAACCCAGAGATTTTCATCTTTCTCAAATTCATTCCAAACTTCATCAAATTCTGCATGAGCAGGTGGGTGTAAGGCATTCATTCGTTCCGGTCTATTTATTGTGACGGTTAAGATGTGACCGTCGATTTCAGTTTTTAAAAATTCGTAATCGGTTTTCATATTTTCTCCCTAAAAAGTGGAAGTTAATCTTAATAAAGGTTAACGCTTGAGTCCATAGGAGATGGGTTACTTTATTTTTTCTTCAAAACTGTAATAATGCTAGTCACTTTTTTAAGGAGAGTTTATGAATATACAAGATAAAGTTGCCGTGATTACTGGTGGTGCATCCGGACTGGGCTTGGCTACTGCCAAAGCACTTAAAGAGAAGGGCGCAAAATTAATGTTGTTGGATTTAAACGAAGACAATGCTAAAGCAGCGGTTGCAGAATTAGGTGACTATGCAGATTACTGCATTACCAATGTCATTGAGGAAGATAATGTCAAAGCCGCAATGGATAAAACTTTAGAAAAATTTGGTGCCATTCATATTCTGATCAATTGTGCCGGAATTGGAAGTGCTTCCAAAACGGTTGGTAAAGACGGCCCTCATCCATTGGATTATTTTAAGTTGGTAATCGATATCAATCTTAATGGGACTTTTAATTGTTTAAGACTTGCCGCTGAAGTCATGGGAAAGAATGAGCCGGAACAAGATAACGAATGTGGGGTAATTATCAATACGGCATCTGTTGCTGCTTTTGACGGTCAGATTGGACAAGCTGCCTATAGCGCAAGTAAAGGTGGAGTTGTAGGTATGACCTTACCCATAGCAAGAGACTTAGCAAGAATGGGAATCAGAAACAATACTATTGCTCCAGGAATTTTTGATACACCTCTAATGGCCATGGCACCAGATGCAGTAAGAAATCCTCTTATTGAAATGACGCAATTTCCAAAACGTTTGGGTAACCCCGATGAATTTGCGATGTTGGCAACGCAGATAATTGAGAATCCTTTCCTTAATGGGGAGACGATTCGTCTTGATGGTGGAATCAGGATGCAACCGAAATAAATATGAAATTAGTAACTTATTCCAATAGCGACAAGACTTCAATTGGGGCGCTGCTGGAAGACAGCATTTGTCCTTTTTCCAACGATTCTTCTTTACCTGATGAAATGAAAGTATTTCTCGAAGGTGGGGAAGCTAATATGAATAAAGCGACGGACTTGCTTGAAAAGGCAGAAAATTTAATACCTTTAGATTCAGTTACTTTGTTGTCACCAATTTTAAATCCGCAAAAAATTCTGGCTATCGGTTTAAATTACGCTGACCATGTTAAGGAGTCCGGGATGGAAACTCCCAAGATTCCAATGGTTTTTAATAAGCAGTCTTCTTCAATAATCGGTCACAATGGGGTTATTCATTTACCAAGGGCTTCAGAAGCTTTGGACTACGAGGCAGAAATGGCGTTTGTGATAGGTAAGCAATGCCGTCACGTGAGCAAAGATGAAGCAGCATCTGTTATTGCAGGGATCACCATATGCAACGATGTCAGTGTAAGAGATTGGCAATTGGCTGTACCCACTTTCACCATGGGCAAAAGCTTTGATACACATTGTCCATTGGGGCCTTATTTAGTAACTATGGATGAAATTGGTGATCCGCATGATCTTGATATCAAACTTTTCTTAAATGGTGAAGAAAAACAAAATTCCAATACTAAAGAACTCGTTTTCAACTGTTACGATTTAATCGAGCATTTATCTACAGCTTTTACGCTTATGCCAGGGGATGTTATTCCTACTGGAACTCCAGGCGGTGTGCTGGGCGTAGAAGTCATGGCAGGAAGAGCAAGTTGGCTCCAAGAGGGTGACGAAATAAAAATTGAACTGGAAAAAGTAGGAACTCTTACGAACAAAGTAGTTAAAGAACCGGACTCGACCAAATTCATTGCATAGTATTTGAAACTTTTCTTTTTAAGGCACGCTAAGTCCGATTGGGGCGACTCCTCATTGAGAGACTTTGACCGCCCACTTAATAAAAGAGGTTTGACAGATGCCCCTCTAATGGGAAAGAAATTACATCGTTATTTTCCAGAAAATCTAAAAGTAATTTCCAGTCCTGCTAAAAGAACCAAAGAAACTTTGGAATTATTTTTTAACGATTACGATCGAAATATCTCAATTGAATTTGATGATGCCCTTTATCATGGTTCGCCCATAAATTATCTGGAGCATGTGATTAATAACGACGCCGATGAAGCAATTCTATTTATCGGTCACAACCCTGGAATATCAGAATGTGCTTCGCAGTTCTCTCCTGAACCTATTTTTTTCCCTACTTGTGGGTGTGCAGGCTTTTCAGTCAATGAAGCATCTATAAAAGAAAATAATCTTCATTTAGCGGATAAAATTTTTTACCACTATCCAAAAGAAATGTGAATTTTTCGATAGCAAAGTTACAGAATTGAAAATTTAAATATAAAAAACTTATTCAAAAGAACGAATATAGTAAAATACGCTTATGAAAAAAATTCTAGTCATCGAAGACGAAGAGGATCTTAATCAGACCTTAAGTTTCAATCTTGAAAACGAAGGTTACAAGGTCACTTCTGCGCTTAAAGGTTCTGAGGCCTTAGAAATTTTAGAAACTTCATCGCCTCCAGATTTAGTAATTTTAGATTTGATGCTTCCCGATATGCCAGGATTAGATATTTGTCGTCATATCAGATCAAAAGACAACTTAAAGAATATCAGCGTGATAATTGTTACCGCAAAGGGCGAGGAAGTAGATCGAGTCGTGGGTTTTGAACTTGGAGCAGATGATTATATTGTAAAACCTTATAGCGTTAGAGAATTAATGCTGAGAATTCAAGCGCAGCTGAGAAGAAATGAGCCAAGCGAAGTAACTGCAGAAAATCTAGAAGAGGATAATCTTACTTTTAAAGACCTACTGATTGATAATAGCAAGCACAAGGTTTTTCTATCTGATAAAAAAATATCCCTTACAGCTAAGGAATATACTCTCCTTAAATACCTTTTAACAAAAGCAGATAAGGTCCAAACAAGAGATATTTTATTAGATAAAGTCTGGGGTTATGACAATTCTGTTACAACTCGGACTGTAGATACTCATGTTAAAAGATTAAGATCAAAATTAGGTGAATATGGAAAGAATATTGAAACAATCAGAGGGGTTGGTTACATATTCAATAAAATTTAATTTCAATTTATGAAGTTTTCTTTAAAAATTAGAATATTTATCCTGATAGTTTTTACTGTTGTTGCTTCATTTTTTATCAGTGCGATTATTCTTAAGGGTAATGAGTACTTTAGCGAAAATATATTTGCCGGCATTTCCTTATTTGTAATTCTTATACTTGCCGCTGGCACTACTCTGTATCGGTTTTTAAGAGATGTTGTTGTTCAGGCAGCAAGGATAATTTCAGGACCGGACAACAGTGAAGAAATTGATTCTGAATCAGCCTTTGATACTTTGAGGACATCAACTGCAGTTGTTCAAAACGAACTAGAGAGTTATTCAAAAGAACTTTCATTTATCAGTAATTTATTATCAAGGATGGGTCAGGGAGTTATCTTAGTGAACGAAGATCTGAACGTGATGTATTTCAATCAGACTATTACAAAAGATTTTTTCCCCGAATTAAAAATTGGTGATGATTTATTTCAAAATATTTCTTATCCCGCGTTTAAAAAATTCATAAAGAAAGCCTGGGAAAAAGACGAATATACCAAAGAAATATCAGGCCCAAGAACAATAAAAACAGTTTATCTTGTCAGTTCACAGAAATTTTCAAATGACAATCAACTCTTAATTGTTTTTTCTGATATTTCAAAATTAAAGACCCTTGAAAAGATGCGTGAGGACTTTATCGGTAATGTCTCACATGAATTAAGAACGCCGATTAGTGTAATAAAAGCAAATTCTGAGACTTTATTATCCACTAAATTAATCAAAGATGAGAATGCGATAAATTTTACCAAAGCAATTCAATCTCAAAGCGAAAGAATGGCGACAATTGTGAATGAGTTACTTTCAATCTCTAGTATGGAATCAGGAGACTATCCAATTTCTTTAGATAAGCTCAATATTAAAAATATCGTTGATTCTGCCATCAAAGAATTAAACCCTATGACTGAATCAAGAAACATAAAACTGGTAAATAAGATCTCAGATGTAACTCATATCATTGGCGATGAATCAGCAATAAAGATAATAATTTCAAACTATATAACTAATGCAATCAAACATAGTCCTGATGACGAGATTATTGAGATAAATAACGAAAAGATAGATAAAGATTTTTGTCGCATCAAGGTTATAGACAATGGCATTGGGATAGCCAAAAAATACCGTGAGAGAGTTTTCGAAAGATTTTTCAGAGTAGACAAAGGCAGATCTAAAAAAATTGGTGGAACAGGACTTGGCTTGTCAATTTCAAAAAATTTAGCACTGATGATGGGTTATTCCGTTGGGGTAGAATCAAATGAACCCAAAGGATCAATTTTTTACATTGATGTAAAAATACATCAAGAAACTTCTAAGGAAGTAGCTTGAGAGATTTCAGCATTTTTCTTAAAAATATAGCCATCGCTTATATTCCAATTTGATGCAAAGAATTTTGCATTTTCGAAACATAATAAAATGAATTCAAAAATGTTTGCAGCGTGTTGAATTATATCTGCTCTATCCGTAGGAAAATTGTAATTAGATATTTTCTCTTCAAGAGATAATTTCCCTAGTCGGGATCTTATTTCTTGGAGTTCGTCTAAATTTAAGGAGTCTTTTAAAACTCCAGCAGCTTGAATAATCTGTCTAGCATTACCTCCAATACCAATGATATTTTGTATTTGTTCGGAATTAATATTTGCTAAAAAGTTTGATAACTCTTGCCAATTTTTTTCTTTATCTAAACCTTTTAAAATTCTTACCGCACCCAAATTGAAAGATTTAAGTTTTTCTTCATTTTTATCACAAAGGTAAAGCTCTGTGCTTCCACCGCCAACGTCCACTAATAGACTTTCTGAATCGATGAATTCTTTGTAGTTAAAAAATTTTAATAATGAAGCTTCTTCATTTCCAGAGAGAATTTCAATTTCTAGATTCAATTCTTTTTTTATTTTTTTAATAATTTCTTCTCTGTTGGAAAAAGTGCGCATTGCTGAGGTGGCAAATATTCCCAGTAAAGCAGCATTCTTTTTTTTCGCATGCTTTTTTAGTTTTTTTAAAACTGCTAAAAAGTCTAGATAAGTCTCATTTGTCATTTTCCCACTACTAAATGCGTCAGACCCTAACCTTAAGCTGACTCTTTTAAAGGTATCTAATTCAAGATGGCTATTCGGCAATAAACGGTATTGCCGGTACTTAATAGCATTTGAACCGATATCTATGCAAGAAACTTTCTTAGATTTTTTATTCATCAGCAAAAACTCTTAAAGTTTTATACTGTTGATACGATAAATTTTCAAAAAGTACCTTATTGATTTCAACTTTGTAATTGTTCAAACCTTCTGACCAGATTTTTGGCTTAGGTAAATCTTTATCTGGATAATCAAAGGCATTCAAGATAAACCTGAGGGCACTTAATATTGCAACTTTTTTATTATTGGCATTTAAAACAATCCAAGGTGCTTCATCATATGAAGTTCTCTTGAACATTTGTTCTTTGTAAAGAGTGAAGGCATCCCATTTATCAAGCATCTTTAAATCATTTTCGCTTATCTTCCAATAGACGAGAGGGCTAGTAGCTCTTTTATCTATCCTCTTTTGTTGTGTATTTTTTTCAATTGATAGATAAAACTTAAAAAATTCAACACCTTCTTCAATCTGTTTTTTTTCCCAGGGAATTACATTTTTCATGAAGTAGGTATATTGCCTTTTCGAGCAATAACCCATAGTCGCTTCAACCAACGCTCGGGTATACCAAGATCGATCGAAGAAAACAATTTCACCGGTATTGGGCAAATGCTTTTCATATCTTTTGAACCATTTTTTTGACTCTTTCTCAGTTGGCTTGCCTAAAGCAACAAGCTTACAGTGATCAGGTATCAGATATTTAGTAAGTACGGAGATGCTTCCGGTCTTACCTGCGGTATCTCTACCTTCAAAAACCAAAGCAATCTTTCGTTTTGACTTAATAATCCAGTTTTGCAGTTTTACCAATTCTATTAAAAGCTTTCTTTTTTCTTTCTCATAAAGCTCTTCGTTTATTCGTTTGTAATCTGGAATATCAAACTCGATCATGATTTGATTGTAAATCAAAGAAAATTAAATAGGCAAATTTCACAAATTTGTAACAAAAAAATTAGAAATGTTTTAGTTTTTGTTCCATTTTTGTAATCGATATCGTTTAAAATTGCCCCTTTTCAAGGTGTTGATTATGAGTATAAAAACCTTTCTAAAGGTCCTAGTCTTTTTAATGATTTCTTCAACCGCCACGGGTATGCCAAAAATTTATGGAAAGTTGAACGTATCTATTGATTATGACGGAGGAAATGGAGCTTCAACCAGTTCTGATTTAATCAGCAACTCTTCAAGGGTTGGCATGAAGGGCGATTTTGAAATTAATGACAAGCTAACTGGAATTTATCAACTTGAGTATCAAGTTGATGCCGCAAATAATTCCTCAAGTACCTTCAAGACTAGAAATTCCTTTTTAGGCATAACAGGTAATTTTGGAACAATAAGGTTAGGCACTTACGACACCCCTATAAAAAGAGCAGGATTGAAAGCAGATTTATTCAATGACCTGAGAGGGGATATAAAGAACATAACTGCTGGCGAAAACAGAAACTCCTCTTTTTTAGGATATGACTCGCCTGAATTAACAAAAGGATTATCCCTTCATTTAGGAGTGAGTAAAGGCGCTTATTATGAAAGGAATTCTTGCCTTCTATCTAGTCCCTCTTCCCCAGGCCAGCCACTCGCACCCGGATGCATAAATCCAAGAATAATTTCTGCAACAAGTGCTTTTGGAGCAATTCCTAGCTCTGGTATTTCTATTAACCTCATAACTCATACATCTTTTGGAAAAAATATTTCTTTTTCCTTGGTTTATGACATCGAGGTTATTCAATTTGCACTTGCTTCAGAACAGAAATCTGCATTTGGATTTGATCACAATCGTTTGGGTATGATGATCCCTGCAGGGCCAACAACAATAGGATTTATTTACACCACAACCAAATCTTCAAGACAATATAGTAATGGTCATGACTATGATGCTTATACTTTTAGTATTTCTGGAAAAGTAGCAGAGGGAAAAGGTACATTTAAATTTCAGTACAGTAGTTCAGATGCTTTAGTTGGTTTAGAACAAATCCAGCTTGGATATGATCATAAATTATCTGATATTTTTAAGGTTTTTACTTACCATACTAATCGTTCAGTTGATGCCAGCAATGCTGATCATGCTTATACAGGAATAGGTTTAGAATTTAAGTTTTAGTTCCTTATCTAAAAAGACTTCTGATGTGAAATTCAAAAAAAAACAGTAGATTTTTATTTTAGTTTGATTTAATGTGTCATTTGTGTGACAATTTTATGTCACTTAAGAAACAATACAAAATGACTAATATTAAGAAAACTTTAAAAAATAAAGGATTAATGCCAGGTAGCTCAAAAGCACAGGAAATGCAGTTTGTAGGCTTTATATCTGCTTGTATTGTACTAGCTGCAGTAATTCTTTCTTAAAAATTTTATTCTCTTTTTAAAATTCCTATTAAGCGAGCTTAAATAGTTCACTTAAATTTTGCACAAATATACATAACTGGTCACAACTAAGTAATAGATTCTCCTTTTGAATATTGTTAAATACGCTTAGTCGAAAAACTTTTTATATTTTTACATGGAAAATTTATTCACAGATCCCTTTAATATTCTTCTGATTGCAGCATTCATAGGGTTTTTTATGGCCTTTGGCATAGGGGCTAACGATGTGGCTAATTCAATGGGAACATCTGTTGGAGCGAGAGCTTTAACGATTAAACAAGCTATTTTAATTGCAGCTGTATTTGAGTTTCTTGGTGCTTTTTTAGCTGGAGGGGAGGTTACCTCAACAATACGAAAAGGTATTGTCGATCCAAATCTTTATACCGATCAAATTAATATATTTGTCATAGGGATGATGTCTGCTCTATTGGCTGGTGGAACTTGGCTTTACATAGCAAGTTTAAGAGGTTGGCCCGTCTCAACAACTCATTCAATAGTAGGGGCAATCGTTGGCTTTGTCTTGATCACCAAAGGAGTTGATGCGGTTTCATGGAGCAAAGTTAGTAACATTGCAATGAGCTGGGTCACTTCTCCTTTGTTTTCTGGAATTCTGGCTTTTACCTTATATATTTCAGCTAAGAAACTAATATTGGATAGAGCAAACCCTGGTAAAGCAGCAATTATTTTTATTCCTTTCTATAGTTTTTTAGTAGCAGTTGTTATTTCTTTAGTAACCGCAAGAAAGGGGCTAAAACATGTCGGTATAGAATGGACTGAAAACGAAGTTTATCTTTTTACTTTTATATTCAGCACAATTGTTGCTATAGGTACTTCGTATTTTTTAAGAAGAAATAAAGAAAAGATTAATGGCGTTGGCGGTATCGAATTTGCATTCGGCTTACTTATGATTGTTTCTGCAAGCGCAATGGCTTTTGCTCATGGCTCAAATGATGTGGCAAATGCAATTGGTCCTTTAGCAGCTATTGTTAGTGTTGTTGATACGGGAACAGTAGGTGCAAAAGCAACAATAAGCCCTTGGGTTTTGTTCATTGGAGGAATAGGTATCGTTTTTGGCCTAGCCACATTAGGCTCAAGAGTTATTGCTACTGTCGGAAGAAAAATAACCGAACTAACTCCCAGCCTTGGATTTTCTGCTGAAATGGCAACAGCTTCAACAGTAGTCGCGGCAACTTATTTAGGATTTCCAATATCAACGACACACACGCTTGTTGGCGGAGTTATTGGCGTAGGTTTAGCTAAAGGGGCAGAACATTTAGATTGGTCCTCTGTAGGTAGAATCATAGCTTCGTGGTTAGTAACAATTCCTGCTGGAGCAGCTTTCACGATAATGTTTTTCTATATTCTGAAATATTCTGTGGGTGTCTAAAAACTTTTTAAAAAAAATTAACTTGTAGAATAGGATAAAAGTTTATTAATCCAAGATAGCTCGCTATTGATAGGTGAGATCCGAATGCAATCTCAGAGTCCTTTTTAAGTTTCGTACTGACCAAAAATTCTACGATTCCCAGAAGAGACGCAGTTAGCAATACTATGGGAACCATATATATTGGCACCATTAAAGTTAATATTGGAAAGAGGATAACATCTCCAAGACCAAGACCTTCGCGGTTTCTAAATTTTAGGTAAAACCATCTAAGACTTAGAAGAATTAATCCCGAAATCAATGCTACGAAGAGCTCCGATAAATTTAAAATATTCGTCTGTTGCGAAAGTACTATTGCAAAGACCGTCAAGAATAGAAGAGAGTTTAGTGGAATGACTTTATGCTTATGGTCAATCAAAGCAATAAATATTAGATTTAAAGTTATTAAGCTTTTAAGGAAAATGAGACCAACATTATCATTTGTTATAAAAATTAATAAAAATAAAGAAATAACTAAGATTTCTGTAAAGAAGTATCTTGATGAGATTGTTGCACCACAGCATTTAGCTCTTCCTCTTAAAAACAAATAACTCAAGATAGGAATGAGGTGGTACCAATCTATTTTTGTTTTACAGGCAGGACAAAATGATGGTTCTGTATAAATATTTATGCTTTGCACATATGCATCTGCTTCAATATTTTTATTAACATATCGATAGATAAAGCTCGCTAGAAAACTACCCAAAAGGGCAGAAAAAATAATATATATAGAGGCAATCATTTCTACAAATCTTTGTCAATTTCGTCAAATATGACATAAAATCAAATGATATATGGTATTTGACTACTTAAAGGGTATCAATTTAGAAAGATACAAAAGTTTCCTGAATGAGAAAAATCTTAAATTTTCTATTTCCGGTGCACTTTTATTAGTATTTTCTTTAGAGTTCTCTTCAATATTACTCGGATTGATTTTCAATAATCAACTGAACTCAAACAACTTTAACAATGCTTTGGTAACTAATGATGTTCCAAGGGTAATAGACAATCCTTTTTCATCTGAAGTGCAACTCGATAGCCTTGCCATCTATGAAAGTCTTGTGAAAGCTCCTGAAACTTCTTTATCTTTAAAGCTCTATGGCGTTACTTCTTCCGATGAAGTTAAATCTGCAATAATTGGCTTCAATCAAAACGATCAGAAAACCTATCTCGTGGGAGATATGATTTCCGATAACGTTTACTTGGATTCAATTAACAAAGATTTTGTCACCATCAAGCGTTCCGGTATTACCGAAAGCTTATCCTTTTTTAAAGGATCAGTGATTAAAGGCATGGAGAGAGTTGCCGAAGGTAATTCTTCAATCAATATTTTAGTAAAGCAAAAACCTTCTATCAGCAAAGAGTGGATTGAAAATCAGGAAATCGCAAAGTTAATAACTTTTGCACCTGTTTTTGATGACGGAACTTTTTCCGGCCTTGAAATCAGCCCCGGAGAAAGCACTGCGCTTTTTGATTCATCGGAATTAAGACCGGGCGACATTGTGAAGTCGATAAATGGCCTTTCCGTTGCTGAAATTGATCTCTCAGATCAAGAATCCATAAATACCTTTTTCTCTGATTTGGCATCGTTAAATCTCGATTTAGTCAGAGACGATCAAGTTGTATCAGTCGATATAAACATTAACTAAACCAAATAAAATTATGATTTATTCAATTTATAAGAATTGTTGCGCCTATGCGCTTATTTTTGGACTCTCATCAAACTTATGGTCGGTGACCATAAATATGCGAGATGCTGACATTAAATCGTTTGTCTCTGATATTTCATCTTTAACAGGCAAGACTTTTGTTGTTGATCCAAGAATAAAAGCAAATGTGACAGTTATCTCAAGAGATGACCTAACCATTGAAGAAGCTTATGAGATTTTTCTTTCTGTTTTAAGCGTTCATGGTTTTACTGCAGTAGAGCAAGAAAATGCAGTAAAAATAGTCCCTGCCTCCATAGGAAGGCAAAGTTTTACTGAAGTCTCAAAACTCGTTTCGCCAGAGGATGCTTTGGTTTCTACCATCATCAGACCCAGCCAAACTTCAGCGAACGCTTTAATTCCTTTAATCAGACCCCTCATAAATTCGCAAGGACACATTGCTGTTTATACCCCAAGTAATAGCCTCATTGTTACTGATCGAAACGCAAATATTAAACGAATTAGACAATTGGTTGAAGAAATGGATAAAAACCCAGCTGATGTCTACGATATTGTAAAACTTAAAAATTCTTCATCTACTCAAATAGCTAAATTGATTGATAAAGTTTTTTCTGAAAATTCGGGCGGTATGGCACCAAACGATTTTAATGCTTATGCAATAGAACGCAGCAACAGTATTTTATTATTTGGTGACCAAGAAATAGTTGAACGAATGAAGGCGGTTGTTATAAAACTTGATGTTAAAGATCAAGGATCGAGCTCGCTTAAAGTAGTCTATTTAAAATATGCTGATGCCAATGCTTTAGTCGAAATTCTAAATAAGATGACTCCTAATATTGATGAGAAAAGCTCCAACAAAGGTAAAACGTCGATTACTGCTCATGAGGAGACAAATTCTTTGATCATCTCAGCTGAGCCTGACGTAATGACTTCATTGACAGGAATTATTCAACAACTTGATATCAGAAGGGCTCAAGTCTTGGTTGAAGCCATTATTGTTGAGATATCGGACCAGTTATCAAAGGATTTAGGGTTTCAAATTTTATTCAGTGGCGAAGGTTCAAATACTCCTATAGTTTCTCAGAGATTTGGGAATCCAACTCCAGATCTCTCTGCAATCGCTGGAGGTCTTACGCCTGGCGGAAGCACTACAGCTGTGCTATCTACTTTGTTAAGTTTAGATGGCTTTGCTACTGGAGTAGGTAAATATAGAAAAGGTGGAGATAGTTTTGCAGCAATCCTAAACGTCCTTGCTAAAAATAGTGACTCCAATGTTTTATCAACACCTTCAATATTGACCATGGATAATGAAGAATCATCAATAATTGTTGGTCAAGAAATTCCGATTACAACAGGAGAGTCATTAGGAACAAATAACTCCAATCCATTTAGAACTGTTACCCGACAGGAGATTGGGATTAAGTTGAGCGTCAAACCTCAAATTAATGACGGGAATTCAATAAAGTTAGACATTGAGCAAGAGGTTTCTTCTTTGTCGGGACCAATTTCAGCTGGGTCGTTAGAGATTGTAACTAACAAGAGAGCTATTGAGACTGTTGTCATGGTTGAAGATAACCAAACAATTGTTTTGGGTGGTCTCATAGATGACGATATTCAGGAATCAGTTAGGAAAGTCCCTTTACTGGGAGACATTCCAGTAATTGGAAAAGCTTTTCGTCAGGAACAAACCACCATTAGTAAGAAAAATCTTGTTGTATTTCTTAAACCTACAATCATTAGAACCTCTGAAGACATGAAAGCTTTAACCAATACAAAGTATGAGTACTTGAGAGCACAAGAAATGCTGAGAAGTAAAAAAGGAAAAACTTCTCCAGACTTAGATTTATTAGAGAAAATAATCTTTGATGCTGAGGAAGATAATAAAAGACAAATTGAAGAAGAAGAAGTCTAAAAATGACAGAGAAGGATTTTAGTTATAAATTCTGCAAAGACAATGAGTTACTTCCCGAAGTAAAAGAAGATTCCATATTTATCTTTCACACTGAAGATTGTGACATTAATGCAATTGCTCATATTCAAACTAAATATAAATTGCCCATTGAGACAAAAATAATAGATTACTCTGAATTTAATAAAAAACTCTCTGAATCTTATTCTGAACAAACACAGTCTTCTGAATCTCTTGCAGAGAATATTCACGAAGACGTAGATCTTGATTCCCTGGTACTCGATTTACCCAAAACAGAAGATTTGTTAGATGATAGTACGGATTCGCCAGTAATAAGACTCATCAATGCGATTTTATCCGAAGCCATTAAAGATGGTGCATCAGATATTCATATCGAGCCTTATGAAGAAACTTTGTTGATTAGATTTAGAACCGATGGAATTCTCAAAGAGAAAATAAGACCCAGCTCTCGAATAGCACCCTTATTGAATGCCCGAATAAAAATCATGTCTAACTTGGATATTGCGGAAAGAAGAATTCCCCAAGACGGAAGAATGTCTTTGAAATTGGGTGAAAAATGGGTAGACATAAGAGTTTCCACATTGCCTTCAAGTCATGGCGAAAGAATTGTTTTAAGATTACTAGACAAAGCTGATTCAAGTCTTGATCTCAAAGAATTGGGTATGACAGAGGAAATGCTAAGTAGTTACAAAAAAGAATTAAAGAACAACAGCGGTATTATTTTGGTAACCGGACCTACTGGATCTGGCAAAACTACTACTTTGTATTCAGGATTAAATTATTTAAACGATCAGACCCGAAACATTTTAACCGTTGAGGATCCGATTGAGTATGCCATCGAGGGAGTTGGCCAAACTCAAGTAAATAATCGAGTGGGATTAACTTTTGAAAGAGGCCTTCGAGCAATTTTGAGACAAGACCCAGATATTGTTATGGTGGGGGAGATAAGAGATAAAGAAACAGCAGATATAGCCATTCAAGCAAGTCTGACAGGACACTTAGTTTTATCTACGGTTCATACCAATGATTCAGTAGGGGCAATAACCAGACTCCTTGATATGGGAGTCGAACCTTATTTAATTTCTAGTTCCTTGCGTATGGTAATTGCTCAAAGACTGGTAAGAAAAATTAATCAAAGCTCTAAAGAGCTTTCTGGAAGGATTGGTATTTTTGAGTCAATTGTCATCAACGACGAGGTTAAAGAACAAATACTTAATAAAAGCTCAGAAACAGAAATTAAAAATATTGCTTTTAACGATAACAAAACTTTGGAACTGGATGGTCAAGAAAAAGTTAATTTGGGTTTAACAACAGAAGAAGAGCTTAGAAGAGTTCTACAAGAGAAAAACTGATTATGCCGAATTATTCTTATAAAGCTTTAGACCAGAGTGGAATAACTGAAAACGGAATCCTAATTGCTGAGAATTTAAAAGAAGTCCATGAGGAATTAAAAAATAGACATTTGATTCCTATAAAAATAAAAGAATCAAAAAATAGGTTTAACTTTTCTTTATTTACAAAGATATCCTCCTCAAAGTTGAGTCTCATAACACGGCAACTAGCTACTTTGATAAATGGCGGCATACCTGTAGACCAGGCTCTTGATTCAGTTGCCAAACAAATAGATTCTCCACTTATCAAAGGTAAATTGACCAATATTGCCAATAAAGTAAAAGCTGGTTTTAAATTATCTGAGTCTTTTGAAGACCATCCGGAAAGTTTTGATCGACTTTATTGCGCTCTTGTGCGAGCTGGAGAAACTTCAGGTGATTTAGGAATGATTTTAGAAAAGACATCTGAACTTTTGGAGAGGAAGTCAAAAATATCTCAAGATGTCACTGGTGCCCTCGTATACCCATTTGTTTTATTTTCAATAGCAATCATTGTAATAATTCTGCTTTTATCATTTGTGGTGCCTGAGGTAGTGAGTCAATTTTCTTCTTTGAATAAAGAATTACCGTTCATTACTAAAACTCTTTTATTCTTATCTTCTATATTTTCCAGTTATATTTTTTACTTAGTAATAGTCTTTAGCGGATTAATCGGACTTCTTTCAATACGAATTATTGGATTTGAATTATTTCGTTTGAAGTTAGATAAATTACTTTTATCTATACCAATCGTTAAGAATTCGTTAATTGATTCTGATCTTTCTAGATTTACAAATTCTTTGAGTATCTTAAGATCGAGTAACATCTCAATAATCAATGCAATAGAGATTTCAGCGGATACGGTCTCCAATAATTTTATGCGTAAACAAATTAAAAATATTTCAAATAGAGTTGCTGAAGGCGAATCATTAGCATCAAGTTTAGAGAAAATTCCAGCCATACCAACTCTTGTTACTCAGATGATAGAAAATGGCGAAAGATCAGGAAGACTCGAAGAAATGCTTGATAAAGTTTCTTTATATTTGGAAAATAAATTCCAAAATTCTACAAAAATTACCATGAATCTTCTCGAGCCTTTAATAGTGGTATTTCTTGGTATGTTTGTTGCTCTTATAGTTCTTGCAATCCTGTTACCATTAATTCAATTAAACACATTAACCTTAAACTAAAACTATGAAAAAACTTTTTATTAAAAAATTCTCGGGTTTCAGCTTGATTGAAATCTTAGTGGTTTTAATGATCATTGGTCTCTTGACTGCTGTTGTCGCTATCAATGTATTACCCAGTCAAGATAGAGCAAGGGCTGATAAAGCATTAACCGATATCAGGATTTATGAACAAGCATTAGAACTTTATCGTTTAGATATGTTTTCCTATCCAACCAGCGATGAAGGGTTGCAAGCACTTAAACAAGTTCCTACAAATCACCGTTTTAAGGACAGATTTAGGCAAGGTGGATATATTCGTAAGCTGGAAAAAGATCCGTGGGGGAACGATTATCAATACAAAAGACCTGGAGATAATGGTCCATTTGATATTTTTTCTTATGGTGCTGATGGTCAACAGGGCGGTGAAGGTTTGGATAGAGATATTGGAAATTGGAAATGATAAAAGGTTTTACGCTTATTGAGGTGCTTATTTCATTATTTATACTGTCGTTGGTTGCCGTTACAGGGATCACTTCTCTTTCATATAGCACCAAAACCGTAAGTTCTTTAAGCGATGATTTTTATCGAACAACTTTGGCAGAAAACGTACTGATGAGATCTTATTTTGATGAAAGTTATTTGACCAATAATTTGCTATCTCAACGAGAAAATTTAATGGGTTACTCCTATGTTTGGAATAGAAAAATATCGGTTGATCCGAATCAAAGATCTTTGAATATTGAGGTAGAAGTCACCTCCCAAGCAACTGAAAAATCAACCAAATTAGAGATTTATAAAGCAATCAATGATTAATTTTAAAGGCTATACCTTAGTAGAGGTTTTAATTGTTATGTCTTTATTTTCAGTAATAAGTTTAATGTCTTTGTCTTTTTTAAATACCTCGGTATCTTCTTCCCTCGGTATCAGTTCTAAATCAAAACTTCTAAATGAGTTGTCTCTTTTAAGCGAACTTTTAAAAGATGATTTATTTCACGTTGCCAAACAGTACCCTAGGGCTGATGAACTCAACCAGTTTCCAACTTTTTTTAAACTCGATAACGATTTTAGAGAAGGAGAGCCAATATTAGAACTAGTAAGAAATTCTGCCTCTGATGGAATAGACGATAAAGGAGCGATAAATAAAATAAATTACAAACTAAAAGGCAATGTGCTCTATAGAAATTATTCAAATTATTTAAATTCAATATATCAAGAGAAACCTTTTGCACTAGTTTCAGAAATTGAAGACATAGAAATAAAGGCCCTTTACGACAAAAATGAATATCTTATTTGGCCTCCATTTAACGCGGCAGATTTAGAAATTTATCCAACTTTACTGGAGGTGAATATCATCTTCACTGAGGGAAATTTTAAAAAAATTTTTTTTATTAGTGGGAACGATGTTATCGGATAAAAAATTAAAGGGAGCAGCTCTAGTAATGGCTCTTTTTACAACAGCCATCATTGCTTCGGTGAGCGCTGGTTTATTTTCGTTAGTATCTGTAAATCTTGAAAATAGTAAATCTTCGCTTAGTAAACAACAGGCAGTTATAACAACTTTAAGCTTGGAGTCATTTACAAAAAAATATTTAAGTACAAAAGAAAATAGAAATAATATCGTGCTTGCTTCTAATAATTTTTCTCAAGAAAGTCCTATTAACTTGCCATTAGATCGAGGAAATTTAGAAGCTAATATCTCAGATATGGGACAGTGTTTTAATTTAAATTCTTTGATATCAGTTTCTGCTTCAGGTAATGAGACTGCGAATAAAGAGAACTTAGAATTTTTAAAAAACTTAATGAGAAGTTTTTTTATTGAAGAACAAAAAATAGAGGAAATATCTTCGGCCTTAATAGATTGGCTTGATAAAGATTTCTTTCCTGACTCTTACCTTGGTGCAGAAGATGATTTTTATCAAAATGAAAAGCCTTCTAGATTAACTTCCAATCAACTATTTTTTGATATTACAGAACTGAGAGATGTGAAGGGTATGACAGAGGAAGTTTTTCAAAAACTCAAACCTTACATTTGCGTTTTAAACAATGTTGATATAAAAATTAATGTGAATTCTCTTAATCCTTTTTATCCCAATATTTTAGTAGCTTTGAGTTCTAATTCATTGAGTGATCTTGAAGCCAGGAATATTCTCAATAATAGACCGTTAGGAGGATACGCTTCGGTATCAGATTTCTTAAATCAGCAAGAAATTAAAAATTCATTTTCAAGTAAATTCTCTAAAAAAAATCTGATATTAGAAACTAAATATTTTATTTTAAATACCAACATTAGAATCGACGAGAAGGATTTTCATTTTAAAAGCCATATTCTGATGCAAAATGACTCACCGAAAGTAGTTCGAAGAAAGATTGGAGAATATTTGTGACCAATCAAAAAATAGTTTTCTATGACGAGACTTTAAAAGTTTTGCATTCATTTGATTACGACAATAACTCAGAGAAGTCTTCTTTTAGTATGAATTCCGATGACGGAGATATCGCTATCATCATATCTAATGACTTTTCCTTTTATAAATTTGAGATACCCGATACTTCACAAAGAAACCTAAAAAAAGTAATCCCATTTTTAATCGACGAAGAAGTACTTGGAAATACAGATGACTATTTTTGGATTCATGAAAAAAAAACACAAATTGTAGGATTAATTGAACATGAAAAAATTCAAAATTTTAAAGAGAATTTAGATTCTAGAACTAAAAAACTTATTCCTATTCAAGCTTTATCCTCATCAATAGATAATTTACTCGTCCTCTTAGACGAAAAAGCTTTCATATCTTTGCAAGGCAAATGGTTTTGGCTGGCAGATAGAAAATCAATTCTAAATACTTTGGATCTTACGTTAAAAAAGTATGAAATTTCCAAACTTAATGTTTGGACCTCTGACAAAAAAAGTAGTTTGACAAATCTTAATATAGATATTGAAGAGAAAAAATTTTCTTCATCGAAAGAATTGCTGAGTGAATTTTCTAAACTAGTAGACGTTACTAATGCATTTAACTTTTTTACAAAAATTTATGAACAAAAAATTAATTGGTATTCGTTTTTTCTTCGTTATAAGTTTTATGGCTATTCTGCTTTAGCCTTTTTAGGAATTTTTCTTTTATCTGGCTTTATTCAATTTTCTTATCTTAATGTGTCAAATAATTTATTAAAAAATAAAATCTTGACTACCTTCCAAGAGAAGTTTCCCTCAGAAACACTAGAGTCTGATCTAATTAGTCAGGTAAACGGATTAATAAACCGAGGGCAAATAGATTATTCGGTTTTAAACGCCATTAGTGTTATTTCAGATGGAGTAAGTAATAGCGAAAATATTGTTTTAATTTCTATTTCTTTCGACCCAAATAGATTTGTTATCGAAGTTCAGACCAATTCCTATGACCAACTTCAAGAGTATGTAGATTTAATAAATTCTATGGGTTTAGATGTAAACCTTGGAGCTTCGAGAAGAGTTAATAATTTTATTCAAGGAGAGATCAGTATCAATGCGATTTAATCTCAACCATCTTTCAAATCGAGAGCAAATACTAACTGCTGGATTAATACTTCTAATATTTTGTATTTCTGTCATTTTTGCGATTTCTTGGTTTAACAATCAGAATAAAATCTTGGAAAAAGAAAATCAAAATATCATAAGCAGATTAAACTACATTGAATCAATTCCAATTTCAGTCACTTCGAATAGAAATTTCTATTCTAACAACATATCTATCTTAGTTAACTCGACTTCAAAAGATAAAAATATTCAGATAGACCGAACTCAGCCTTTGAATGAGGATTCAATGATGGTTTGGGTAAATGAAGTAAATTTTATTGATTTGTTTAATTGGATGGTCTCGATGGGCGAGCAGGGCGGACAAATAGAAAAAATAAACATAAGAAAATCAAAAAAAGATAAAGTTAATGCTCAAATATCTATCCTTTTAAAAACAAATTGAAAAGATTTATACAAGTTATTTTTATTCTTGCAGTATTAATTTCTAGCATTACAGTTTTCAGGTTACCTTTGAATTTAATATCCTCGACACTAAACGATTTATTTCCTCAGGTAAGTTATTCTAGTATAGAAGGAACAATATGGTCTGGTCGGATCAAAAACCTATCATTTGGGGATGAGTACTTAGGTAGTCTAAATACTAGTTTCAATTTAAAAAGTTTATCTTTACTTATAGATGACAATGGACTTTTTTTAGAAGGTAAAATAAATCTAATTTCAACTTTACTAAGTAATCAAGTATCTCTTGAAGATGTAAATTTAAATTTAAATTCCAAAAGATTTTTAAGAAAAGTACCAGTAATTTCATCTTTCTCAGGAGAAGATATTTCGATTACTTTTGATATAAACGGTTGTTACTTTTCTGAAGGTATTGTTTACGCATCTCTTAGGAGTACAAACAAGTTAGATAAATTGTCTAATGCAAGACTTGAAGGAGCAATTTCCTGTCAAGATAAAAAATTGCTTGGTTCATTTTCCTCTGTTCCAAATAATGACATCTTAAAAGGAACTTTTGAGTTAGATAAAGAACTAAATTATATTGTTGTTGCAAACTCCAAATCTCTTTTTTCTAGAATAAACTCTTTTTTCGAGAGTGGTTTTACTTCTAGTCCAGATGTTAAACTTAGAGGAAATTTATTCGATTTTTTTCTAAATTAGATGTTAATAGGTAAAAATCCTCTCAACGAGTCTCCAGAATGGTTTGTAAAAAATATTACAAAGCGTCCAGAAGAATGCTCTGTTTCAGTTAATGGTAGCAAGATCAAATACTATATTTGGGGAGATATATCTAAAAAACCTCTTTTACTTCTCCACGGATATAATGCTCATTCATTTTGGTGGGATCATATTGCTCCTTCATTAACAAATAACCATTGCGTAGTTGCTTTAGATTTTTCTGGAATGGGAGAGAGTGACCGAAGGGAAGAATACTCTCAAGAAATATTTGTCGACGATGTAAAGGGTGTAATGAATGACCTCTCTTGGAACTCTTGCACCTGTATTGCACACAGCATGGGAGGTTCAATAGCAACTTTAGCAACTTTTATTTATCCAAAAATTTTTGATCATTTAATATTATTGGATTCAATGGTTGTAATACCACCAAATGTTGCAGAGAGAATGGCTTCCAATAGACCCTCAGCCCGTATGGTCGTTGCAAGTCCTGATATAGAAACAGCTATAGCAAGGTTTAGACTCACACCATCTCAACCTTGCAAAGATTATGTCTTGAGACATATTGCAGAAACATCTTATTCAGAGAAATCTGACGGATGGTTTTTAAAATCTGATCCATTAATTCCGAATACCTATAAATATAATGATCTTCATGAAGCATTTACAAAATTAGATTGTCCTCTTGACTACGTATATGGACAAGCAAGCCAGCTTGTTACCCAAGAAGTTTTGGAATATATGACTTACGTTGGAAATCTTGATGAAAAAATAATTCATTCTTTACCGGGAGCTATGCATCATCTTTTTCTTGATATGCCCGAAGAATTTATTTCCTTAATAAATAAATTACTTGCTAAATGACCAAATTATCCATAGATGGTTTTTGTGATTCAGAATTTTCTGAATTAGAAGCGATTTTCGAAAAAGCTATTAAATCGGGGTTTGATGATGGAGCTGGATTTTCTCTTGAAGTAGATGGAAAAGAAGTTCTCAATCTTTGGGGTGGTTATTCTGATAAAGATCGAAAAAAAGTGTGGCAAGAAAATACTCTGGTAAATGTCTTTTCCGTAACAAAAGCAATGACCTCAACGTGTGCCTTGCAATTAATTGAATCGGGTAAATTAGATCCAAATTCTTTGGTAGCAGAATATTGGCCTGAATATGCTTGCGAAGGTAAGGAAAATACTAGAGTAATAGACTTCCTCACTCATAGAGCAGGAATGTTTGGCTTTCAAACTCCTCTTCCTCAAGACTCTTGGGAGAATTGGAATTTAATAGTAGAGAAACTTGCAGCTCAAAAGCCAATTAGAAAACCAGGTTCAACTCAGGGTTACCATGCTGTTACATTTGGTTATCTAGTCGGCGAATTGGTTCGCAGGATTGACGGTAGATCTTTAGGAACCTATTTCAAAGAAGAAATTGCGCAAAAATTCAATATTGATTTTTTAATTGGTTTAGATGATCAAGAAATAAGTAGATGTGCAGACTTACTTTTACTATCTGGAAAGCCCAATCCTTTAATCCAATTTGTTTTATCTTTGCCTAATTGGTTGCTTCCGGCACAGCTAAAAATCGTTAAAGAAACTTTAAATAGTGAAGAATACGCTAAAGCTTTTTTAGAGATAATGGAAGTAGACGAAAACGATACTATGCCCACCGATTATCCTAATTCTGATTCTTGGCGAAGAGCTGAAATTCCTGCAGCAAATGGTCATGGTACTGCATCAGGAATAGCAAAATTTTTTGGTATTTTGGCTTCTGGAGGATCTCGAGACGGAAAAATTATGCTCCAACCCGATACAATTAAAGAAGCAACAACAGTAAAAACAATGGGTCCTGACGTTGTTCTTTTCCAAGCACCCTATAAATTTGGACTGGGTTACCAAATAGACGCTCCCTTTTCTCCAATTGGAATGAAGGACGGGATGTTTGGACATACAGGAATTGCTGGGGCAACAGGATTTGCCGATTTAAATCATAAGATTGGATTTGGATTTACCAACAACAGACAACATTCTCTGGGCAAGCTATATAGAACTTCTAACAATTTAGCAAAAAAACTATACGAAATTCTCTAATCTTGGCTAAATGATTATTGAACCATATTTCTATTTAATAGCGACTGTCTCGGTATTTCTTCACGGAATGGGTAAGGGTGGTTTTATTGGGGCTGGTTCATTTGGATCTTTGCTTGCAATTCCAATGCTTTCAATTTTTATACCACCGTTTCAAGCGGTTGCAATTCTTTTGTTACCCTTAATTTTCATGGATTTAGTAACTGTTTGGAGATACCGAAACATGTGGGATGTAAAAATTCTAAAATTCATTGTGCCTTTAGCTTTTGTTGGAATCATCTTAGGTACTTTGTCTTTCAGATATCTTTCAGAAGATAGCGTAAGAGTAATCATTGGCATGATGGCAGTTATATTCTGTCTTGATTACTACTTTAGAGAAAACTCTTCTGCACCATCAAAACCATCTAAATGGGGATCCTACTTCTGGCCATCATTGTCTGGTTTTACGAGTTTTTCAATTCACGCAGGCGGTATTCCTTTGAGTTTTTATCTCTTACCAATGCGCCTAGATAGAAGAATTTATGTTGCCACAGCGGGTCTATTTTATTTATTGATTAACTTATTCAAGATTTTTCCCTATGCTTATTTAGGTCAGATGAATTTTCAAAATATTTATACTTCTTTATTACTTTTGCCCCTTGCTCCCTTGGGTGTTTTTGCTGGAGCATACTTAGTTGATAAAATTAACCAAGATTGGTTTTACCGCATTGGCTATTTTTGTACGCTTATCGCTGGATTGAAGTTGGTTTATGATGGTGTACAAGGATATATGTGATGACAAAATTAAGCGTAAACATTAATAAAATTGCATTGATTAGAAATTCTAGAAAAGGGAATAATCCTTCTTTAGAGTTTTTTTCAAGAAAAATTATTGAAGCAGGTGCTTACGGAATTACGGTCCACCCTAGGCCTGATCAAAGACATATCAGAGCTGATGACCTATCTGACTTAGTTGAAATTACAAAAGAACTCGAGGTTGAATTTAATGTGGAAGGAAATCCATATGAGGATCGTCTTGGAGAATATCCTGGTTTCTTAAATTTAATTGAATCTGTAAAACCATCTCAATGCACATTAGTCCCCGATGATAGCAATCAACTTACATCAGACCATGGCTGGAATATAAATTCTGAGCATAAGAAACTTGTTGAAGTTCTGGATTATCTTAAGATCAATAAAATTCGAAGTAGTATTTTTATAGATCCAGATAAATCCCAACTAGATGCAGCTAAAGATATTGGAGTTGATCGAGTAGAGATTTACACAGGTCCTTTTGCTGAAGCCTTTAAAAAAAATGATGAAAATATATTGAATACTTATAAAGATGCCATTGAATATGCAAATAATATAGGACTTGAGGTTAACGCAGGTCATGACTTGAATTTAGAAAATTTGTCTACATTGTTATCTTATGGCGATATTAAAGAGGTATCTATTGGCCACGCTCTAATAATAGAATCATTAATTTATGGAATAGAGAATACAGTCCAGAAATATATTAAAATAACAGCATGACTACAGAAGAAAAAATTAAATCTCAACTAGAAGATAATTCAATACTTTTATATATGAAAGGTTCCCCAGAACAACCGCAATGTGGTTTCTCTCAAAGAGCTACACAAGTTCTAATGGCTTGCGGAAAAGAATTCTCTTTTGTGGACATCTTATCTAATCCTGAGATTCGTGAAACATTACCTACAGTATCTAATTGGCCTACTTTTCCTCAGTTATTCATCAAGGGAGAGTTAATTGGTGGAAGTGATATTATGTTTGAGATGTATCAGTCAGGAGAATTGCAAGAGTTGATTGACTCAGTAGAAAGTTAAATATTCTTAACTCTAATTGTTTTTATCTGTCTAATAAGTTATGAAAAAAGTTGTTTTAGCCTATTCTGGAGGTCTTGATACTTCAGTCATTCTTAAGTGGCTTCAAGAAGAAAAAAATCTTGATGTAATAACTTATACAGCAGATTTAGGCCAAGACGATATATCAGATGATCTAGAAGAAAAAGCAAAAAGTTTAGGCGCATCCAAAGTAATTGTCGACGATCTCACAGAAGAATTTATTTCTGATTATGTTTTTCCAATGTTTCGATGCAATACCATCTTTGAAGGCGAATACCTTTTGGGTACAGCCATAGCTAGACCGCTTATCGCCAAGAAACTCGTCGAAATAGGAGAGTCTGAAGGAACAAATATCATCTGTCATGGTGCAACAGGAAAAGGTAACGATCAGATAAGATTTGAAATTGGGGCGCACGCTTTAAATCCTTCCATCGAAGTTATTGCACCATGGAGAGAGTGGGATATGGTTTCAAGAACAGATTTAATGAATTATTGTAAAACTCACCAGATCCCTATGCCTGCCTCCAAAGCAGAAGAACCACCATTTTCTATGGACGAAAATTTATTACATATTTCTTATGAAGGAGGAGTATTAGAAGACCTAAATAGTCCACCACCAGAAGACATGTGGCTAAACACTAAATCTTTGGAAAATGCCTCAGAATCTCTCGAAAAAATAACTCTAGAATTTTCTGAAGGTAATCCAATTGCATTGAATGAAAAGGAATTGTCTCCAGCTAAAATATTTAGAGAACTTAATTCTCTTGGCGGAAAGCATGGAATTGGAAGGATTGATATCGTTGAATCCAGAGTAACAGGTATGAAATCTAGAGGTTGTTATGAAACTCCGGGGGGAACCATTTTGCTGAAAGCAAGAAGAGCTATGGAATCCCTATGTTTATCTGGAGAAGAGATTAAAAATAAAGACAAATTAATTCCTGACTATGCTGCTTTAATTTATGAGGGCTTATGGTGGAGCAATAAAAGAGTTAGTTTGCAAAGTGAGATTGATTCTGTATCAAAAAGAGTTAACGGTAAGGTTTCTCTAAAACTTTACAAAGGAAACATCGTTTCAAATTCTAAAGAAAGTCCTAATTCCTTGTATAACGAAAACAAAGTAAGTTTCGAAGAAGAGGGTGGATTCTCAAATGAAGACATGAAGTCCCATATCAGGAAGAATATTTTAGATTTCGATGTTTAATCTGACTCTAAAGAGATTTTTTCAATATCTTTAATTTTTCTAGCCATATTGATTATGGTTTTTCCTGGACCTGAATCAATCAACAAAGAAAGATTATTGTTTAAAAGATAATCTAAAGTTTCTCTCCATCTTACCGTGCGAGTTAATTGATTTATTAGAGAATCTTTTATAACTTCAACATCAGAGGTTGGTGCCGCAAGAACATTTGGAATTACTGGAATAGAAGGAACTTTAAATTCTATTTCATTTAGCAATATAGCCAACTCTTTTTGAGCCTCATTAAGTAAATAGCAGTGTGAAGGAACAGACATTTGAACCATTTGAGTTTTAACTCTTCTGAATTCACCATCAGCAATATAGTTTTTACATGCTTCAATTGCAGAGTTTTTTCCAGCCAATACTGAAACACCATCAGCGTTATCAGTTGAAAAGTTTATAGTTTCATCTGATTCATTTATGTCGTCTATCATTTTATAAACATCTTTGATCGGCATATTTAATACAACAAGCATTCCAGCTGTACCTTCCGGAACCGCTTTTTGCATCAATTTTCCACGATAATTAACCAACTTAATTGCATCTGATAATTCCAAACAATTTGAATAAACCAAGGCTGAATATTCACCTAATGACAAACCTGCTGTGATATCAATATTGGAAAGTTTCTTAGAATATTTAGCTAATAAGACACTAGTAACTAGAATTGTTGGTTGTGAAAATTCAGTGAGATTTATTTTTTCTTCTGGCCCATTTCGAAGTAGATTTTCTAGATCAAAATCTAGGGATTTAGAAACATTGTCAATAGTAGATTTAACCTCAGAGAATTCTGCATAAAGTGAATCCAGCATGCCTATTTTTTGGACCCCTTGCCCAGGAAATAATAATGCCTTCATAAGTTAAGTGAAAATTCTTTTTCTAGGGATTCAATCATATTTGAAAGATAAGAGATATCTTTTACTCCACCATAGGTGTATCTATCTGGCCTAACTAAAACTGCTTCATATTTTTCAAAGACAGATTTTAATCTTTCTTCAGAGTCATCATTAGAAGTAACTGTAATAATTTTAATACCTAATAATTCAATAATAGTTTTTGCTTTTTCAGTTAAATTCAAATCTGATTCCAGAGTTAAAACTGCAAAAGTCTCATCAATTATCCTATCTAGCATTTCTTTTTTATTGTTTTTTGTAAGTATGGGCTGCGGTATAGGAACCCCAGTTATCATATCTGCAGGGTCACTATAAATACCTGATGGAATATGAGGAAAATTTACGTCATAACTTGGACCTTTTGGTTCATACTCTTTGCCTTCTGCAGCAGCGCAAAATCCTTCAATAACTTGTCCGATAGTAACTGTTTGTGCAATCGTCCACTTGGCATGAGAATGTCTTTCTCTTTGATAGGTATCTAGTATTCCTTCATTGACTTTATTTTTAAGTAAGAGATCTAGTTTCCATGAAATATTTGTTACATCTCTGATACCAGTTCCCATTCCTGCTCCCATAAATGGCGGCATTTGGTGTGCTGCATCACCAGCAATTAAGACATTCCCTTTTCGCCAAGTCTCAGCTATGCAAGCATGAAAAGAATAAACCTGAGCTCTTTCTAATTCTGCATTATCTTCATTTATCCATGGTTTTAAAAGTTTCCAGACATTCTCGTCTTTTTCTAATTCATTTGAATCTTCGCTAGGCATTTTTTTAAATTCAAATCTAAGGTGTCCACGTCTACCTGGTACATAAGTACCTGGTCTTTTTGGATCGCAAATCTGCATAGCTTCTTTTTCCGGGATATTAACCTTTTTGGTTAAATGTGCATCACAAACCAGCCATTCTTGATTGTATTCAAAATCTTCTAGGCCAACATCTAATTGTCTTCTAACAAAGCTACTAGCACCATCACATCCAACAAAAAATTTTGAAAAAAATTTCAAATCTCCATCAGAGTTTTTACAGTTTAAATAAACCCCCTCATCGCAATCTTCAAAACTTAATAATTCAGTTCCCTCTTTGATGACAATATTTTCTTCAGATTCTACTGAAGTCCTTATGAATCCTTCAAGCTCAGGCTGATAAAACAAAACTTGATTTGGCCAGCCCATTGCAGACACACCAACTGGTTGCTCAATAGTTTGAATGGGATTTAAATTTGCATCAGCAAAATGAACGCAATGAACTTCAGAAGAATTTTTAACAATTTTCTCTGCAATACCCAGCCTGTCAAATGTTCTAAGTTGTTCTCCGTCTGTATTGATAGCTCTTGCTGTTGGCGAAGGCCCAACATTTTTTTCAATAACTAAAACTTTATGGCCTAGCTTGCCCATTAGACCTGCAAAAGTAGAACCTACTGGTCCATAACCACAAACTGCAATATCAAAGTGTTCCATAAATGAGCATTTAGATTAAAAAAATTTATTATAATGGTTTTTAATAATTTAGGAGAGAGCCTTGAAACCTATTATAAAAGCAATTGACGTGCAGTACTGTACTTTGCAATGTCCTGATCTAGACATTCAAGAACAATTTCTAATTCACTTTGGAATGCATACAGTTGAAAAAAATGAAGATACACTGATTATGCGTGGGGAAGGGCCAAAACCTTTCATTGAAATTTGTAAAAAAGGGGAGAGAAAATTTTTGGGATCTGCCTTTTTAGCAGCTTCAATGGATGATTTAGAAAAAATTAGTAAGTCCGATGCCTTCTCAGAGATAGAAAAATTATCTACTCCTGGAGGTGGTTTTGTTTCAAAAGGTATTGATCCTGATGGAATAAATATTGAAGTAGTCTTTGGAATAGATGACAGGGCAGATTTTAAAGAAATAAACCCTTACCCTAATAACGAAGGAACGAATTCAAATAGAGTAAACGAACTTAAAAGATATGAAAAAGGAAAATATCCAAGAATCTTAAGATTTGCTCATTATGGTATTAATGTTAAAGATGTTGCTGCCTCTTTGGGTTGGTACAACAAACATCTTGGAATTATTCCTAGCGACAAACTTTGGTTAGGCGAGCCAAATAATCCTGAAACTCCTTTAAACGGAATTTTTGCTAGATTGGATAAAGGCAAAATTCCGACAGATCATCATTCTATATTTTTCTTAGATGCAAATATGATCTCACAGGGTAAATCAGGTCTTAATCATGTGTCTTTTGAAATGCTTAGTATTGATGATGTTTTCAGAGGACACGAAATACTCCAAAAAACAAAAGAGCAGTTTGATTACGAACTTGAGTGGGGCGTCGGGAGACATTATCAAGGGAGTCAAGTTTTTGATTACTGGAGAAATCCATTTAAACAAACCCATGAACATCAGACTGATGGTGATGTCTTGGACAATACCGTTCCACATAATGATTTAGACCTGACAAAAGGTGAAGGTGGGGGTTTACCGGAAGATGGACCAGGCCCTTCTCAATGGGGACCATCTATCAACTTTACTACCTTTGGAGATGAAAGAGGCCTTTAATTGGATCTAAAAATAAAAGGAAAGAAAGCAATTATTTGTGCTTCTAGTAGAGGTTTAGCAAAAGGTTGCGCAAATTCCCTTGGTCAAGAGGGAGTAGAGCTATTTATAAACGGAACAGATAAAGAGAATTTAAGTAAAACTGAAAAAGAATTCTTAAAAAAAGGTTATAAAGTTCAAGCAGTTCTTGGTCCAATCGAAGAAGAATCCACAAGAAAGGCATTACTATCTGTATGTCCAGATCCTGACATTTTAATAAATAATAGTGGAGGGCCGCCCCCAGGAAATTTTTATGATTGGACAGAAGAAGATTTTTTATCTGCAATTAAATCAAACTTCACTCAATCAGCTTTACTTATGCAATCAGTTATTCCTTCTATGAAAGAAAAAAATTTTGGAAGAATAATAAACATTACTTCAGCAATGGTAAAAAATCCTCATTTAATTATGGGTCTTTCTACATCTGCAAGGTCTGGGCTGCATGGTTTGTCTAAAGCTTTATCGAGAGAGGTAGCTCAATTTAATATCACTATCAATAACGTCTTACCGGAGAGAATAGATACCGACAGACAGACTCAAATTTTAAACTTTCAAGCAAAAGTTGCAGACATTTCCTATGAGGAAGCAAGAAAAGCGCTTGAAGAAAATTTAACTGCTAAGAGAATGGGAACAGTAGAGGAATTTGCAGGAATTTGTACTTTTCTTTGTTCAGAACAGGCCGGATATATTTCTGGACAAAATATATCTGTAGATGGCGGAAATTCTACTAACCTTATTTAACGCCTAATTTTTCTTGCAGACCTTTATTTGAGGTGGTGTAACCAAATGGTACTCTCTCGCCAGGATTGATTCTTCTATAAGCTTCTTGAACTGCAATAGTAGTTTCATGAAAGCCACACAAGATTAAATCAAGCTTTCCAGGATAGTAATTTATATCTCCAACAGCAAAAATACCGTCTTGATTGGTTTGATAGTTTTCAGTATCTACAGCAATCTTTTTTCCTTCTAAATCTATTTCCCAGTCTAAGATGGGACCAAGTTGTTTATTTAAACCAAAAAAGAACAAAGCCTCATCACATTCTAAAAGCTCATCTTCTTTTGTTTCAAAATTCATGAGTTCAACACCTTCAAAAGATGATTCTCCTTTTATGGATTTGATAACAAAAGGTATTTTCAGATCAATTTTTCCATCTTTAACTAACTCTCTCATTTGTTTTTCAGTATGTTCAGCTCCTCTAAAATCATCTCTTCTATGCACTAGGTAAATTTTCTTTGCAATCTTAGATAATTCAACTGACCAATCTAGAGCACTATCTCCACCTCCAAAAATTACGATTTCTTTATCTTGGTATTTATCTTTTTCTTTAATTGAATAGTCAACGCCTTTTGATAAAAACTTATCAGGATCTTCAACTGGTGGCTTCCTAGGTTCAAAGGCACCGGCTCCAGCTGCGATGAAAACATTTTTTGTTTTAAATTCCGTATTTTCGTTAGTAACAACTTTCCAAAAATTGTCAGGAAGCTTTTCTAAAATATCTACTCTTTGATTAAGATGGGTTTCATAGGAAAAAGGCTTAATTTGTTCTAATAAAGCGTCAATGTGTTCCTTTCCTGTCTGGTTTGCAACTCCTGGGATATCATAAATTGGTTTTTCTGGATAAAGCTCTATACATTGTCCGCCGACTTTATCCAAATTATCAATCAAATGACAATTCAAACCCAAAAGGCCAGCTTCAAACACTGTAAACAATCCTACTGGACCTGCACCTATAATTACTATATCTGTTTCAATTATTTTTGACATTAACTTACCTTCATTCCAGGTTTCGCAGCAGGATCAGGACCAACCAAATAAACACCACTGTCATCATTACTTGCTGCTAAAATCATCCCTTCTGAAGTACCAAACCTCATTTCTCTTGGCTTTAAATTGTTGACACAAATTACCATTTTATCCAACAAGTTTTTGGGTTCATAATATTTTTTAATACCCGCAAAAACAGTTTTTTTGCCAAATTCTCCAATATCCAATTTTAATTGGACTAATTTATCAGCTTCTTCAATTTCTTTAACTTCTACTACTTTCGCAATTCTTAAATCAATCTTAAAAAATTCATCTATTGTAATTTCATCCACCTTTACTTGCCTCAATAAGATTTTCTATATCCTCATCTTCAATTCTTTCAATTAAAGGCTTGAAAGATTGAATTTCATGATTTTTTACAGATGAAGAAATTTTCTCAAAACTATCTTCAGCCAAATTTAAATACAAATTAATTTTAGATGTTGTTTCGGGAATTAATGGTTCTAAGCAAATATTTAATATCCTGAATAAATTCATGCCGGTACTAGATATTTTTATTACTTTTTTATGATTTATTTTCTCTTTAGCTAAAACCCAGGGCTGATTTTGATCAATATATTGATTTGCTGAATCTGCAAGTTTCATTATTCTTTTACAAGCATTTGAGTAATCTAGATTCACATAATCATTAAAAATAAATTCTGCCTCTTTTCTAAATTCCTCTATAAGACTTTCTTCTAAATCTGTACCTATTTTATTATTATTAGATTTCAAAAATTTCTGTACTCTGCTTGCGATATTGATGAATTTGCCTACTAGATCGGTATTAACTTTTTTTTGAAAATCTTTTAAATCTAAATCAATATCATTAATTTTATTTGTTAGCTTTGAAGCAAGATAATATCTTAGAAAATCTGATTTTAAGATTTCAGAGTATTGATCTGCTAAGAGAAAATTCCCTTTAGACTTTGACATTTTCTTTCCATTTAAAGTTAAAAATCCATGAACGAAAACATTGGATGGTTTTTTAAATTCTGCTGCATGTAATAATGCAGGCCAAAACAAAGCATGAAAATTAAGAATATCTTTTCCTATGAAATGATATATCTCGAAATTTGAATTTTCACTCCAAAGCTCTTGAGCAGAAGCTTTGTCTTTTGAGTCCTTTAAAAATTTTTCTAATGTTCCAATATACCCAATTGGCGCATCTAGCCAAACATAGAAATATTTATCCTCAAATCCCGGAATTTTAAAACCAAAATAGGGCGCATCTCTTGAAATATCCCAATCTTTTAATCCATCTTTAAACCATTCTTTTAATTTGTTGATTACACTTTCTTGTAAAGAAGATTCATCAATCCAAGTTTTAATCTCATTCTCTAAACTTGTTAGATTGAAAAATATATGTTCACTTTCTTTAATAATTGGAGATTTTTTTGAGAAAATAGAAATAGGATTTTTCAACTCAGTTGCTTCATATTTCGCACCACAAGTATCACAATTATCTCCATATTGATTGGGAGCATTACATCTAGGACAATCTCCTTGAACATACCTATCAGCGAGAAATAAATTTTTTTCTTGGTCAAAAAGTTGTTTAATTTTTTTCTTAGAAATATATCCATTTTTTAAAGCATTGTTATAAATCAACTCGCTGTATTTTTTATTCTCATCACTGTGAGTTTGATAGTAACAATCATGATCAATTTGAAATGCCTTTAAAGTTTTTTTGTGTTCTTTCATATATTTATCTACAAGCTTTTCAGGAGATATATTTTCTTGGTCAGCTTTCATCATAATCGGCGTACCATGAGCATCGGATGCGCAAAGATAAATACATCTATTTCCCAAAATACGTTGAGACCTCACCCAAATATCTGTTTGAACATGTTCCAACAAATGTCCGAAATGAAGCGGACCATTGGCATAGGGAAGGGCGCTAGTAACAATTAGTTCTTTTTTTTTCTTTGTCATAGGAATAAGCTATCACCATGGAGAGAAATCATTTTATCTTAAATGCTAAAAGTATTCTTTTGATTTTATTTCTAGTATTTACTGGATGCACAACGACAAATAATTCATCTAATGATTTTAATCCAGAAGATCCTTATGAAAAAAGTAATCGTAAAGTTTTTGAATTTAATAATAAAATTGATAAATTATTTTTGAGACCAGTAACTGATTTTTATGATAGTGCAACCCCAGAATTTGCGCAGACCTCCATAACAAATTTTTTTTCAAACCTTGATGATATTGGAATTTCATTTAATAACTTCCTTCAAGGAAATGTTCTTGATTCAATGAGCGATATGACGCGTTTTTTTATTAATTCAATTTTTGGATTAGGTGGTTTTTTCGACGTTGCTTCAGAAATGGGGTTAGAAAAGCACAGTGAAGATTTTGGACAAACTTTGGGAAAATGGGGCGCTAAACCCGGTCCTTATTTAATGCTTCCTTTCTTAGGCCCAAGTACTACTAGAGATGCCTTTACTTTCGTTGGAGATACAGCTTTAGCTCCAACACTTTCATTAAATGATAGTGGGGCTAGGTTGGGTCTTATTTCTCTTGATTTGATAAATACTTATTCTGCCTTTACAGGTATAGCTGATATAGAAAGCCAAGATAGGTATGCATTTTTGAGAGATGCATATTTAGACAGAAGAAAGTTTGAGGTAAACGACGGTCTATCTGAAGAAGATCTTTCCCAAGATGAAGACTTTGAAGATTTTTAATCAGTCAATAAAAGAACTATAAACCATAGACTGCATTTGCATTCTGATTGGATAGTAACCTGAAGGCATTAACTGAGTCATTAAAATACATATCAATTCTTCTTGAGGATCAACCCAGAAAAAGGTACTGGCAGCTCCCCCCCAATTATAGCTTCCAACAGAACCAGAATTTTGGGTATCAGCTAAATCAATATTGACACCAAAGCCCAAACCAAAACCAACACCTTTATATCTTATTTCGCTAAAACTCCCTTCAGAACCCATGGTTACCATATCTTGATTATCAGGGAGATGATTTGAGGTCATTAATTCAATTGTTTTTCTTGATAAAAGCCTCTTTCCTTCAAAAGTTCCACCATTTAAAAGCATTTGACAAAAATTGTAATAATCTTCGGTAGTCGAAACCAAGCCGCCACCACCAGAAAGGTTTAAAGGAGTACTAGAATAACCACTTTTACTATCGCCAGTATCTTGCAGTCTTAGGTATTCCTTGGGTGTCCTTTCATAACAAGCAGCAAATCGTTTAATCTTATTTTTAGGAACATAAAAACCAGTATCTTTCATCTTAAGAGGCTTAAAAATATACTTTGTAAAATAATCGTCTAAAGTCATTCCGCTCAAAACTTCAACTAATCTTCCACAAATATCAGTAGCTACACTGTAGTTCCATTTATCGCCAGGACTAAATTCAAGAGGAAGACTTGCAATGGTCTGAGAAAAGTTTTCTAGATTAAGAGGAGGAAAACTAAAGTCGGTGTTATCCCCTCGTGGACCACTCCAGACTTTACGATAGGCATGATCGATATTTGTTCGATAGTGAAATCCATAAGTAAGGCCAGCCGTATGAGTTAATAGATCTCTGATAGAGATTTCTCTGTCAGCAGGACGGGTCATGAAATGCGGATAACTTCCAGAAACAAAGACTTTAGGATTTTTAAACTCAGGTAAAAATTTTCCAACAGGATCAGCTAATTGAAAAAGACCTTGTTCAAATAGCTGCATTAAGGCAACACTAGTTATGGGTTTAGTCATTGAGTAAATTCTAAAGATAGTATCTTTTTCAATTTTTTTATTGTTCTCAACGTCTCTCAAACCAGCAGATTCAAAATGTATTACTTTTCCTTTCCTTGCAATTAAAGTTTGAATACCTGCTAGTTTGCCGTTTTTGATGTATTTTTCTTTAAAGAAATTTTCCATCGCTATCAATTTATCTTTTGAAAGACCTAATTTATCTGGATTAGTAGTTTTCATATATGTTCCTTCGCTAAAAGTTTCGCTTTAATAAAATCAGAATGAGCAACATAAATTAAGTTGGAAACTTTTCTAATTATATGCTCTTCGTATTTATCTATATTCCCATCTGCATATGCAATTTTCCACATTGATTCTATGAGTTTTATTCTCTCGTCAGAATCAAAATTATCATTTATATCACGGGTAAATTCATATAAAGAAGTTGAGTCTTCAACATTTTCTTTTGCAAAATTTATTAATTCATCTATCTCGTCTTCTTCTATCAAAAAATCTGTCAGCAATGTATTCTTCAATGCCTTCAACTCTGATTCATCAAGGACTTCATCTGCCATGCTTGTTTCGAGAAGAAGAGCAATACAAGCTTTTATTGAAGTTTTATCATCAATTTTTGGATCGTCGGAATCTTCAGTTTGAAAAATTTTTTTAAAGAAATTCATGCTGCTTTGATTTCACTTTCTAATAAAATATCTTTTAACTCTCTTTTAATTTTGTCATTTTTATCATTGCTTAATAAAAGAAGTCTAGATTTTTTTGCATACTTAAGACCTTTGAATAAATTTAACATATGAAATTTAGTTTTTATTTCATCTTTAAAATTTAATGTATCAATATATTCAAACATTTCATCAATTACAGATAACAAGGAGTTATTTGTTTTTGTGGAATTGAAAAAGATTTGATCCACATCAAATAACTTGAAAGGCAAGTCATATGCAGCTCTACCTACCATCATTCCATCCAATTTAAAAAATTTATCTTTTGCCATTTTGAAATCTTCTATACCGCCATTAATGATTATATTCAGATGATCAAAGTCTTCTTTAACCTGAAAGACTCTTTCATAATTTAAGGGAGGTATTGTTCTATTTTCCTTAGGATCCAAACCCTTTAAAAGAGCAATTCTTGCATGAACATAAAAAGTATTCACTCCAATTTTTGATAATTCTTCTATGAAATAATCTAACCCTTCATTGATATCAGAATCATCAACGCCTAGTCTAATTTTTACTGAAACTTCTTTAGCAGAAACCTTGATTATTTCAGATAAACATTTTTTAACCAGATTTACATCTTTCATCAAAACTGCGCCAAAGTTTCCAGATTGAACCTTTGAGCTAGGACATCCAAGATTTAAATTAATTTCAGAATAATCATATTCATTGGCTATTAAAGTTGCTTTTTTTAGCTCTTCTGGACAACTTCCTCCAATTTGTAAAACAGTATCATTTGAAATACCAGAATTATTTAAAAATCTTTCAGGATGATTTCTATTAATTGCATTTGCATGAATCATCTCGCTAAAAAGGGTTGATTCTTTAGACAATAAACTACATAGATATCTGAAATGACGATCAGTCCGTCTCATCATTGGAGCAATGCAAAAAGATCTATCCATTAGAGAAAATAAATTACAGAAAGAACTCCTACTAAGGATAAAACAATAGTGTAAGGCAATGCCATCAAAACCATCCTTAAATAAGAAAGTCCTAAAAGGGGAGCTACAGAAGAGGTAAGAAGAAATAAAAATGCAGCTTGCCCATTTGGAGTAGCAACACTTGGTAAATTAGTCCCGCTATTAATTGCAATGGCTAATAAATCAAATTGTTCTCTTCCTATAGCTCCACTATCTAAGGCTGCTTTAACTTCACTGATATAAATAGTTGCAACAAAAACATTATCACTGATCATTGATAAAACACCATTCACCATGAAAAATACGGGTATTTGAATTTCTTGTTTAAGACTTAAAACATAACTAATTACAGGTGTAAATAAATGTTGATCATGAATAACTGCAACGACTGCAAAAAATACAACTAATAGAGCAGTAAAAGGTAGAGCTTCTTCAAAAGCTTTTCCTAGTTTAGGTTCTTCTATTACTCCATTGAAAGCAGTAAGCAATACAATGATCATCAACCCAATTAATCCTACAGCAGCAAGGCCGAAAGCTAGAGAAAAAACAAGAACCAATGCAATAATTGCTTGGGTAATTATCTTCATATTTTGAGAATTGGTTCTTTCTAGAGATTCTTTTTTATCAAAATCAAAGAGTATTTGCCTGATGTGATTTGGAAGTTGAACACCAAATGAAAACAAAGAAAATCTTTCTACGAGATAACAAGTAATCAAACCTGCAATAAAGACAGGAAAAGAAATCGGTAACATTTTCAAGAAGAACTCGATAAATGACCAATCTGCAACACTTGCAATCAATAAATTTTGTGGCTCACCAACAGTCGTTGCTACTCCTCCCAGAGCTGTTCCGACAGCGCCGTGCATTAAGAGGTTTCTAAGAAAACCTTTGAAAGTCTGAAATTCTTCAGAATTCTCAGAGAAAGATTCTTCCTTTGATGCAACACTTTTGTAGACGTGATAAAAACCTGCGGCTACAGCTATTAAAACTGCCATCACTGTTAATGCATCTAAAAAGGCTGATAGAAATGCTGCAGCAAATACAAAGAGTAAACACAAAAGCCTTTTGTTCTTAATATTAATAAGAAGCTTGGTAAATATATACAAAAGAAAATCTTTCATAAAATAAATACCAGCTACCATAAATACTAAAAGGAGAATTACTTTTAAATTTGCTTCAACTTCATAATAAATTTGTCCAGTATTCGTTAGACCCATCAAAATGGACTCCAATGCGATCAATCCACCAGGCTGAAGGGGATAACATTTGATTGCCATCGCTAAAGTAAAGATAAATTCTCCTAAAATAATCCATCCAAGAATAAATCCTGCAGGCAAGCTCATGACGTCAAATAAAATGTATATAATCGGATTAACAATCAAAAAAGAAATGATTGTATTTTTATACCAATTAGGAGCAGCTCCTAAAAAATTATAATAAATCGAACTTATCATGGAGATTTAACTTGTTTACCTTTGAACCTGCAAATTATATAGAAAATGAAGCCAAAGATTCAGTTTTCTTTGTGATATTTGATCAAAGCATCCTTTCATTTTTAAATGAAAATTTCATTAGACCTCTTACACAAGATGAATTAAATTGGTCTTACATCGAGGAAAAAGAAAGACACTTTCTAGGATATTTAAACAAACAACCGTGTTTTGTCATTCTTTCTGAAAAAAATCAGTGTGAGTTGGAACACTCAATTTTTATCGATATGCGTTCAGCTCTCGGTAGGATGCCTGATCAACTATTTGATGTTATTGCTAGGTCCATTCAAATCATAAATTGGTCAAAAGATCATCAATTTTGTGGATCTTGTGGATCTTCAATGCAAAGACACGACAAGGAAAGAGCAATGGAATGTTCTAAATGCAAAGGACAATTAATTTACCCAAGAATTTCTCCATGTGTGATTGCTTTAATCTATAAAGAAAATGAGTTTTTGCTTGCACACAATAAGAATTTTCCTCCAAACTTTTATAGCACTCTTGCTGGTTTTATAGAGCCTGGGGAATCTGTAGAAAGTGCATTGAAAAGAGAGGTCCAAGAAGAAGTAAACATTAATATTAAAAATTTAGAGTATTT
This sequence comes from uncultured SAR86 cluster bacterium, assembly GCA_902514645.1. Classification (GTDB taxonomy): domain Bacteria; phylum Pseudomonadota; class Gammaproteobacteria; order Magnimaribacterales; family AG-339-G14; genus MEDG-81. The sequence continues at coordinate 67,902 of CABXRO010000002.1, forward strand.
TTCAAGTCAAGCATGGCCATTTCCAAGTCAATTGATGTTGGGTTTTTACGCTGAATATGATTCTGGAGTATTAGAACCTGATGGGGAGGAAATTGATGATGCTCAGTGGTTTACTGTAGAAAGCATGCCGACAAACATTCCTCCGGCAAATATTTCAATTTCCGGAAAGTTGATAGAAAACTTTATTGATAAATCTTAATTTATTTATTTCTTGGATCGTTTGACGCTCGCTCTGTGGTTTTCTTTTCTTCAGAAACTTCTTTTTTGACTTCTACTTCTTTTTCTTTCTTAGGCCTACTCAGCTTCCTAGGCTTTGTATTGACTTCATTTTTGATAATATTTTCTTTTTCAGAAAAAGTTTCAGTTTCAGACATCTCTTTGGGTTTAGATGTTTTAGAATTATCAGGTTTTGGTTTTCTAGCAACTTTATTTTGTTTATTTTCTGTTAAATTTTGAGATTTTCTTTGTTTAGAATTTGTCTTTTTATTATCCTTAATCTTATTGGAATTTGATTTATTTCTACTATCAACCTTATTTCTATTTTTTTGATAAGGTTTTTTACCTTGATTCTTTGAATACTTAGATCTCTTATTAGATTTTTGATTTTTTTTCTTTGGCTTGTTGCTCTTAAAAAGTTCTAAGATCTTTTTGAGGAGAGATTTTTTTGGTCTACTTGATCTTTTAACATTTAAAAGAGGCTTTTCTTCAGAAGTTTTCTTTTTAGTTTTCTTTTCAAAATGGTCAGCAACAGAAATACTCGACCTATTTTTCTCAGGATCTATTACCTTTCCATCTTTTATTCTTATGACTTCGAATCTGGAATCAGGTCTGGTTGCATCAGAAATTACAACCAGTTTTACGTTACTCCTAGCTTCGATATCATTCAAACGAACTCTTCTCTCATTAAGAAGTAATGCAGACATATCGGGAGATACGATTGCTCTTACTTCACTGGTTTTTTCTTTACTAGACTCTTCTTCAAGCAATCTGAGAACTGCTGTGGAGAGTGTATTTATATCTTGAGTCCATCTTTCTTTTAAAGATGACCTCAGTCTTTGTCTTGATAGTTCGAGCAATCCAAATCTAGAAATACGTCCAATTTGAACTCTGGCTCTATCTTCAGATAGTGCCTCCCTCATAGCATCTTCAACAGCACGTTTATTTTCAAGTTTCATCATATCGATGAAATCAATTACAACTAATCCTCCAATATCTCTTAGCCTCAATTGCCTTCCAATTTCCTCACAGGCTTCTATATTTGTTTTGACTGCAGTTTCTTCAATATCCTTACCGGAAGTAGCTTGGGAAGAGTTGATATCAATTGCAACTAGTGCCTCTGCATCATCTATTACGATTGACCCTCCAGATGTAAGTTTTACTTCTCTTTGATACGCAGTTTCAATTTGAGATTCAATTTGATATCTGGTGAAAAGAGGGAGAGTATTTTCATATTTATTGAGAATTTTAGATTGATCAGGCATAACACGTTCAACGAACTCAGATGCTTCTTCAAAAGCTTCTTCAGTATCAACCCAGATTTCTTCGATATCTTCTTTCAGATAGTCTCTTAAAGCTCTGATAATGATATCGCTTTCCTTAAAAATTAAAATTGGGCTATTTTTCATGGTATTTGCTTCACTAATACCTTCCCAAACTCTTTGTAGGTACTCTAAATCCCATTTAAGATCTTCAAGATCTTTTCCTTCTCCAGCAGTTCTTACTATTAATCCCATAGTCTCAGGAACATTTAAAGACGCAATTCTTTCTTTAAGTTTTTCTCTTTCTTTGCCCTCTAATCTTCTGGAGATTCCTGCCGCTTTTGGATTATTGGGCATTAAAACTAAATATCTACCAGCCAGACTTATATTGGTAGTAAGTGCTGCTCCTTTATTACCTCGTTCGTCTTTTTCAACTTGAACAAGAATTTCTTGATCTTTTTTTAAACAGTCTGAAACAGATATTCTTGAATTACGGTTATATTTCTCAGGATAAAATTGAGGAGAAATTTCTTTGAAAGGCAAAAAACCATGTCTTTCTGCTCCATAGTTTACAAAAGCAGCTCCTAGACTAGGTTCAATTCTACTAACTTTCCCTTTATATATATTTCCTTTTCTACGGATTTCACTGATATTTTCAATATCCAAATCGTATAAAAGATTCCCTTCTGTTATTGCAACTCTTAGTTCTTCTGGTTGAGTAGCATTGATAAGCATTCTTTTCATAGTCTCACCTCATGAAAGTGCTTAAATATAAAATGTAGTACCTTCTATGGAAGGCTTTTTTGGAAATAAAATTTAGGTTTTACGCCCTAGCTACCTAACTTTATTAAATTCTTATATTTAAACTAAGTTAAAATTCTTGCCCTAAAATATTATCAATAAGGGGCTTTGATGCGTATTCTAGAGAAAATATTCAAAGAAATCTAAATTTTTTATGTCTGAAGTCAAAAAAATAATTATTGATGAAAATATTTCCGGTCAAAGATTGGATAATTTTCTACTAAATCTCTTGAAAGGAGTTCCAAAATCCAAGATTTATTCAATTATTAGAAAGGGTGAAATCAGAATTAACAGCAAAAGAAAAAAACCTTCTTATAAATTAGTAAGTGGGGATGAGGTGAGAGTACCGCCAATTAAGACATCAATAAAAGAAAATCAATTTGTTCCTACCAATATTATTGCTTTGCTGAGAGATGCAATAGTGGAGGAAAATGAAGATTATATTGCAATTAATAAACCTGAAGGCATTGCTTCACATGGCGGAAGCGGAATATCAATTGGCGTCATTGAAACGATTAGAAATTTCGGCAAGACCTATAGAGATGCAAAATTGGTTCATAGATTAGATAAGGATACATCGGGTTGCCAAATCATTGCTAAAAACAATAAATTTTTAAGACGCTGTAACAAATTGATTTCGGAAAGAAAGGTTAAAAAAACTTACCAAGCTATTGTTCACGGAAATTGGACTCATAAAGATGGACTCTATGAAATAAATATTAAAAAAAACATGCTTATCGGTAAAGAAAGGATGGTGAGGATTTCAGATGGAGGAAAAATTGCTAAAACTCTTTTTCGAGCTGTTGAATCTTCTAACAACTTTTCGCTTATTCAATGCGAATTGGTTACTGGAAGAACTCACCAATTGAGAGTTCATCTTTCAGAATTAGGCTTTCCAATTGCAGGAGATAAGAAGTATGGATTAAAAGAAAATAAGCTTTTGAACGGATCAAGTCATAAAAAAAGGATGTACCTTCATGCAAACTCTTTCATCTCAAATGATCTGAATATTAATGTAAGCATAAAGCCCCCTAGAGAGTTTAAAAAAATACTTAAAAATGATGAATAAATATTCAAATTGCCCTAGAATTGCGTTTCTAAATTATGGCTGTACAAAAAAGTAAGGTATCGAGGGCAAGAAGGGGCGCAAGACGCTCACATAATGCTCTAAAAAAAGAAGCTCTATCATTAGATCCTGTCACCGGCGAAAAGCATCTCAGGCATCACATGACAAAAGATGGCTTTTTTAAAGGTAGAAAAATTTTGGACATAAAAACAAAGGAAGATTCAACAGAAGACTCTCCTAGTTAGTTTGTGTCAAAAAAAACCGTTTTAATAACAGGAGCTTCTAGAGGAATAGGGAAGGCTATTCTTGAATCCTTTAACAATGAGTATTTTATTGTTGGAACTGGAACTTCTGAACCAAGCGTTCAAAGTATTTTAAAAAATATCAATTCAATGAATGTTGAAGGCGATTCCTTTAAATTAGATCTGGGTGACAGAGACTCAATTAAGGAATTAGCTTCCTCACTTGCTTCGAAAGAAATTTCTCCTGACATATTGATCAACAATGCTGGAATTACCAGAGATAACATTATGTTGAGAATGCAAGAAGATGAGTGGGATAACGTTATTGATGTCCACCTTAATGGACAATACTTGCTCATAAAATCATTTATTAAAAAAATGATTAAAAAAAGGTGGGGTAGAATAATAAACATTTCTTCTACCTCAGCAGCTCTTGGTAATAAAGGACAAGCTAACTATTCTGCTGCAAAAGCAGGAATTGAGGCAATGTCTAGATCTCTAGCTAGAGAATTGGGCTCTAGGAATATTAATGTAAATTGTGTTGCTCCAGGCTTTATAGAAACTGATATGACAAAAGAAATTTCAGAAGGAAATGAAGATTTTTTATCCTCTCAAATCCCATTGGGTAGATTAGGAAAACCAAACGAAATTGCTGAAGTAGTGAATTTTTTAGCATCAGATCAGGCAAATTACATTACAGGACAAACTATTCATGTTAATGGTGGTTTGTATATGTAACTTGACTTACACAAAATTGGTACATTAATTTTACGATAATTTTGTAAAAATTTTTTTTAAAGGTATATAATTCACAAAAATTTTAAATAGAGGTTCATATGAGCAGTACTGAAGATAGGGTTCGTAGAATAGTATGCGAACAATTAGGTGTCGGTGAGGAAGAAGTTACTCTTTCGGCTTCCTTTATAGATGATCTTGGAGCGGATTCATTGGATACTGTTGAATTAGTGATGGCATTCGAAGAGGAATTTGAAATTGAAATTCCTGACGAAGAAGCAGAAAAAATAGCAACTGTAGAAGATGCAGTTAACTATATAGATTCTGCAGAATAAAATTTTCCCAATATGTCTAAAAAAAGACGAGTTGTCGTAACTGGTCTAGGCATTGTCTCACCTTTAGGTAATGATCTTGAAACAACTTGGTCAAACATCGTCGAAGGAAATAGCGGTGCTGCAGAAATAACAAAATTTGATACTTCTGGTTTTGCTACTAGTTTTGCGGCCGAGCTAAAAGATTATGATGATATTTCTGGTTTATCTCCTAAAGAGAAAAGGAGGATTGATCCTTTTGTTCAATACGCTATTACTGCCTCTGATCAAGCCATAATTGATGCTGGAATAGAACCTAAAGGATTTGATCCTACAAGAATAGGCGTTTCTATCGGATCGGGAATTGGAGGTCTAGGAAGTATTGAGAATAATGCTATTATTTTGAAAGAAAAAGGCCCCAAAAAAATATCTCCTTTTTTTGTTCCCGGAGCGATTATAAATATGGCATCTGGTAATGTCGCTATAAAAAATAATTTTCAAGGACCTAATATATCAATTGTTTCTGCATGTTCCAGTGCAGGACATAGTATAGGATACTCGGCGAGAACAATTGCAGACGGAGATGCAGACATAATGATAACTGGAGGATCTGAAGCTGGCATAACTCCTTTAGGTTTGGCTGGGTTCAATGCTGCTAAGGCATTATCAACTAATAATGAGAATCCTGAAAAAGCAAGTTGTCCATGGGATAAGAAAAGAGACGGTTTTTTGCTTGGCGAAGGTGCAGGTATTTTAGTTTTGGAAGATTTAGACTCAGCAAAAAATAGAAACTCTAAAATTTATGGCGAAGTCGTTGGTTTTGGCCAAAGTGATGATGCTTATCACATTACAGCACCTGCAGAAGATGGACGGGGCGCATATTTAGCTATGAAAAATGCTTTAGATGACTTTGGAGAAGACTTATCCTTAGTAGACTATATTAATGCTCATGGAACTTCTACTCCTCTTGGGGATGTAATTGAGGCAAAAGCTATTCATGAAATATTTGGGATGAATAATAATTTGTCAGTCAGCTCAACTAAATCAATGACGGGACATCTTCTTGGAGCAGCTGGGGCAATAGAAGCAATTTTTTGTCTTCTTTCAATGAGAGACTCTATAGTTCCTCCAACAATTAATTTAGAAGATCCTGATAATGAATTTAATCTTGATCTAACTCCAAATAAGTTTAAGTCTAAAAATATTGACTACACAATGAGTAATTCATTTGGTTTTGGCGGAACAAATGTATCGCTAATTTTTAAAAAAATTTAGTGAAGTATCTGTTTTCATTTATTTTTTTGTTAAATGTTATTTTCTATTCTTGCTTAATTTTTATTCCTTTAAACAATTCTTATATTCTAACTATTTCTCAAGGAGACAATTTAAATAAGATTTTCCAAAATCTTGAAGACGTAGATATTTCTTTTCCAAGATTCACAAAGATATTAATAAACTTATTTGAAATAGATAGAAAGCTTTCTCTCGGAAGTTATGAAATTACTCCTGACGATTCTTTATTTGAAGTATTTAAAAAGCTTTATGGCGGCCAAATTATTCTTAAAAAATTTATTATTCAAGATGGTTCTAGAGTTAAAAACTTATTTCCTCCAGAGGTTGTTAATTCCTTTTGTGAAAGTAAAAATATACCTCTTCCATGTAATCTAGAAGGATTGTTAATGCCCGATGTATATTTATATGACCGCAAAGAAGAGTTAATAAGGGTTTTAAATAATGCTTTAGAAAGTCAGAAAAAAAATATTGATCTTGCTTGGAAACAACGAGATGATTTGCTGGATGACTATTCTAAGTATCAACTTCTAATCATCGCATCAATTTTAGAAAAAGAATCTTGTTTGAACGAAAGAAAAAGAATCTCTGGAGTTATTTTCAATAGATTAAATAAAAATATGCTTCTTCAGATGGATTCAACAACAATTTATGGCTTGAAAAGCTTCAATGGTGACCTAAAGAAGAGTCACTTGAAAGATTCTTCCTTATATAATACTTACATGCATAAAGGCTTACCTCCAGGACCAATTTCTAACCCCTCATTTGGTTCATTAGTTGCTGCAGGACAACCAGAGATTCATAAATATTTATTTTTTGTTGCAAATGGTAAATGTAGTCATAAATTTTCAACAAACTATGATGATCATTCAAGAGCTGTAGAAGAATTTCAACTTAACAGATAATGTTTATTACTTTAGAAGGAAGCGAAGGTGTAGGAAAATCTACTTTAATTGATTTATTAAAAGATTATTTTTCAGATAAAAAAATTGATTTTCTTTTCACAAGAGAACCAGGTGGAACGAAAGAGGGGCAGGCAATTCGAAAAATTTTATTAGATAAATCAATTGAATTAAATTCTTATTCCGAAACATTTCTCATTTTGGCTGATAGATACGAACATATTAATAAAATAATAAATCCAGCTTTAAAAAAAAATCAAAATATTTTATCTGATAGATATATTGACTCTACTTTAGCCTATCAAGGTGCAGGAAGAGGAATAGATCAAAAAGATTTAGAATTTCTTATGAATCTATTAAATTATCCAAAACCAGATTTGACAATCTATTTGGATTTGTCTGTAGAAGAGGGTCTAAATAGAGTCAAAAAAAGAGGTAAATCAGATAGATTTGAAAAAGAGGATCTGATTTTTTTCGAAAAAATAAGAAAGTTTTATCTTAAACTTGTAACAGCTAATCCAGAAAAATATTTTCTCATTGATGCATCTAAACCAATAGACGAAGTTTTCGATTTAGCTAAAAACTGTATTCTGTCTAAATTAAATGAAAAATAATTTTTTTGATTCGCAAATAGATTTTAAAAATATTTCACATGCATTACTGTTTAAATGTGATGATTTCATAGAATCTCATAACCAAGTTAATTCCTTAATAAAAAATATTCTTTGTGTTTCCAATAACAGCAAAATAAAACCTTGTAATGAATGTAAATCTTGTCTTACTTACGATGCTAATTCAAATCCAGATTTTATTGAAATTAAGCCAGATGACAAAGGAAAAATTGGTATTGGCGCACTAAGAAGCGATGCAGAGACAGATAGAGGGATAAATAATTTATTAAATGAAACAGCATTATTATCTAATGCAAAAATTATTAAAATTTGTAATGCTGAGGTTTTAACTGAAGAAGCACAAAATAATCTTCTTAAAATTCTAGAAGAGCCACCAAAAAATTCTTATATTTTTTTGCTTTCTTCAAGACCATATAAGCTGAAAAAGACAATACTAAGCAGATTAACTTCTTTTACCATCTATCCTGATTTTTTGACTAAAACAACCAATAAGTCAAAAATTGATAATTTAACATTTAAAACAATCTCTAGAGAAGGAGATATTAATAGTCTTTCTGAAGAAGAAATGAATTTTTATATCTCCCTTTTCAATGATACGAATGATTCATTGGAATATTACAACTATTCAAAAACAACAATATTAGATACTTGGAATGATGAGTATTTAAATTTTCGTTTGAATATCTTAAAAAACAATATATTCAAGGAAATATCTAATAAATTAATAAAAGATGAAATTAATGGAGGTACTATCTTATCTTCTTTAAAAGAAAGTGAATTATTTAGTTTGCTGGAAGAATTAATATCTTTTCAGGCACACTTGTCAAATAAAGTAGCCGTAAACAAAAAAATTCAGCTAGACGCTATGTTTGATTTAATTTGAAGTTTCGTCTTTAAAAAATATCAATAACGGAAAAGATACAAGACAGGCTTGAACATATATTGCCAATGAGCTGGCTAAAACAGAGATAATCATTGGCGTCTGTATTGTTTCTAAAAAGCCAATTGATAAGTATGAAACCATTGAAATAGATAATATTGTCATAAACCAAAAGAATGCAGCCATTAATA
>CABXRO010000003.1 GCA_902514645.1 uncultured SAR86 cluster bacterium
GCCGCAAGTCTATGTCCTTCCAAGACAACTTGATTTCTGGCGAGTTTCGAAAAAGGAAATCGCTTCAAATTTAAAAGGATTAGAGCATCCTATATTATTGAACAAAAATTTTTTATTTGATGAAAACTTTTCTAAAAAAGAAATCGAAGAGAAGCTTTTTTATTCTTTGGGCTTTGATTCCTTGTTGTATTTCGGTAAAGGGTTAAATAACAAATTTAGTGGGCTTTTGGGACAGTATTCTAAAGAAGGTAATAAAATATTTATTAAGCCGGAAAAAATAGACTTTAGTTCCAATTAAAGTAATTCAATTTCTAAGGAAGTGAAACTTTCTTTAACACTTGGCAAATCTTGCATTCTTTCGATATATTCAAAAAGAGGCTTTGATGCTTTGTTATTTGGAATTTTTATTTGGTGGTGATCCAATCTCAAAAGTATCGGAATAATAACGGAGTCTAAGACTGAAAACTCATCGTTTCTGAAAAACTTTTTGTTATCAAACAGTCCCAGAGAGTTGGAAATATTTTTTTGAAGATCATTTCTAGCCTTAGTAATTTGTGGTTTAGAAGAGCCCGAGTTTTCAAGAATATCTAGGTTTTCAGCCCAATCTTTTTCAATTCTTTGAAGAATTAATCTAAATTGAGCTCTTGAAACAGGATAGACGGGCAAAAGAGGTGGATGAGGAAACCTTTCATCAAGATATTCAACAATTAAGCCTGAATGATAAAGGGATAGCTCTCTGTCAACTAAAAGAGGTAAATGTCCATCAGGATTTATATCTAAAATCTCTTTTGGGAGATCATCTTTATTTAAAACTTCTAAGTTACAAGTTATACCTTTTTCAGCGATCACTATTCTTACTTTTTGTGATCTATGACCTATATCGTCATGAAATAAAACCATCGCGGATCTGTTATTTAATAGACTCATATTGTTATTTTAAATCTTTTTTAAATTCTCGATAAGTCATGTATGCAAAAGAAGTAAAAATTACTAGAAAAAGTAAGACATAGGTTCCAATCCTTTTTCTTTGTTCTGCAGAAGGATCTGCCACATAAGTCATAAAATTTGTTAAATCATAAATAACCTGATCATACTCAGCTACAGAAAGAGAATTTTGCATATCCTCAAGAACGTGAGGCATATTTACATTCTGATAGACTTTATTGTTTACTCCATAAGGCCTTGTTGAATCAGGATAGTAATTTCTAAGATAAGTATAAATCCAATCTGGTCTTCTAAGTCTGGCCTCTAATGTAAGATCAGGCGGGTAAGCTCCAAGCCAATTTATTGCATCATCCTTAGATAGACTTATTTCCATAAGTTCGCCGATTTTTGAGCCATTAAAGATTAAATTATCTTCGTACATCTCTAGAGGAATAAGTAAATCCTCTGCAACTCTCTTATATCTAGAGTATTTGAGAGAATGACATCCATAACAATAATTCATGTAAGTAGACAAGCCTCTCTGCAATGAGGCTTTATCTGATACATTAGCCTCAAAATTATCACACTCCATCAAACCACATCTATATTCTCCAGCAGAGAAAAGAATTGTCGGGGAAAAAAAGAATAACAAATAAAGAAATTTTCTCAAGCTGCTTCTCCTACACGTTCTGGCACGGGTTTGCATTTTTCAAATCTTGTATAAAAAGGCATTAAAAGAAAATAAGAAAAATAGAGAAAAGTAAAGACTTTAGCAAGCAGGTTTTTAGTTTCTGTTGGAGGAACAGAACCAAGGTATGCAAGTACGAAAAAACTAATTACAAAGCATGTTAAAAAAATCTTACTGAATATGCCTTTATACTTGATAGATTTTACAGGACTTCTATCTAGCCAAGGTAAAGCAGCAAAAATTGCAATTCCTGCTGCCATTACTACAAATCCCAAAAATTTAGCTGTTAATCCAAATAGCGGGAAATCTATTGCTCTAAGCATTGCGTAAAAAGGGGTGTAATACCAGGAAGGAACAATATGGGCAGGAGTTGAAAGCGGATTTGCAGGTTCATAATTTACGTACTCAATTATGTAACCTCCACCTTCAGGGAAAAAGAATATCACTGTACAAAAGATCAATAAGAATACTCCTAGAGCATAAAAGTCATGCGTAATGTCGTATGGAAAAAAAGGTTTAGCATCTAAAGGAACTCCATCTTGATCCGTATGTTTTTTTACCTCAATGCCATCTGGATTATTAGAGCCAATTTCATGAAGAGCTAATATATGAAAGAAAACAACTGCAATAATTAGGATGGGTAATAAAACTACATGAAAGGCAAAAAGCCTTGATAAGGTAATACCTGAAACTATGTAATCTCCTCTTATCCAAATAGCTAGATCCTCTCCAAAATAAGGAATAGATCCGACTAAAGAAATAATCACCTGTGCCGCCCAGAATGACATTTGTCCCCATGGAAGAACATACCCGGTAAAGCCTTCGGCGCATAAGAGAACATAAACAAACCATCCACCAACCCAAATTAACTCTCTAGGTTTCTGATATGATCCATACATCATTCCTCTAAACATATGAAGATAAATTAGAGCAAAAAATGCAGAAGCTCCTCCAGCATGCATGTATCTTATGAGCCAGCCATAATCAACATCTCGCATAATGTATTCAATGGACGAAAATGCGCCTTCTGCAGTGTTGGTATAATTCATCATTAGCCACAATCCAGTGAGAATTTGCATTACAAGAACTATGAGTAAGAGAAATCCAAACAAATACCAAATGTTTATGTTGGATGGCGAATAATATTTAGAAAGATGCCTTTCAAATAGATCAACTACAGGGAATCTTTTATCTACCCAATCAATACTTTTTTTTCCAATAGTATTTTCACTCATTAACTCACTCCGTCTGAACCGATAACCAGAAGATTATCTTTTTCAAAAAAATGTGGAGGCACAACTAAATTCGTAGGGGCTGGAACGTTTGCATATACTCTGCCAACTAGATCAAATTTTGAACCATGACAAGGACAAAAAAATCCACCTTGCCAATTTGAATCAAAGTCTTCGGGTTTGGCTTCTGGATAATATTTCGGGGCACAACCTAAATGTGTACAAACGCCGGTAAGAACTGCAATACCTTTTTTTCGTGATCTGATTTCGTTTTTTGCATATTCTGGTTGAGAAGGATCTTTCATTTCAGGATCTGCCAACCTTTCTAAATTATTTGTTATAGCGTTGGTATTTTCTTCAGGAATATTTACAACAAAAACTGGTCTTCCTCTCCATTCAACTGTCATCATTTCTCCAGGGAGCAATTTTGAAACATCAACTTTTACTGGTGCTCCTGCCGCTTCAGCTTTTGCACTTGGTTTAAAAGCGCTTATAAAAGGTACTGCGGTGAAAAAAGCACCTATAAGTCCCAAAAAAGAAGTCGTATAGGTAAGGAACTTCCTTCTACCAGGATTAGGAGGACTTTTGGGTTGCATGTTTTATCTTTTGCTGAATTGAGGCGCTTTTCTTGCTTTTCTTAATCCAACTTTTTTTCTTTCCACTTTTCTTGAATCTCTAGTTAAGTAGCCTGCTGACTTTAAAGCTCCTCTAAACTCACTGTCTTTTTTTTCAAGGGCTCTAGATATTCCATGTCTAATAGCACCAGCTTGTCCAAAAGAACCTCCGCCGGAAACCTTTATTTTGAGATCGTATTTCTGATCGCAACTCAAAAGCTTCAAAGGCTGTTTTACGAGTATTTTAGCTACTTCCCTTCCAAAGTATTCTTCTAAAGGTAGATCATTTATTAATATATTGCCTGTACCCTCATAAAGATAGACTCTCGCCGTTGCACTTTTTCTTCTTCCTGTTGCGTAAATTGCTTCTGACATATTTATTTTGCTATAAAGCTAATTCCTTCGGTTGTTGTCCAGAATGAGGGTGCTCTGCTCCAACATATACCTTTAATTTTTTTATAATTTTATTTGCCAGTTTATTTTTAGGAAGCATGCCTTTAACTGCTTTTTCAATAATTTTTTCAGGTGAATCTGCTTGCATTTTTTCAAATGTTGTTGTTTTTAGACCGCCGGGGAAACCAGTGTGATGATGGTATTTTTTTTGAGTGAATTTATTACCTGTAACGCACACTTTTTCTGCATTAACAACTACAACGAAGTCACCTAAATCTGCGTTAGGAGAGTAATGGGTCTTATTTTTTCCGGATAATATGTTTGCAATTTTTACAGCCAATCTTCCTAAAATCTCATCTTTGGCGTCGATAAGATGCCATTTTTTTTCTAAATCATCACTTTTGTAACTTTTAGTTTTCATAATAAGTCTTTGAAAGGCGAGAATGATAACTCAGAGAGGTTATAATTGCTATTACATATGTTCAAAAAAAGTTATTTTCTGATTTCTTTATGGGTAATTTTAGGATCAATTTCTGGGCTTATTTTTTCAAGTTTTTACGGAAAAACTAACTTTTATATACCTTTCTATCACGATATCTCCAATGTGCTTGAAAGAACATCGCCCTCTGTTGTAAATATTTGGACGATAAAAAAATGGAGAGCTTGGCAAGAGCAATCTAATGAGTTTGGTTTCAAATACAACAGAAGAGTCGTAAAAACGGGTTTTTTTCCAAATGGCTCAGGAGTTGTTATTGAAAAGAATTTAATAGTCACAAATTTCCATGTAGTCAAAGAGGCATTTAATCAGAATCAACAACTATTAGTTGAAAATCACTTAGGCAAGACAGTTATGGCTCAAATATTAGGATTTGATTCAGAAGCAGACATTGCAGTTATTGCAATTATTGAATCAATAAATTTAAAACCTTTTAGAATTAGAAAAAATATAGATCAAGTTAAAGTCGGAGAATCTGTTGTTGCGATAGGGAATCCTCAAGGGTTGGGCCAATCATTCAGCAAAGGTATTGTGAGCGCAATAAATAGAACTTTTAAAGACAAAAAAGGAAATTTTTTACAAACAGATGCATCAATTAATCCAGGGAACTCTGGGGGAGCTTTGATTGATGACAAAGGCAGACTTTTGGGAGTTGTTAATGTAATAAGATCTACTTCTGGAGGTAATCAAGGTTTAAATTTTGCAATTCCTGTTGATACGGTTATGGAAGTATTTAATTCGATTTTGGAAAAATAAAAATTTACTTTCTTCTAAATTTTAATGCATTTGCATGATTATCTAAACCTTCGAGTTCTGCTAAGAATATAGAGTTTTCAAGTAATTCGTTATATTTACTTTTGTTCTTCAAAGTATTAATTGCAGTTACAGAAGTTCTAACTAGGAAATCTTCAACGCTGACGGGTGAGCTAAATCTTGCAGAAGAATTTGTTGGAATTACGTGGCTAGGGCCCGCTGCATAATCTCCTAATACAGCAGAATTATTTTCTCCTATAAAGATTGCTCCAGCAGAAAATTCTTTTAATAATGAGTCATCGAAACTTTTTAAGATTATCTGTAAGTGTTCTGGTGAAATAAGATTATTAATAAATATTGCCTCTTTTAAGTTTCTAACTTGAACAAACATTGAATTATTTTCTAAAGCAGTTTTTATAGTTTTATTTCGAGGAGCAGAATTTACTAGTTCATTCAATTCTTTAAACATGTCGTCTAATCCAAATTTTCCAATTTGAATATAAACGCACTTAGAATCTTCGCCATGCTCAGCCTGAGCAATTAGATCAGCAGCTAACATTTTAGATCCTTTTTTCTTGTCAGAAATTATCAGCACTTCTGATGGACCTGCAAAAGAATCTATACCAACGTCTCCAAATACTTGCCTTTTTGCTTCAGCGACATAAACATTTCCTGGCCCAAAGATCTTATCCATTTTAGTAATTGTCTTTGTTCCATATGCCATTGCCGCAATTGCATGAGCTCCACCGAAATTGTATGCATGTTTTATTCCAGCAACATGAGCAGTTCCTAGCATCAACTTTCTTGCATCATCCGATGAGCTAGGAAAAAAAAGATTAATCTCCTTACAGCCTGCAACCGAAGCAATAAGAGCTGTCATGAGGATCGAAGATGGGTAAGTAGCTTTACCTCCAGGTGCATAAATACCAATTTTATTTATGGGTTTGTGAATTTGACCTAAAATGTTAAAAACATCATCTTTAGTTTTTAAGTCATTTATTTTTATTAATTTATGAAAGTTTATAATTCTATTTTTTATATAATTTAAGTTTTTCTTAGTTTCATTGTCGAACTTTTCATAAGCTTTTCTAAAGTCTGTTCGATTATAGGACGCATCAGAGATTGACTTGAATTTTGTATTGTCTATTTTATTAGAAATCTTAATTAGAGCAGTGTCTCCATTTTTTTTTACATCAGAGATTATTTTTTGAACAGCCTCTCTAACATTTGAATTTCTGTTAATAGAATTGGTTTTTGACAAAAGTTTCTTTGCTGTTGCAAATGATACTTTTTTAATTTTTAAATTTTTCATCAAGAATCTTTTTAATAGAAATAACCAATTTATTTATTTGTGAATTTTGTGTTTTGAAAGAAGACTTGTTTATAATTAATCTAGTTGAAATATTTTGTATAACCTCTAACTCAGTTAATCCATTCTCTTTCAGGGTAGCTCCTGTTTGCACAAGGTCTACTATGTAGTCTGATAGTCCAAGTATAGGAGCTATTTCAATTGCTCCTTTAAGTTTTATTATTTCAACATTCTGCATTTTAGAAGAAAAGAAAGATTTAGCAGACAAAGGATATTTTGTTGCGACAATTGGTTTGTTAGAGTGATTTACTTTGTTCAAGGCAGCCAAAGAAAGATGACATTTACCGAATCCAAGGTCTAAAAATTCATAAAAATTCTCTTCATCCTCTATTTCATTAAGAACATCTTTCCCGACAAAACCTATATCAGCTATTCCTTTATTAACGAATTTTGGAATATCCCATGATCTCAAAATGGCAACTTTTATATTTTTTACTGAGGTATCCATGACTAGCTTTCTTGATGAGTCTTCAAAAGACACGCCTACTTCCTCCAAAAGATTTTTAATTTCTTTAAGTAATCTTCCCTTTGGTAAAACTAGTAACATTATGCATTAACCCTTTCTATATTCGCCCCCAGAGCATTTAGTTTTTCTTCAATTCTTTCATAGCCTCTATCGATATGGTAAATACGATCTATTTTAGTTTCTCCTTTTGCCACCAATCCTGCTAAAACTAGACTAGCCGAGGCTCTTAGGTCAGTCGCCATGACTGGTGCAGAATGAAGAGAATTTGTTTTGCCATTAATTATTGCAGTATTTCCTGAAAGAGAAATTTCTCCTCCCATCCTAATGAGTTCCTGAACATGCATAAATCTATTTTCAAAAATAGTTTCAACAACGGATGATTTCCCATTTGCAATTGTATTTAACGAGATAAATTGTGCTTGCATATCAGTTGGAAATAGAGGGTACGGTGCTGTAGATATATCTACAGGCTTTAAATCTTTATCCATTTTTAAATGAATGGCATCTTTTTCTAATTTTATCTCAGCCCCTGCTTCGGTTAACTTTGAAAGTACACTCTCTAGAGTCTTTGGCATGGAATTCTTAATTGTTACTTCTCCTCCTGTCATGGCAACGGCGGTTAAATAAGTTGCAGTTTCTATTCTATCTGGCATAACTTGATGCGAAGTTGGTTTTAATTCTTTTACTCCCTTGATAATGATCTCTTTGGTACCTTTTCCATTAATATCAGCCCCCATACTAACTAAACAATCAATTAAATCGCTTACTTCTGGTTCTCTTGCGGCGTTTTTAATTAAAGTCTCGCCTTCTGCTAAAACAGCTGCCATGATGGCATTTTCAGTTCCGGTAACGCTAATAGTTTCGAAAAGAATTTCAGCGCCTTTAAGGCCTTTTTCTGCTTTTGCTTTTATGTATCCTCCTTCGGTAATAACCTCAGCGCCCAATTTTTTCATACATTCTAAGTGAAGGTTGACTGGTCTGCTTCCAATAGCACAACCCCCAGGAAGAGCAACCTCTGCTTTTCCGAATTTTGTTAAAAGTGGCCCCAAAACAAGAACAGATGCTCTCATTGTCTTTACCAATTCATATCTTGCTATTTGATTTTGAAGATTTGAAGTATCGATTTCGAGATTCATATCTTCATCTAGAATTATATGAGCTCCCATAGAGCCTAAAACTTCTATCATAGTTGTTACATCCTTTAAGTGTGGAATATTGCTTAAAGTTAATTTCCCCTCTAATAGAAGAGAAGAGGCAAGAATAGGCAAAGCCGAGTTTTTAGCTCCCGAGGCTTTTAAATATCCCGATAAGGAATGGCCTCCCTCAATAATAAGTTTATCCATTAATCTTCAAAATTTAGGGAATCTTCTTCAATGCTCCAGGATTCAATAGCGCGATCTAAATTATCATTGTTATCCGTAACTAAATTAGCAAACTGCTTTCTATATAAAGAGACTATATCTATTCCATCCAATACAATTCCAACTACGCGCCAATTCTTTGAATCTTCAATTTTTATTTTTTTCATTTTATAAATTAATTTGAATTTTCTGCCTGAAAATTCTGTATTCAGTTGGACTACTGCAAGATCCATACGTTCATTAGGATGGAAATGAGATTCAATTGAAATATTTGCAGCATCAATATTACTTAATGCGCCTGAATAAGAATCCAAAAGGGTGTTTTTAAATTTCTCGTTAAACCTTGATATTTGGCTCTTTGAAGCTTTAGTAAAGGTTTTCTTTCCCATCACCCTTTTTGAAATTTCTTCTGGTGGAATTAACTTTGAAAATTTTTCTTCGAACTCGTCCAAAAAAAGATCTTTATCTTTTTCAAGAAGATCAGCTTTTTCATTCAAAAAGCTAAAAATTTTCTCATGTTGAGCATTTACATAATCTTCTACCTCAGAATCTAAAAAGCAAAAAGAGGAAAAAAGAATGATAAAAAATAAGAAAAAGTACTTTTTCATTTATAATCGATTTTAATTTGTTTAGTCTACTATAAGATATTATCTCTCAGATGAAAAAACAGAAAAAAAATACTTTTTTTGAAATTGGAAAAAAAGTTATTTCTAACGAAATTGAAGCATTAAAGACAGTTTCAACAAATTTAGATAAAAAGGAATTCAACAAAATTTGTTCACTCTTATCGCGCAATAAAGGGAACATTATATTTTTAGGAATAGGAAAATCAGGAAAAGTATCCGAGAAAATTTCAGCTACTTTATCAAGTTTAGGCAAACCATCTTTTTACATTAATGCTGCTGAAGCGAGTCACGGAGATTTGGGAGCAATAACTAATAAAGATGTCCTATTTATTTTTTCATACTCTGGCGAAACAGAAGAGTTAATAGATCTCTTACCAAACCTAAGGTCAAAAAAGATTAAAATCTGCTCTGTAACTGCAAATATAAAGTCGACTATTTCTCTAGCATCAGAGGCTCACTTAACATTAAGTTTAGATAAAGAAGCTGATCTTCTTAATCTAGCCCCTACTTCTAGCACGACTGCAATGATGATGATTGGAGACGCAATTTCTATTGCTTTATCAAGCCAAAATGGCTTCGAGAGAACTGATTTTGGAGAGAATCACCCTGGAGGAAGTCTTGGGAAAAGCTTCATAAAGGTTAAAGAAATTATGATTCAAGAAAAAGACTTACCTTTTATCGACGGAGGTATTTCCGTGATCAAAGCCATGGAAATGATATCAAAAAAAGGTTTTGGGTTAGGCCTAATAAAAACTGGTCTCCAAGTAAAAGGAATCTTTACCGATGGGGACTTAAGAAGAATGATAAATGATCGTGTAGATCTTACTTCTACTTCAATTAAAAAAGTAATGACAAAAAATTATAAGTTTGTTGATGAACAAGATCTTGTTCTTGATGTATCTCGCGTAATGGAAGAACAAAAGATTTATTCTTTAATTGTAAAAAATTCTAAAGGTAAAATTTCTGGCTTAATAAGGATGCATGAAATTCTTTCATCAAAAATAATTTAATGCAAAAAAGTATTTTTGTATATTTATTAGCTTTATTTTTCCTTATAGGCTCAATACTTTTTTTGTCTTCTTTTTTTTTGAATTCTACGATTAGCGATACTGAAAAACAAAATAGCGAAATAATATTTAAAGCTAACAATATTTCAATAAATTTAGATTTCAAAGAGAGCGATCTCAAACTGAACTTAAAATCATCAATGGTGAATTCATTAAAGGAGGAAAAGAATCTTTACGTTTATCAGCCTAGAATTAATCTTTCAGGAAAAGACATATCAATGATTATAACCTCCGATAAAGGAAAAATTGCATATGACAAAAATACAATTTTTCTAGAAAATAATATTAAGATTTATGGCACAGTGAATAAAAAGAAAATTGAGGGCGAATCAGCTCCTGTGGTTATAAACCTCAATAAAAGAAATTTATCTTCAGATAAACTAAATTTATCTATAGATATTTATGAAATTTCATTTAATGAAGTAATTTTTAATGAAGATGAAGTGATTTTTAAGGGAAGTCCTATTTATTTGGAAGAAAAAAATGGATTAAAAACTAATACTTCTCTTATAAAGCTTAAATCTGATGGAAAATTGATTTTCCCAAAAAAATTAAATATCGAAAAGTAGACATTATGTTCATTGAAGGAAAAAAAATAAATAAAGTCTCCAAGAATATTAGAATTCTTAAAAATATAAATATCTCAATAAATTCTCAACAAATTTGTGGTTTGTTAGGGCCTAATGGAGCAGGAAAAACCTCCTTATTTTCAATTTTAGCTGGATTAAGTAAGCCTTCAGATGGAGAAATCTTGTACGACTCAAAAATAGTTAACAACTTTAGTTTTGAAAAAAGATCAGATCTTGGAGTGATTTATCTTCCGCAAGAGCCATCTGTTTTTAGAGAACTTACTGTAGAGGAAAATATTAAGGCCGCGTTAGAGGCTAAGAAAATTCATAAAAAAGAAATAGATAAAAAAATGCAAGATATTACAAAAGAATTTAATTTAAAAAGTATATGCCTCCAAAGATGTAATTCTCTTTCTGGAGGGCAAAGAAGAAGAGTCGAAATAGCTAGAGCTATGGCTCTTAATCCAAAATTGATATTACTAGATGAGCCTTTTGCCGGGATCGATCCCCTAGTGATAAGTGAAATTAAAGAATTAATTAAGAATTTAAAAGAAAAAAAAATTGGAGTTCTTATAAGCGATCACAATGTTAGGGCTACTTTAGATATTTGCGATTTCATCTATGTTATAAATGCTGGAGAAGTAATTGCTGAAGGTACCCCAAAGGAAATAATATCAAATGATCTAGTTAAAAAAGTTTATCTCGGAGATTTTCTTTGAAAAATTAGTTACTTCCCATAAGTAAGCTTTATTCTAAGATATCTTAAAAATCCATAAATAATAGGCCAGAATAAACTAGAGATTATAGTTAAAGCTAGCAACTCAAAAATAATGGAAAGAGAGAAATTTTTAGAGATAAGAATAAAGTAAATTTGATAAATAAAAATAATCATTGCAACAATTAAAGACTGTTGTATGCGAAATAGAGCTCTAAATCTATGAAAGTACCTTTGAGAAAAATATGAAGTTAACAAAAATATAATTACGTGAGTACCTAAAAGATAGCCCAAAAAAATATCTAACAAAAGACCGCTAAACATTGTCCAAACAAAACCTATATTTCTTGGAGTTGCAACATTCCAATAAATCAAGCTCATCAAAGTTAATGGCAAAGTCAATCTTGATAATAAAAAGTCATTTAGAATAATTTCAATTATTGAAAATACAACTAAAGTAAGTCCAACGAAAAAGTTAATTTTAAAAGTAGATGGTTTTTTTTCGTCTAAACTATTCATGGTTTTGTAAATAAAACTTTAGACCCAAAACTAAAATCAAATGAATTCTCAACTTTTACTGTCAAAAAATTTGATTCATCATTTTCATCTATTCTAGTTACTCTTCCAAGAAAAAAACCCCCTGGAAATTTTCCACCAAGCCCGGATGAAATAATTTCATCTCCAATAGAGATATCTCCATTTTTTTTAAAATCTTCAATTTGAAATGATTTTGGTTCGCCTAAGCCTACGATAATAAGATTTTCGAGCGTTCTGGAATTCTTAGCCGGGATTTTTGTGGAGAGATCATGTAATGGCTTTATCTTTACTGAATTCGTTAGCAGTTCATCTACAACTCCAATTAGGCCGAAAGCATTAAAAGCAACCATATCCTTTGTGATATCAGTTGTTCTAACTTCAACGGAAACAAGTTCTTCCGGAAACTTTTTTATATCGGTAACTTTCCCTAGGTAAATTTCCTTTTTTTCAAAGCTTTTGCTTAGATCAAATAATTTTTCTAGTTCATTCAATGAATTTTTTGTATCCCCAAGAGAGAGATTTTGATTTTCTAAATCTCTAATTTTACTTTTCAAGACTTGGATTTCTTCAATTAGTCTTTTTTGGGAAGAAAAATAAGAGTCAAAAGTATTTAAAGTATCTCTTGCAAAAAATTCAATTTCGCTAAATGGAGAAAAAATATAGGATGAAATTATTCTTAGTTTGCTTCCTAAATCAAATGAATAATCTCCATACATTAATGCAATTGTAAGAAATATTGCTGGGTAGAGACGGTTTGCTCGCATTGATCCGGTTGTGAAAATAGCTGATTGAGCAATGTCAGTCTGTTTATGTTCACCGCCGAACATAAAATCACTCGGTAGATAAAAGATCTACATCAAATTTATCAATTATATCTAGAGCAATTCCCCCACCTTTTACAACGCAAGTTAAAGGATCATCGGCAACTATAACTGGAATTCCAGTTTGCTCAGAAATCATTATATCTAGATCGGTAAGAAGAGCGCCTCCTCCAGTTAAAACTATCCCTCTTTCAGAGATATCAGCACTCAACTCTGGAGGAGACTGTTCCAATGCATTTCGAATAGATTGGAGAATAGATGACAATGGTCCTGAGATGGCTTCATAAGCTTCTAAACTCGAAAAATTAATAGTATTTGGAACTCCTTCAGCTAAATTTCTCCCCCTAATTTCCATCGATTTATCTTCACTTTCAGGAGTTGCACATCCAACAGTTTCTTTGATTCTTTCGGCAGTTGATTCACCAACCAAAACTCCATATTTTCTTCTAATATAGGATACGATTGCTTCATTAAATCTATCTCCACCTGTTTTTAATGAGCTTGAAAAAACAACCCCATTAAGAGCAAGAATTGCGATTTCGGTTGTGCCGCCTCCTATGTCAACCACCATTGAGCCAGATGCATCTTCAACTGGAAGACCTGCTCCAATTGCTGCTGCCATTGGCTCTTCTATAAGCCTTACCTCTCTAGCTCCAGCTTGAAGGGCAGATTCTCTTATGGCTCTTCTTTCTACTTGCGTAGATTGACAAGGCACACAAATTAAAATTCTTGGACTAGGTTTAAAAAAATTTTCTCCATGAACGACTTGAATGAAATGCTGGAGCATCTTCTCTGTAACTTGAAAATCTGCAATTACTCCATCTTTTAGAGGTCTAATCGCCTCGATATTTCCAGGAACTCTACCTAGCATTCTTTTTGCTTCAGAGCCTACAGCAACAACTGATCTATGACCTTCAGATTTTTTTATTGCAACTACAGAAGGTTCATTTAAAACAATACCCTTTCCTTTTGCAAAAATAAGTGTGTTGGCAGTGCCCAGATCAATTGATAAATCCGTTGAATATATACCTTTAAGAGCTTTTAAAACCATAATTTTTTAATTTTTTAAATATTTCGAATAGTAGTTGATTTTAAGTTGATATAAAATCTCCCTCTCTTTGATCCATTATAATGAAAATTACTAAACAAGACCTTAAAAACATCTCTTTATTGAGTAAGATAAAAATAGACGAGGATACATCTTCCTCTTTGATAAAAGATCTGGAATCTATTTTAACAATGGTTAACAAAATGGATGAGTTAGACACTTCAAAAATTAATCCATTAACTCACCCTATAGAAAATACTCAAACTTTGAGAGAAGATATCGAAAAAAAAGATATTGAAAGAGAAAAACTTCAAAAACTTTCTAAAGAAAAAGACTCTGGGTTTTATCTTACCCCCAAAGTAATTGAATAGTTATGAGTGAATTAATTAACCTTTCTTTGACAGATCAAATACTTGGGCTTACTAATAAATCTTTTTCATCTAAAGAAATTACAGAAGCATATCTAAACGAAATTAAGAAAAAAAAATCTTTAAATTGTTTTATTTCAATCTTTGAAGAAGAGGCTAAAAAAAAGGCGCTCTTGGCAGATGTCAATATCGCAAAAAATGATGCTAGGCCTCTGGAGGGGATTCCAATTGCTCACAAAGATATTTTTTGTATTAAAGATAAAAAAACAACTTGTGGCTCTAAAATGTTATCCGACTTCATTTCACCCTATTCTTCAGAAGTCTTCTCTAAATTAGATAATGCAGGAGCTATTACTATAGGAAAAACAAACATGGATGAGTTTGCGATGGGATCCTCAAACGAAACAAGCTTTTATGGAAATGTTTTGAATCCCATCAATGAAAAACTTTCTCCAGGAGGCTCTTCGGGTGGATCGGCAGCAGCTGTTAGAGCTAATCTTTGTTCATTTGCAACTGCAACTGATACTGGTGGCTCAATAAGGCAACCTGCCTCTTTCTGTGGAGTTACAGGTATAAAACCGACTTATGGAAGAGTTTCTAGATGGGGAATGATAGCTTTTGCGTCTAGCCTCGATCAAGCGGGAATAATTGCAAAAAATGCTAAGGATGCCGCAATAGCTCTCAAATATATGTCTGGATATGATCAAAAAGACTCAACGTCTTTGAATGAAGAAGTTAAAGATTTTCAAAAGGAAGTTGACGCAGATCAAGAGCATGTAATTGGAATTCCTAAAGAATTAATTGAAAATATAAAAAATGATCAAGTACGAGATTCTTTCAGAAATGCAATTTCTATTCTTGAAAAAGATGGAGTAAAAATTGAAGAAATTAATTTACCTCATATTGAGTACTCTTTGCCGGCTTATTATGTAATAGCTCCTGCAGAGTGTTCAGCAAATTTAGCTAGATATGATGGAATTAGATTTGGTCATAGAAGCGAAAGCATATCTTCTTTAGAGGATCTTTATGTAAATTCAAGAACAGAAGGATTTGGCAGAGAAGTTAAAAATAGAATTTTTATTGGAACATTTTGTCTTTCAGCAGGTTACTATGATGCCTTCTACAACAAGGCTTTGAAAATAAGAAACTTAATAAAGAGTGATTTTGATGAAGCTTTTAAAAAAGTTTCATCGATAGCAATGCCTACCTGTTCTGACTCATCTTTTGAGCTTGGCTCAATAAGCGATCCTGTTGAAATGTATGAACAAGATATTTATACAATCCCTGCAAATTTGGCAGGTTTGCCGGCATTATCAGTTCCATCAGGTAAGGCTGACGATATGCCAATTGGCCTTCAACTAATTGGGAATTATCTTGATGAAGGAAGAATTTTGAACCTTGCTAACAAATTTCAAAAGTTATCGGATTTCCATGAGTTTAAATAATTGGCAGCCTGTCATTGGATTGGAAGTTCATGTTCAACTTGCTACCAAAACTAAACTTTTTTCCTCTTCGCCAATAGCTTTTGGTGCTGAACCAAATACTCAAGCTAGTGAAATTGACTTAGGACTTCCAGGTGTATTGCCTGTATTAAATAAAGAAGCAATTTCTCATGCTTTAAAGTTTGGTTGTGCAATAAATGCAGAGATATCTGAAAAAGTAATTTTTGCAAGAAAGAATTACTTTTATCCCGACCTGCCTAAGGGTTACCAAATAAGTCAACTAGATGATCCTATTGTCGGCAAAGGAAGTGTTGAAATAAAACTTGGTGAAAAATCAAAAATTATTGGTGTTACTAGGGCTCATCTTGAAGAAGATGCGGGGAAATCAATCCATGACTTGTACAGCAATAACTCTGCAATAGATTTAAATAGAGCTGGAACTTGCTTATTAGAAATAGTCTCTGAGCCTGATCTTAGTTCTGCTGAGGAAGCAGTTGAGTATTTAAAAAAAATACACAGTATTGTTACCTTTTTGGGAATCTCAGATGGAGATATGTCACAAGGATCAATGAGATGCGACGCCAACGTATCTGTTAAAAGGCCCGATGACCAAGAACTAGGTACAAGAACTGAATTAAAAAATATTAATTCTTTCAAATTTGTTGAAAAAGCAGTCATTTTTGAAATAGATAGACAAATAAAAGAGCTTGAAAAGGGAGAAAAAATTATTCAAGAAACAAGATTGTATGATTCTAAAAAAAATCTTACGCGATCCATGCGTTCAAAAGAGGAAGCAAATGACTACCGCTATTTTCCAGAACCAGATTTAATTCCTATAAAAATCTCAAAGGATCAAATTAACGATGTGAGAAAAAATTTACCTGAATTGCCAGAAATTATGAAAGAAAGATTCATGAACTCTTACAAACTATCAGATGACAATGCTGAACTTGTAACAATAAATAAAGAAACTGCATCCTTTTTTGAAGAAGTATTGTCTTATAAAGTTTCTCCTAAAAATGCCGTAAATTGGATCACTGGAGACTTATTTGCCCTCCTCAATAAAAATGACGCAAACATTTCTGAATCTAAAGTAAATCCAAAGCATATTGCAGAGATAATTCAAAATATTGAAGACCAAAAAATTTCTGGCCCTTCAGCAAAAAAACTTCTTGAGATTGTATGGAGTGAAGGAGGAGAAATACAAGAGCTCATTCAGAAAGAAAGTTTAGAACAAATTTCTAATGATGATGAAATAGAAAAAATCCTTGATGAGGTGATTTCTGAAAATCAAAAACAATTTGAGCAGCTAAAATCAGGCAAAGATAGACTGCAAGGCTTTTTCGTTGGTCAAGTTATGAAAAAAACTTCGGGAAGTGCAAGCCCACAAGTTGTAAATAAACTTTTAAAAGATAAATTATCTACGTAATAAACATAGATAAGGACTCGGCTACATAAGCAGGTTTTTCTTGACCTTCTATCTCCATTACAACTTCGTATTTTAAAAGATATCTTCCGTCACCTTTATCATCAACAGATAAAAGCGTTGATTTAGTCCTTACTTTTGAACCCACATTAACAGGAGTTAAAAATCGAACTTTATCAAGTCCATAATTAAAAACCATGGTCATACCCTCAGGAGCAACTTGAGGAGCTGGCAACCCAGCCATCAACGAAAGGGATAAAAATCCATGAGCTATTGTTGAGCCAAAAAGTGGTGTAGCTTTTTCTGAATCGATATGAATGAATTGATGGTCATTCGTTGCATCAGCAAATTGATTTATTCTATCTTGATCAACTTTTAACCAATCTGAAGCTCCCATACTTTTACCAATGTAATCTTTTAAAGTATCTGCAGGTACTAATCCAGCCATTGTTTTCTCCTTATTTTTTTATTTCATTAAATGATTTTTGTAGTCTTCTCGCAAACCTGTCTTGAGAAGTTTCCCTGTTGCTCCATGAGGAAGTTCATCTAGAAAGATAACGTCATCAGGAAGCCACCATTTGGCTACTTTATCAGAAAGGTAATCCAATACTGAATCTTTATCACATTCATCTAAGCCATTTTTAACAATAAACAATAAAGGCCTTTCATCCCATTTGGCATGAGCAACTCCAACAACACATGCCTCTGCTACTCCCGGATGTCCAACTGCCGTATTTTCTAGATCAATAGAACTAATCCACTCTCCTCCGGATTTAATAACATCTTTGCTTCTATCAACTATTCTCATATAGCCATGAGTATCTATCGTTGCAACGTCTCCTGTATCAAACCATCCATCTTCCAGAGCAGTCTCATTAGACTTAAAGTAACGTTCAATAATTGCAGGTCCTTTAACCATAAGTCTCCCAAACGTTTTTCCATCATTAGGTAGAACCTTGCCTTCATCATTTATTATTTTCATTGAACAACCGTAAACTGCTCTACCTTGACTTGTTTGAATTTCATATCTTTCTTCAAGATCCATACCGTCCATCTCTGGAGTGTAGGAATTGAGTGTCCCAAGTGGACTCATTTCTGTCATACCCCAACCATGAAGTAAAAAACAATCATGTTTCTCTTGAAAGGCTTTTATCATGGCTTTTGGAGCAGCAGAACCACCAACCAACACACTTTTTACAGACTCGAGTTTGATATTGTTCTTCTCAGTGTAATTCAGCAAGTCAAGCCATACCGTAGGAACTCCCATAAGCTGATTTACTTTTTCAGAAGTAATTAAATTACAAATTGATTCACCATCAGTGAAGGGACCTGGAAAAACCATTTTGGCACCATACATAAATGATGCATATGGAATTCCCCACGCATTAACATGAAACATAGGCACTACAGGAAGCAACACGGTTTCAGAAGTTAAATTCATTGCATTCCCAGCAGTAGCATACCAAGCATGCAAAACTGTAGATCTATGAGAATAAAGAACTCCCTTAGGATTTCCAGTTGTGCCAGATGTATAACATAATGATGAAGCTGTATTCTCATCAAATTCAGGCCAACATATTTCTTCAGATTCATCAGCAATAAGATCCTCATAACAAATGAGATTTTTAATTGATGAAGATGGCATGTGCTCTTTATCAGTAAGTACCACAATTCCTTTAACTGTTTTTAGGTCAGAAATGACATTTTCTATGATTGGTAAGAAAGGCACATCGACGAAGATATATTTATCTTCGGCATGATTAACTATGTATTTAATGTCATCTGGAAACAATCTTGGATTAAGGGTGTGAAGAACAGCTCCCAATCCAGAAATGCCAAAATAAAGTTCTAAATGGCGATAACTGTTTACGGCCATCGTGGCAATTATATCCCCCTCTTTGATATTTAAATTAAGCAAAGCATTGGCCAATTTCTTGGATCTTTTTGCAGAGTCTTTAATGGTATATCTATGTATGCCTCCTTCTACAGTGTTGCTTACTATTTCTGTATTGGCGTTATTTTTTATAGCATGTTCTAAAACTCCTGAAATTAGAAGTTGTTCATTCATCATATTCCCTAACATAATCTCACCTTTTTTTTGTTAAACCCTTTACGAATAAAGGAGAATATCTTCGCTCAAGAAATCCATCAACCTCTTTTTTTGATTCTAAATGAAAAAGTTTTATATCGTTTAAAGAAGACATTAAAAATGGTTTCCATTCCAATAAAATTTCATCAAGAGGATTTTCAAAAATAAATCGAATTGATTTTTTACTAATATTTAAAGCGCGCTGTAATTCCTTTTCGTTTAACGCCTTAAAAGGATCAGAGAAGATTGGTTTTAATTCTTTTGGTAAATATGGAACTTTCTGCTTTGGATTAAATAAATAATTTAATAAAAATTTGTCTGTTTCTTTTAAACCAGTTCCATTGAGAAAGTGTCCAACTATTGATTTGTTTAAAGATCTTCCTTTTAAGGGACCTAGAAACAATCTACTTGGGCAATAATCATTTGCATAAAAATTATCCCAAATGGCTATAGGATTTTTAAAAAAATCTTGAATAGACTTTAGAGATAAATTGTCAATCCTTTCACTGATAACATTATCACCTGTCCAAAAAATAACTACGCGCTTATTTAAATTTTCTTTTAGCCCTCCTAGATATCCTTCATCAAATATCCCCTTCGATAAAGATAAATTATAAATTGACGGACAAAACCACATATTTTTTTGTTTTGGAAAGTGCATAGAAACTTCATTTAAAACTTCTGCATGTTTTTTTCCCAAATCTTTGTCAGCTGCTTCCTGACCAAAATTAGTTATATCTATGTCATCGAAGAAAATTGCTATTTCATCAAAGCCTGCTTTCTCAAGAGCATGAGAAAATTTTCTTTTCAAAAGTTTTAAGTTCTTTTCAATGTCTCCAAAAAATTCTGAAGAAGGAGAAACGCAATAAACTTGTTTGATTTTTTTTGGAAGAATTCTTCTCTTAAGATTTTTATCAAGTTTCTTCCATCGATGACGCAAATAAATATCTTCTTTTGGTCCATAAAAGTAATGAGAAATGGGTGTTTTTAAATCTTTAAAGGCATCAATTGCTAGCCTTCGAGAGTAATAACCTTCTATATAGCCTTTAAACATGATTTAGATTCTACAGATCCTACATTCTGGGTTTTTATGAATATCAACTCTTTTAAAAATTCCTTTCAACGAATCAAAAATCATAAAATAAGATTCAAAATTTTTTTCTATAGTCGCTTTTATCACCTCAATTGCCATTAAAGAGCCTATGACTCCAACTAACGGAGAAGCAATCGCAGACTCTCTGCATGACAAATCTTCATTCTCGAGATCTTCAAATAAACACTCATAACAGGAATTCATAACATCTCTTAAATCAAAGCAGCCCAATTGTCCTTTCCAAGCAATAGAGGATCCAGAAATAAGAATTTTGTTATGTTTTACGCAATATCTATTTACAATTTTTCTTGTTTCAAAATTGTCAGAGCAATCAAGAATTATTTCTGAATCCTTCAGAAGATGTTTGATGTTTGCTGAATCAACTTTTTCCTCTAATCCTGTTAGCTCAACAAAAGGATTTAATTGAGATAATTTTTTTACTGATGTAGTGGCTTTATTTTTTGATAAGTCATTTTCATCAAAAAGAATTTGCCTTTGTAAGTTTGAAGCTTCTACAAAGTCAAAGTCTATTATTTTGATTTTACCAAATCCAGATAAAGCTAAATAAAGAGAGGCAGAGCATCCCAAGCCGCCCATGCCTATAAATGCCAACGACATATCATTAATTCTTTTCTGCCCTTCAATGTCTATTTCAGGCAACATAATATGTCTGCTATATCTTAATAATTCTTCTTTTAACATTGATAAATCGAAACTCTTTTATCCCCATTTAAATCATTTAAATTTGAAAAATTAAGATACCCATTTTCCACGGCAAATTTATTTAATTCTTCGTATTGATCAGGAGCATGTTCTAAATAAACTTTACCATTTTCATTTAAAAAATTTTTTCCTTTAGATAAAATTAATTTTAAATCAGATAGGCCTTTATCTTTTGAAAATAAGGCCTTTTCTGGTTCATGCCATATCCCTTCTTCTTTTCCAGTAGTTGTCTCTTTATCTACATAAGGAGGATTAGAAATTAAATAATCTACTTGAGGAAAAAGCCATTCATTATTCCAGTCATGATTTAAAAAAATTATGTTTTCACAGCAAAACTTCGCTGCATTTTGTTTTGCTACCAAGATACTTTTAATAGAAATATCTGTTGCAAAGATAAAACAATCTTTATTTTCTTGAGCGATGGATATAGAAATCGCTCCAGACCCTGTTCCAAGCTCAAGAAGAGTTTTGCCTTGTAGATTTTCATTGAGAATTGCATTTACCAATGTTTCAGTTTCTGGACGCGGAACAAGGACATCTGGAGTGACAATAAAACTATTTTTCCAAAACCCTTTCTTTCCGATTAAATAGGCTAGAGGTTTACCTTTTAATCTCTCTTCGACCATTAGGTCAATGGAGCTAAGATCTTTTTTATTAATTTCTTTTTTAATATCTGAATAAATTTTTGCTTTATCAATTTTGAGAACGTGTTGAATAATAATTTCAGCATCAGGACTATCAATTTTGTTTTTAATTTCTATTAACTTATCCTTAACAAGCATCAGGTAGGTTCATTTTCTAAGTTAATAAGTTTTTTTGCTTCATTCTCTTCTGTAAGAGCCGATAGCATAATTTCCATGTCGCCATCTAAGAATTCTTCTAAATTATGTACAGAAAATTCAATTCTGTGATCAGTAACTCTGCTTTGAGGAAAATTATAAGTTCTAATTTTTTCTGACCTATCACCACTTCCAACCATGATCTTTCTTTGAGAGTCTAATTCTTTAGCTTGTTCTTCTAGGGCTGCCTCATTCAATTTACTTTGAAGTAAAGACATAGCTTTTTCTTTGTTCTTATGTTGCGATCTTCCGTCCTGACACTCAACAACGATGCCAGATGGAATATGTGTCAGTCTGACTGCGGAATCAGTTTTATTAACGTGCTGTCCTCCTGCGCCAGATGCTCGAAAAGTATCAACTCTAATTTCTGACTTATCAATGTTTATGTTTTCTTGTTCATCTGCCTCTGGCAGGACGGCTACCGAACATGCTGAGGTATGAATTCTTCCCTGTGATTCGGTTTCTGGAACTCTTTGAACCCTGTGTATTCCTGATTCATATTTGAGAAAACCATAAGCACCTCTTCCAGTAATTTTAGATACTATTTCTTTGAAACCTCCTTTTTCACTTTCTCTAGAGCTAATGATTTCTATTTGCCATTTGCGTCTTTCTGAGAGCCTGGAAAACATCCTAAACAAATCGCCAGTAAATAGTCCAGCTTCATCGCCTCCAGTACCAGCGCGAATTTCTATAAATGCATTTTTTTCGTCATTTGGATCTTTTGGTAACAGCATTTTTTTTAAATTTTCTTCTAACGAATCTTTTTTATTTTTGAGACTTTCTAGTTCTTCTTGAGCTAAGGCTCTAATTTCACTATCCGAATCGTTCAGAAGTTGATTTGATTCATCAATATTTTCCTCAATAGATTTAAATTCGCTAAAGCTATCAACAATAGGTTTTAGGTTTGAATATTCTTTTGAAATAGACGTAAACTTGGTTTGATTTTCTATTATTTCTGGCTTTGATAACTCAGATTCCATTTGAGAAAATTTAATTTGAATTTCTTCTAGTTTCTTTTTTACCGACTCCAACATAAAAACTATTATAGTATCTAGTCTGCTTTCATATGAAAAAATCGTTTTTAGCTTTGTATCTTTTTTTAGTTTTTTTTCTTTTTTCTTGTGCCGCAATCGAAATCAAAGAGGACGTATTTTCAAAAAAAGGTAAGTTTTCTCTTGCTTCTAATTCTGAATATTTCGCAGGAACCATAAATGTGAGTAGCGTTGAGAAGAGAATTCAATTTAATTTAGATAGTTTGAGTAAAGAATTTAAAGTTTCGTTTAAAGATGAAGAAATCAAAACTAACTTTAAATACGAAAACATCATAAAAGAATCTGACTTTAAATTATTTCTTAAATGGTTCTTTTTCAAATGTACAAATATCGAATGTCAAAATTTTACCTTGCAAAATCTTAAACTAAAAAAGCATTTATCAAATAAATCAGGTCTAATTATTCAAGGAAATTTTCAAAATTTTAGATTGTCACTGAAACTCAATGATATTTAGTTCTCCAGCAAAAATTAATTTATCTTTGAAAATAATTAGAAAGAGATCTGATGGCTTCCATGATATAGATTCAGATTTTCAATTTTTAAATTGGGGAGACAAAATCGAAATTTCTTCTTCAAATAAACTATCAGTTTCAACAACAAAAATTCAGGTATCTCAACAAGAAAACTTAGTTACTCAAGCTTTGAAAAAAATTGAGTCCTTTTGTGATGCCGAACTTAATTATTCTGTAATAATTGAAAAAAACATTCCTCTTGGCTCTGGACTTGGAGGAGGTAGTTCCAATGCGGCAACTGCAATGCTAGCAGTTAATAGTCTCGCAAAACTCAATTTATCCTTGGACGTTTTAGTAGATCTGGGTAAATCTATAGGATCGGATATACCATTTTTTTTAAAAGGTCTATCTGGAAAAGTCTCTGGAATAGGAGAGATAATTGAGCCTGAAGAATTTCCTGAAAATCTAGTAATGATTCTATTTCCTGAATGTTCAATATCCACAAAAGATGCCTATAACGCTGTAACATTAGAGGAAATTTCAAATAAAAGAGATAGGTTAAAGGGAAACTTTTTTGAGGAGTGGGTTTTATTTAATTATCCTCAGGTCAGAGAAGCTTTTGACTTTATAAGCGAAAATAAAGAAGTAAGCATCTCTGGAACAGGAAGTAGTATTTTTACAAAAATTAATTCTTTTGAAGAGGGAAAGGAAATAATGGATAATGCACCTAGAAAATTAGCATATGTTATTACTAATACTATTAACAAATCGCCTTTATTAAATGAACTGCTTAATTCTGGGGTGTAGCCAAGCGGTAAGGCAGCGGCTTTTGATGCCGCCATGCGATGGTTCGAATCCATCCACCCCAGCCAAAAAATAAAAATGAATTCTAAAAACAACTTAGTTATTTTCTCCGGAAATTCTAATATTGGTCTCGCAAAAAAAATCGTTAAAAAACTAAATAAACCTCTCGGAAAAGCTACTGTGGGGAGATTTAGCGATCAAGAAATGAATATCAAGATAGAAGAAAATGTTCGGGGAAAGGATGTTTTCATAGTTCAATCAACTTGTTTTCCGGCGAATGATAATTTAATGGAATTGATCATTATGATCGATGCTTTGAGACGAGCTTCGGCATCAAGAATTACAGCAGTGATCCCCTATTTTGGATATGCTCGACAAGATAGAAGAGTTAGATCGGAAAGAGTTCCGATAAGTGCAAAGTTAGTTGCTGATATGTTGCAAAGTGCTGGTGCCAACAGGGTTCTTACTATAGAACTTCACTCTGATCAAATTCAAGGCTTCTTTAATATTCCAGTTGATAATGTCTATGGAACAAGTGTAATTTTCGACCACATCGTAAAGTCAAAATACAAAAATCAGATGGTGGTTTCTCCTGACGTTGGAGGAGTTGTTAGAGCAAGAGCATTGGCTAAGTTTTTAGATGATGCTGATTTAGCAATTATTGATAAAAGAAGAGAAAAGGAAAATCAATCTCAGGTCATGAATGTTATTGGAGATGTGAAAAATAAAACATGTATTCTTGTTGACGATATTATCGATACGGCTGGAACAATTTGTAATGCTGCTGAAGCCTTAAAGAAGTCCGGCGCTAAAAAGGTCGTAAGTTACGCTACTCATGCAGTCCTATCCGGAGAGGCGCTAAAAAATATTAGTAATTCAAGACTAGACGAATTAATAGTTACTGATACAATTCCGCTTTCAGAAATGGCTTCATCAACTAAAAAGATTAAAACTATCTCTATGGATAAAACTATAGCCGAAGCTATTAATAGGGTTAACAAAGAAGAATCCATTAGCCAAATGTTTTTATAACAATGAGTGAATCAACATCTATATCAGCTGAAATAAGAGAAAATAATATTTCTGCAAAAATCTTGAGAAAATCAGGAGAAATTCCTGCAATAGTTTATGGTCAAGAAAACGATCCTAAATTAGTTAAAATTTTAGAAAAAGATTTGGTAAAAATTCTTGAAAATCCTAGTATTTTTTCTCAAGTGATTGAGCTCAACCAAAATGATGGTGCCGTGAAAGTTATTTTGAAAGAAGTTCAGGTAAACCCTTCTAATGACAGACCGATCCATGTCGATTTTCAAGCTGTAAGTGAAAAGACCAATATAACAATTAATGTGCCTCTAAAATTTACTAATGAAGAGGTTTGTATCGGAGTAAAACAACAAGGCGGAATGATTTCACATCTCAAAAATGAAATTGAATTGACTTGTAATGCGCAAAATCTTCCAGAGTTCATTGAGATTGACATGAAAGATTTAGAAATAGGTTCAAATGTTATGCAATCTCAAATTATCCTTCCAGAAGGAGTTTCTCTGAGTACTAATATTCTTAATAACCAAGATCAACCAGTCGCAAGTGTAAACGTTACTCGAGCTGCCCTTGATATTGACGATGAGCCTTCTGAGGGCGAACAAGATGAATCTGAAGAGTCTACCGATGAGGCGTCTGAAACTAAAGATGCTGCGGATGAGAGTAGCTCTGAGATAGAATCTAAAGACTAACTTTTTAAGTTTTCATGAGCTCTTTTCTAGTTGTTGGCCTAGGTAATCCAGGCTCAAGATATTCCAATACCAGGCATAATGTTGGAACAGACTTTATCCTTGAAGCCCAAAAAAAATACTCTTTTGATTTAAAAGAAAAGAAAACATTAAAATCTTTTATGGCAGAAGTAGTTATTCAAGATAAAAAAGTTATTTTTGCGATTCCCACTATTTTTATGAATCATAGCGGAGTAGCTTTGAAGTTATTAAAAAATAAGTTCAACACGGATACAGAAAATATTATTGTGATTCATGATGATCTTGACCTAAAGTCAGGAGTAATAAAATTAAAAGCAGGTGGAGGGCATGGAGGTCACAATGGCTTGAAAAGTATTTTTGAAAATCTTAGATCGCAAGATTTTAAAAGAATTAGAATTGGAATTGATCATCCAGGTGATAGGAAAAAAGTAAATAAGTACGTGATTCAGAAAGGAAAAAAAGAGGAAAAAATGGATCGCTTGCGATGCATAAACAAAGGCCTATCTGTTATGACATTTATACTACAAGAGGATTGGGATACAGCCTTAAATAAACTAAACAACTAATGTCTTTAAAATGTGGAATAGTTGGCTTACCTAATGTCGGTAAATCAACTTTATTTAATGCTCTTACTGCCTCGAAGATTGCTGCAGAAAACTTTCCCTTTTGTACGATAGAGCCTAATCATGGGATAGTTGAATTACCTGATGAAAGATTGAATAAAATTTCAGAAATATCTAACTCAGAAAAAATAATTCCTGCCACTGTTGAATTCGTTGATATTGCAGGTTTGGTTGAAGGCGCTTCCAAAGGAGAAGGTTTAGGAAATAAATTTTTAGGTCACATTAGAGAGACTCAAACTATTATTCATGTTGTCAGGTGCTTTGAAGATAAAGAGGTTACTCATGTGAATGAAAGAGTAGATCCAATTTCGGATGTTGAAATCATAGAAATGGAATTGATCTTGTCAGATATAGAATCTTTAGAGAAAACAAAAGAAAGAATTGTTAGAAAAGCAAAAAGTGGAGATAAGGATTTATTGAAAGATCTTTCAAGAATTGAAGATATTTTAATCATTCTTAAAAAAGGAGATTCTCTTTTTGAATATCTAAAGGACGAAGAAAATAAAAATTTTGTAAGTGAAGTTGGCCTTCTATCTGCAAAACCAGTCATCTTTGTTGCAAATTTGAATGAAGACATGGAAGAAACCGATGGTCTTAAAAAATTAAGAGAAAAGGCACATTCAAGTGGCTCGCAATTAATTGAAATGTGTAACCAAATAGAATTTGAAATAAGTGAACTTGAAAACGAAAGTAGGCAGGAACTTATTGATCTCGTAGGTTTAGAAGAGCCGGGTCTTAACAAATTAATAAAGACTGCTTTTAGAACTTTAGGACTGCAAACTTTCTTTACAGCGGGTAAATCAGAATCTAGAGCTTGGGTAATAAAAAACGGTACCAAAGCCCCAGAAGCTGCAGGAGTAATCCATACTGATTTTAAAAAAGGATTCATTCGAGCCGAAGCTGTATCTTTTAAAGATTTTATAGAATTTGATGGAGAGCAAGGTGCAAAAGCTCAAGGAAAATGGAGATCTGAAGGATCAGATTACGAAGTTAAAGACGGTGATATAATTTTATTTAGATTTAACGTTTAGAATCTTGACAATTAGTCTAACTACAAAGAGAATCCATTTTTTGGCTATGTAGCTCAGCTGGTTAGAGCGCAGCATTCATAATGCTGAGGTCGGTAGTTCAAGTCTACCCATAGCCACCAATAATTTTAAGAATTAAGGATCTACTTGATCTGGAGCGCAGTTGTCGATTAGAAGAACTTGCATCTCTTCTAATACTGCAAGAGTTTCTTTATATTCAACTACTTTGGGGTCTACTGCAGTTGATCTAAAGCCAAAAAAGTTTTGTCCTGATCTTGGATTATTTGTTTCAAACCCAAAAGAAGCATAACCTGTATCTCTGTCAGCCTGTTCTGTTAATTTTGAAGCTAAATCTGAGATGATCGCGGAAACCCTAATTACTTGCTCTGTTAACTCAATACAATTGAGCTCTGTTGGATCAAAATCGAAGTGAGAATAATCAGATGTAGGGCTCCTATACCACCATACAGGGTTAGCACAGCCAATTAAAAATAAAGCTATAAAGCCATAAAATAGGTACTTTTGGTTAGCTTTTTCCAAAAAATTCATTCTGTCTCCCAAGAGCATTAATTTATCAAATTTCTAATTTAATTAAAACAGAATTTTTATTCAGATGATACTTCTTTCATTGAGAGTTTTACTTTTCCTCTATCATCTATTCCTATAACTTTGATTTCAACTTCTTCTCCTTCGACAAGGTAATCAGCGATATTTTTTACCCTCTCTTCAGAAATTTCTGAAATGTGCACTAAACCTTCTCTTCCTTTATCAAAAGAAACAAAGGCACCAAAATCTACTATTTTTTCTACTGTCCCTAAAGTCACCAAGCCTACTTCGGGATCAGATGTAATAAACTCGATTTTTTGTAAAGCATCTTCTCGTTCTTCCTTGCTTCGGCCATAAATTTTCACAGATCCATTATCAGAGATATCAATATTTGTATTAGTTTCCTCGGTAAGTTTCTTTATATTTGCTCCACCTTTACCAATGACCTCGCCTATTTTATTTTTAGGAATTTTTAGCTCGATTGCCTGAGGGGCAAGAGGAGACAATTCAGTCCTACTTTCAGATAAAACTTTATTCATTTCCCCTAAAATATGATTTCTTGCTGTATGAGCTTTATTAAGAGCATCTTCAAGAATTTGTTCGTTTATTCCAGCAATTTTTATATCCATTTGTAAAGCGGTTACACCTTCATCTGTTCCAGCTACTTTAAAATCCATATCTCCAAGATGATCTTCATCTCCCAAGATATCGGTTATGACGCAGTGTTGATCATCAGTTTTTACTAATCCCATAGCAACTCCTGCTACGGGTTTTTTTAATGGAATTCCAGCATCCATCATTGCTAAACTTGAAGCACAAACTGTAGCCATAGAACTTGAACCATTAGACTCAGTAATTTCTGATACAACTCTAATTGCATATTCAAAATCTGCAGGGTTAGGCAGAACTGCTTCTAAGGCTCGTCTTGCAAGTTTTCCGTGACCAATTTCTCTTCTTT
Organism: uncultured SAR86 cluster bacterium; assembly: GCA_902514645.1. Lineage (GTDB taxonomy): Bacteria > Pseudomonadota > Gammaproteobacteria > Magnimaribacterales > AG-339-G14 > MEDG-81. The sequence continues at coordinate 28,875 of CABXRO010000003.1, forward strand.
TTGGGCTTCCAACCATTCCTGCTTCTCCGACAGAGAAAGGAGGAAAATTATAATGAAGCATAAAAGGATCCTTTAAATCTCCATGTAACGAATCAATTAATTGTGAGAGTTTTAATGAATCCATAGTTGCTACAGAAATAGATTGAGTCTCACCCCTAGTAAATAATGCAGAGCCATGAGCTTGTGGTAAAACTCCAACCTCAATTGATATAGGTCTAACAGTATCAAGATCTCTACCATCAATTCTAGATTCTCCGGATAATAGTCGGGATCTAACAATTTCAGACTCTAAAGATTTAAATTGACTAAGAGCTTCATCGATTTTTTCATCTTCAGGATCTTCAAAAGATGCCTTAACTTTTTCTTTCAATTCAGAAATTTTTTCTTGTCGAATAGCTTTTTCAGCTATTTGATAAGCTTCAGATAATTCATCAGAAATTAGGCTTTTAATATTTTCCTTTATTTCTAAATCTTCTTCTTCAGCCTCATACTCAATTTGGGTAACATTTGCTTGAGAGACTAATTCTTCTATTAACTCAAGACTTGGCTTCATTTCAGCTTGAGCAAAAAGAATAGCTCCAAGCATTTGATCTTCAGAAAGTTCTTTTGCCTCTGATTCAACCATGAATATCGCATCCTGCGATCCTGCAACCATCATGTTCAATGAAGATTCTTTTAAATCATCTAAAGAAGGATTAAGAACATAATTGCCATCAATAAAACCAACTTTTGCAGCAGATAAAGGACCTTGAAACGGAAGTCCTGAGAGCTGGAGTGCAGCTGAAGCACCTATAATCGATATGACATCTGCATCATCATTTTTGTCCATTGACAAAACTGTACAGATAATTTGCACTTCTCTGCCGAAGCCTTTTGGAAATAGAGGTCTAATAGGTCTATCTATTAATCTTGAGGTAAGAACTTCTTTTTCAGAAGGCCTTCCTTCTCTTCGAAAAAAGCTGCCGGGAATTTTTCCTGAGGCATAAAACTTTTCTATATAGTTTACGGTAAGGGGAAAAAACCCCATGCCTGATTTATCTTGTCCAGCAACTACGGTCACCAAAACTTTGGTATCTCCTGAAGATGCAATGACTGAACCAGTTGCTTGTCTAGCAACCTTACCTGTTTCTAATGTAACATTTCTTCCTGCAATTTCTTTAGTGCAAGATATAACTTTTATATCATTCATTTGTTTTCCTTAATTTGTGTAACTCGAAGTTACTTTCTGAGGTTTAATTCTGAAAGAATAGAACTGTATCTTTTAGGATCTTTTTTCTTCAAATAATCCAAAAGCTTACGTCTGGTATTGACCATTCTCAAAAGGCCCTGTCTCGAGTGGTGATCTTTAGCATGGTCTTTAAAATGAGCTTGTAAAGATTCAATATTCGCCGTGAGCAAAGCTATTTGAACTTCTGGGGAGCCTGTATCTTCCTTGGACTGGGCAAACTTTGAAATAATCTCTTCCTTTGTTTTTGTTTCTAAACTCAAGAACTTCCTCCTTAGTTATTTAATTTTCTATAGATATTAACCTTTTGGGTGAAACTAAACCGTTAATGTTTTTTAAAATTCCAATGAATTTATTTTTTTTGTCAAACAATCTCAGGTATTTGCTTTTTTTTTCGGCCTCTTTCAAATATATTTTTTGGCCTTTTTTTAATCTATCTATTATTTCTGTGGCGCATTGTATCTTATCTATGCATCTAAGTGCATCCCCCATTTGAATTATTTTATTTTTGATATTTTCGCTATTAATAGATTCTATTTCATAAGCTTCAGAAATATCATGGTTAGCAGAGTTGGTTCTTTGTAAATTAGATAATACTGCAACACAATCCAAATCCTTAGCGAGATCATTAATAAGAGATCTGATATACGTTCCTTTTCCACATTCAACTAAAAACTTAAACTTGTTTTGATCAATAGAGATTAAATCTAATTTAAAAATTTCTATCTCTCTTATTTTCTTCGGTACTTCTTTATTTTTCCTGGCATAGTGGTAAAGGGGCTTGCCTTTATATTTTAAAGAAGAATATTTAGGTGCCTCTTGGTCTATTTTTCCAATATATTCTTTTGCGGTTTTTTTAAAATCGTTTTTTGTAGGTATTTTTTTAAGTTCCTTTTCAATTTTTCCATCTAGGTCGCCAGTATCAGTCTTGATACCAAACATCATTTCTGCGATATATGTCTTTTTTTCGTTTGCTAAAAAATTAGTAAAACGAGTCATTTGACCCAAGCATGCAAGGATTACTCCGCTGGCTAAAGGATCAAGAGTACCCGAGTGACCTATCTTGGAATCATCAAGAAAAGGTTTTAGCTTTCTAATAAATTCTCCTGAAGAAATTCCAGAAGGTTTATTTAGGACTAATAATCCAGATATCAAAGTGGGCTATCCTGTTGATCTATTAAAAATAAAAGTTCAGGCATTTTTTTTAATTTAATATTTTGTCCTAACTTTTTTTTGACAAAGGGTTTTGAATTTTCTAAAGCTTTTGCAATGCTGTCTTGATCTTCATTTAATTTTTGATTTAGATAGTTAGAAAGAAATATTTTTGCTGATGATAAATCGTCGCTTAACCGAACTTCGGTTACTGTGAGGCCTTTAAGTCTTGGATCACTAATTTCAAAACTAAAGATATTAGCTATTTCTCGTCTTATGTTATCTGAAACTCTCTGAGCTCTTTTATACGGCTTTGAACTAAACAATTAAATTTTTCTAGCAGTTTCTGTTCTCTCAAAAACTTCTATTTTATCTCCAACTTTTACATCGTTGTAATTTTCGATACCAATTCCACATTCTGTTCCGCTTTTTACTTCACTTGCCTCATCTTTAAACCTTCTCAATGAATCTAGCTTACCCTCATGAATAACGACGTTGTCTCTTAAAACCCTAATTGGAAGGTTTTTAATCACTGCTCCTTCTATAACAATTGAACCAGCTATCAAGCCAAATTTAGGTGATTTAAAGGTATCCTTAACTTCTGCAATTCCAACTGTTATCTCTTTTATTTCAGGCTCAAGAGAACCTTCAATTATTTCTTTTACAGTATCTAGCAAGTCATAAATTATTCCAGAATAATGGATTTTTATCTCCTCAGCTTCTGCAAGAGTTTCTGCTGCAGCATCAGACCTTACATTAAAACCAAGAATAATAGCTTCTGAAGCGACAGCTAAGTTTACATCGTTCACAGATATAGGACCGACACCATCCAAAACTATTTTGATGTTAGCTTCCTCTACTTTTAAGTTATTTATGGCTCCTGCAATTGCTTCTGCAGAGCCATTTGTATCCGTTTTAATTATTAAATTTACAGAAGGTTTTGCCGAATCTCCTGCACCTGCAAAAATACCATCAAGACTAACTACTCCCTTTTTAGCAAGTCTATTATCTCTTCTTTTGCTCGCTCTTTCTTCAGATAAACTTTTAGCAGCCTTTTCATCTTTAACAACCATGAATTCCTGTCCAGCATTTGGAGGATACTCAAGCCCGGAGATTGCAACGGGAGATGATGGAGGAGAAGTTTTAATTTGAGATCCTAAAAAGTTTTTGAGACTTCTTATTTTCCTAAATTGATCGCCAATTAAAACAAAATCTCCACTATTTAAAGTACCTCTCTGAACAAGGAGTGTTGCAACAGCTCCCTCGCCTTTTTTAACGCCAGATTCTAGAACTACTCCAGATGCCGGACCATCATGATTAGTTTTTAACTCTAACATTTCAGAAAGCAAACTGATGTTTTCAATTAAGTCATCTATTCCTTCACCAGTTTTTGCAGAAACAGGTACAACTTGAGTATTTCCTCCCCAATCTTCAGGTACAAGGCCCATTTTAGAAAGATCTCCTTTTACTTTCTCAATGTCCGAATCAGGTTTATCAATTTTGTTTACAGCAACTATCACCTGAACATTTGCAGCTTTTGCATGATTAAATGCCTCTTCTGTTTGAGGTTGAACGCTGTCATCAGCAGCTACAACTAAGACTACAATATCTGTTGAATTGGCCCCTCTTGCTCTCATTTCTGAAAAGGCTGCGTGTCCAGGCGTATCAATAAATGTAATGATCTGGTTATTATGATCTACCTGATAAGCTCCAATTCCCTGAGTAATTCCTCCTTCTTCCTGATCAGCCACAGATGATTTTCTAATAAAATCAAGTATTGAAGTTTTACCATGGTCAACATGGCCTAGGACCGATACTACAGGATTCCTTAGCTCTTCATCCCCTTCATAGACTATGTGTTCAAGAATTTTTTCTTCTTCGGATTCAATCTCTTGGGGAATACCAATATGTCCTAACTCTTCAACCACCAAAATAGCCGTCTCTTGATCGATGGCTTGATTTAAGGTGACCATAACGCCACTGTTCATAAGTGATTTAATCAAATCTGATGATTTAATAGATAGTTCTTTAGCAAGGTCTGAAACCACAATAGTTTCCGGAATACTTACTTCTCTTTGAATGAATTCTTGAGGTTTTTCAAATTTTTGAACATTTTCAAGGTTTTTTTCTAGAAATTTTTCCCCTTCCTGTTCTCTTTGGTCTTCTTTTGAACTATCTTTAAATGTTTTCTTATCCTTCTTGAGGTTTTGTGGAATTTTCTTTTGAGGCTCCTGTTTTGTTTTTCTGACAACCTTTGTTTTTGACTCAGCCTTCTTTTTTTCTTCTTCAGCTGACTCATTCTGAGCATTCAACCTTTTTCTTTCTGCTTCATCGAAATCAATTGATCCAGCAAAGTCCTGTTTTACATTAGATTTTTTTTCCTTGTCTGGAGAATTAATTCTTGTAACGGATAAATTTGGTTTTGCAGTTTTTTTGGAAGAGGTACTTAAAGAAATTGTTTTTTTACTATCTTTCTTACTATCTTTAATAAATTTTAAAAGTACTTTTTTATCTTCAGTACTTACAATATCCGTTTCTGATTGATGGGAAAGGCCTGCTGACTTCATCTGTGCCAACAAATTGTCTAAATCAATTTTTATTGCTTTAGATAGTTGTTTAACATTTATATCTGCCATAATTTAATCTTCTAACCACTCTTGTCTTGCTGACATTATAAGTTTAGCCGCTCTTTCATCATCCATTTCAAAAATTTCAGTCAATTCATCTGTAGCTAAATCAGCTAAATTCTCTACTGTAAGAATTTCATTTTTAACTAACAACTCTAATTCTTCTTCGGAAAAACCATCAGATGTTTCTAATTTTCTTGCTTCCTTAGTTTCATCTTCCAATTCATCTTCATCCAATTCCGACAAAGCAATTTCAAGAAGAGACTCTTCTGCTCTTTCTATTAAAGTTGAAGCAACCTCTTCTTCTAGACCATCAATGTCTACAAAATCTTCTATTTTTGATTCAGATATTTTTTGAACAGTTTCAAGATTATTTTCTATTAGTTTTGATGCTAAATTTCTATCGACACCAAGATATTCAATTAACTTAGAAATTTCTGTATCTTCTTCTCCTGATGACTCTCCTTTAATTTGTATTTGCCAGCCTAATAGTTCAGAAGTTAGTCGGATGTTCTGGCCACTCTTACCAATTGCAAGAGCTAGATTTTCATCTTTTACAACTACCTCCATAGATTGATTTTCATCGTCCATTACAATTGATAGAATTTCTGCAGGTGCTAAAGTATTTACAAGTAACTTGGCTTGATCATCTTCCCAGACAACAATATCAATTCTCTCATTCCCTAACTCATTTGATACAGCTTGAACTCTAGAACCTCTCATGCCAACACAAGCTCCAACAGGATCGATTCTTGCATCATTAGTTTTTACAGCAATTTTTGTTCTAGCTCCTGCTTCTCTGGCAACTGCTCTAACCTCAATTACTTCTTCAGCAATTTCAGGAACCTCTAGCTTAAACAATTCTGATACCATCTCTTTAGAGCTCCTGCTTAAAACTAATTGAGGGCCTCTATTCTCCCGAATACTTTCTTCAAGAATTCCTTTTATTCTGTCGCCAACTCGATAAATTTCCCCTTGAATAAGATCTTTTCTTGGCAAAGAAGCTTCAGCATTGTCTCCAAGATCAACAATAATAAACTCCCGGGTGACTTTTTTTACAGATCCTGACACTAATTGTCCTAAAGAAGGTCTAAATCTTTTAATAATTTCTAACCTTTCGGCATCTCTTACTTTTTGGACAATAACTTGTTTAGCAGCTTGCGCGGCTATTCTTCCAAATTCAGCATTTTCAACTTGCTCTTTGAATTTATCACCGACTTTAAGATCATTTTCTTCTGCAAAATCACTGTCGACTAAAATGTGCAATTCGCTATCTTCATAATTCTCGAAATCTACAACATCTTTATATCTAAAGGTTTGATAATCTCCACTAGATTGATCGATATCAACAAGAATGTTTACTTCTTCTTTGTATCTCTTCTTTACAGCACTTGCAAGAGCGAATTCTATTGCCTCAAAGATTGTTTCCCTTGGCAGATCTTTCTCATTTGAAACTGAATCTGCAACTAATAATATTTCTTCATTCATTTATAGCCCCTAATAAATTTGAGGATAAATAATCCCCAGCCAAGATTTGATAAATTTCTCCTTGTGAAGCTAAAGAAATTTCTTCATTAGATACTTCTTTTAACTCACCCTTTAATTTGCATTTTTTTCCATCTAAAAAGCAAGAGAGGTTAATTGTTTCGCCTAAATAGTCTTTAAGTTGACTGATATTAAAAAATTTACGGTCAATTCCAGGTGATGAAACTTCTAGACTGAAATTAAAATTCAGTTCCGAGAAATTATCTAAAACTTCTCTTGCTTGAATATTAACATTCTCGCAATCTTCCAAAGTTACCAAATCATTTTTTTTATCGATGTAAATAACTATATGCTTTGAAAAGGAACCGCCAGAAATTTCTATTCCCCAAATGGAACAATCTAGGCTCTCAATATCCTTTTTTAAAATATCAGCAATCTTTTGTTCAAGCATTTTTCTTTTACATAACAAATAGGCCCTAAAGGGCCTATTAAAAATTCTTAACTAACAAGTTAGTCAAAACAATAATTTGAAAGCGAGTATAGGAGTATAGAGAAGAATGGTCAATAGTTGTCTAGTTTGGTAGCGGGGGCAGGATTTGAACCTACGACCTTCGGGTTATGAGCCCGACGAGCTACCAGACTGCTCCACCCCGCGAAAAGCTTGGCGAGTATAGGATTAAGTTCTAATTAGGTCAAGTTAATGGTGCCGAAGAGAGGATTTGAACCTCCACGGACCTAAGTCCACTACCCCCTCAAGATAGCGTGTCTACCAATTCCACCACTTCGGCAATTACTCAGGGAGATCTTCAATTAAAGACTCTTCTTCTAAGATTTCTTGAGAAATCTTTGAGTTTTTAAAGACTTCTAACTCAGAATCTAAAGAAGTTTTTTGATATGCTGAAATTACTACAGTAATTGAAAAAAAAGCAATCACTAAACCCCAAGTTATCTTAGTTAAGATATTTGTAGCATCTGCAGGAGCAAACATCGCATTGTTATTTCCGCCTCCAAAAGCTGACCCAATATCTGCACCTTTTCCATGTTGAAGTAAAATTATTACTACCAAGGAAATGGCAATCAATACCTGTAAAACTATGAATACTGTAATCATGATTTAATTTTCGAAGCGATAATAGCAAATTGTTCGCCGTCAAGCGAAGAATTTCCTACAAGACAGCCATCAATTCCAGGAATAGAAATTATTTCTTCAATGTTACTTTTTGAGACACTTCCTCCATATAAAACAGGGCAATAAATCTTCTTTTCTTCAAGAAAATCTAAAATGATAGAAACTGATGAGGAGATATTTTCTGAATCTGCTTCTTTTCCTGTGCCAATGGCCCATATTGGTTCGTAAGCTAAAAGATCTGGCGAGACATTGTTTTTACAAAAAGTCTTGAGCTGATTTAATAGAAAAGATTTTTTATTTTTGTTCTCAAGAATTTCTAAAGCTTCCCCGATGCAGAAAATATTCGACAATTCATCTTCTTTTAACTTAAAACCTTTTTCAAAAATAATCTTTTCTGAGTCGCCATTTTCTCTCAACTCTGAATGACCAATAATAGAGCCTTCGATGCCAACTTTTTTTAAAAATTTAGATGAAATCTGTCCAGTAAAAGCTCCTTCTTCATGTTGAGAAACATCTTGGGCAAAGAGAGAAATTTTATTAAAAATTGCATTTTTTGAACTTTTAATTTTTTTTGAAAGCACATAGTAATCATATAAATTTAGACAAACTATTAATTTTAATTCATCAGATTTTGGAAAGTTGTTTTGAGAACTAACAACATTTATAAATTCTCGCTCCCAAACATCCAAATCGACTGAATTCATTTTCCAGTTAGCAATCAGATATTTCATGAATAGTTAGGCTAATTCTTTAGCAAGTTCCGTGAGTTGCTTACTGTAAGTCTGAGTCACTTTAAACTCTTTGGCTTCCACTAAAATTCTCAATAAAGGCTCAGTTCCTGATTTTCTCACTAAAATCTTACCGTCAAATTCTGAAATTTCATTTTGGGATTTTTCACAAGAATCTTTAAATTTTTTGTTAGACAAAATATTCTCAGCATTTGTAACTTCAATGTTTGTAAGTATCTGTGGATATTTTTCAAAAGAAGCAAGAATTTCATTTAGTGGCTTTCCAAAAGTAAGAAACGCTTCAAAAAATTTAATAGCAGCAATAATTGCATCGCCCGTTGCGACGCTGTCTAAACAAATGATATGTCCTGACTGCTCGCCGCCAAGCTGCCATCCAAGCTCTAAAAGCTTTTCCATAACATATTTATCTCCAACCTTAGATCTTATTAATTCGATGCCCATTTCAGATAAAACATTTTCTAAACCTTTATTAGTCATGTCTGTTCCAACAACGCCTTTAGATCCGAGAACAATCTGATTTTCAAATTTAAATTTCGCCAATAAAAATAAAATATCATCTCCATCCAAGGCTTTTGCTTCTGAATCAACTATGATTAATCTATCGCCATCGCCATCAAAAGCAATTCCAAAATCAGCACTATTATCTAGTACGGCTTTTTTTAATACGTTTAGATCCGTCGATCCGCAATTTTGATTAATATTTAGGCCATTTGGATCATCTGATATGGCAACTACTTTAGCGCCTAATTCTCTAAAAACTTTCGGCGCAACATCATATGTCGCCCCATTTGCTGTATCGATAACAATTTTTAAATTATTCAAGCTAAGTTCTTTAGATAGAGAGTTTTTGCAGTATTCGATATAACGACCGCTCGCATCTGATAGTCTAGATGCCTTTCCTAAATTTTCAGGTTCTACAACTTTAATAGGTTCTGAAATTTTTTGTTCAATCAAAAGTTCTAATTCATCTGAGATTTTTTGTCCTTTGTCATCAAAAAATTTTATCCCATTATCCTCATATGAATTATGAGATGCGCTTATGACGATTCCCGCCTGGCTTTTAAAAGTACTAACTAAATAAGATATTGCAGGAGTTGGCAATGGGCCAACTAAACGAACATTCAAGCCTGAAGAAATTATTCCTGCCTGAAGAGCCGCCTCCAACATGTAGCCTGAAATTCTTGTATCTTTGCCAATGATAAATGAAGATATTTCTTGACCTTTTAGCACTTCCCCTGCAGCCCACCCCAGTTTAAGGATGAAATCTGGGCTGGTTTTAGAAGAAATTGGTCCTCTGATACCATCTGTACCAAAGAATTTCTTTTTCGCATTTATTATGTTGGCCATATAGTTCTCAATAAATTAACAGTTTCTTTAACATGATGAACTCTTAAAATATTTGCCCCACCTAGAGAAGCTATTATACCAGCAGTTAAGCTTTGTTCGTTTAGATGATTCTCTTTTGTCTCAAAAAGTAACTTCAAAAACTTTTTTTGAGATAAGCCAGCTAACAAGATTCTGTCCTTTTTTATTTTCTCTAAATTAGATAATATTCTTAGATTCTGAAAAGGAGTTTTGCCATATCCGAACCCTGGATCGAAAATCAATTTTTTTATATTGAAGTTCCCTTTCTTAAATTTTACTTCTGTTTCAGAGAAAAAAAGGTCTATTTGGGTAAATATGCTTTCTTCGTTTTCAGGATTTCCTTGGTGACAAACACAAACAGGTATATTTTCATTACAGACCAAATTGAAACTTTTTTCGTCTTCAAATGAGAATACATTATTGATTAAATCAATTTTTTTTAAGATAGCTTCTTTAATTACTTCATAATTAAATGAATCAACTGAAAAAAGGATAGGGTAATCTTTCAATTTTTCAAAAACAAACCCTAATCGATCTAATTCTTCTTGTGGAGATATTTTAGAAAATCTAGGTTTTGTACTGTGGGCGCCAATATCAATAAAATCAGCACCATCCTTAATCATTGATTCAATTGAATTAAATATTTTTAATTCATCAAAAGTATTATCTTTTTTTAGAAACTTACCGCCATCAAAAAAAGAGTCAGGTGTTAGGTTTAATACTCCCATAACTCTTGGAGTAGAAAGATCTAACTCTTTTTTTGGAAAGAGCACGTTAGAAAGCTTTAAATTTGTTCTGCAGGATCCTTAATTGGAGGTTCTTCTCCTTTTTGATTTCCTTTATCAGAAGAAATATCATCGTCGTCATTATTTCTTGGTTTAGCTCCAGCCATGATGTCATCGATCTGATCACTGGTTAAGGTTTCAAGCTCCACTAAAGATTCAGCCATCATATGAAGCTTATCTATATTGTCTTTTAAAACTTTTGTAGCTTTTTTGTAACAAGTATCAATGATTCTCTTTGATTCTTCATCAATTAAATTTGCAGTTTTATCTGAAACAGAATTCGATTTTGAACCTGCGCTTCTTCCAAGGAAAGGTTCGTCACCCTCTTCATCATATTTAATAGGGCCTAACTTTTCTGACAAACCCCATTTGGTGACCATATTTCTTGCTAGTTCTGTAGCTCGCTCTATGTCGTTAGATGCTCCAGTTGTCACTCCACCCTCGCCATATATTAATTCCTCGGCAATTCTTCCTCCAAATAATCCACAAATTCTATCTAGTATGGATTCTTTGCTATAACTATATTTATCTTCTTCAGGAAGGAATACTGTTACTCCGAGAGCTCTGCCTCGAGGGATTATTGAAACCTTATAGACTGGATCGTGGTGCTCTAAAGCTCTACCAACAATAGTATGACCTGCCTCGTGATAAGCAGTTTTTGTTTTTTCGTCTACACTCATTACCATACTACGTCTTTCAGCGCCCATCATTACTTTATCCTTAGCAAGCTCCAATTCTTCCATGGAAACTTTCTTTTTTCCGGAGCGTGCAGCAAACAATGCTGCTTCGTTTACTAGATTTGCCAAATCTGCTCCTGAGAAACCTGGCGTTCCTCTTGCTATGAAAGAAGTTTCGACATCTTTATCGATTGGAACTTTTCTAACATGAACGTTAAGAATTTGTTCTCTCCCTTTAATATCAGGAAGTGGCACAACCACCTGACGGTCAAACCTTCCGGGTCTTAACAAAGCAGGATCTAAAACGTCAGGTCTGTTAGTAGCAGCAATGATAATTATGCCTTCGTTAGCTTCAAAACCATCCATCTCTACTAGGAGCTGATTAAGTGTTTGCTCCCTTTCATCATGACCGCCACCTAAACCTGCTCCTCTGTGACGACCTACTGCGTCAATTTCATCAATAAATACGATGCAGGGGGCTTGGCGTTTAGCTTGTTCAAACATGTCTCTTACTCTTGAAGCTCCAACTCCAACAAACATTTCTACAAAATCAGAACCTGAAATTGTAAAAAATGGGACTTTGGCTTCTCCAGCTATCGCTCTTGCAAGTAAAGTCTTACCTGTTCCGGGAGAGCCTACCATTAAAATACCACGTGGAATTTTTCCGCCAAGTTTTTGAAATTTTGAAGGATCTCTTAAAAAATCTACTAGTTCTTGGACCTCCTCTTTTGCCTCTTCAACCCCAGCTACGTCTCTGAATGTTGTTTTTACTTTCCCACCTTCTAACATTCTTGCTTTGCTCTTACCAAAAGACATTGGGCCGCCGCGGCCTCCCATGCCTCCTTGCATTTGACGCATGAAGAAAAAGAAGATGGCTAAAATTATTAGGATTGGAAAACTAGCTACCAATAATTGCGTCCAAATGCTTTCTCTTTGTGGCTCTTCTCCTAAAACTTCGACTCTATGCTCAAAAAGATCTGTCATTAGTTGGTCATCTTGAACGTATAGTGGACGAGTGGTTTTAAAGGAATTTCCTTCTTGAGTAACTCCTTCAATGGTGTAACCATCGCCCTTAAAGGATACTTGGGAAATCTGATCTTTATTAACTAAAGAAACAAACTCAGAATAATTCATATTCTGTGATGGGCCTTGATTGTAAATGTTTTGTATTGCAACAAAAGTAATGCCTGATATTGCAAGCCAGACTATAATATTTCTCATTAATTGCGACATAATTCTTATTTTTTAAATTTTCCTAATAGATAGCATTCTTTTGAACTAACTCTCGATGCTTCTGGTTTAATTCTTATCACCTCTTTGAAGTTCTTTTTCATATACTGTTTTAAATGATCAAAAGAACTTCCTTGAAAACATTTTGCTAGAAAAGAACCTCCTTTTACAAGACATTTATTTATTAGATATATCTCTATATTCAAAAGTTCAATCATATTTTCACTATCGGTAATACCAATACCACTTAAATTGGGGGCAATATCTGATAAAACAAGGTCAAAATGGTTTTTTAGATCATTATCTTCAACTTCTAATAAATCCTTTTGTAAAAAAATAATACCCTCAATTTTAGCCATTGGCAGTATGTCTATGCCTGTAATGTGAGCTTTCCCTTTTGTTAGCTCTTTTACAACTTGAATCCAGCTCCCTGGAGCACAACCGATATCTAAAATATTTTGATTTTGTTTGATTAAATTGTGTGACTTATTTATCTGTTTTAATTTATATGCTGCTCTTGACCTATAGCCATCTTGTTTTGAAAGCTTGTTAAACCTTTCTCCGCCTGTGTAGTTGGGATTTTTGGTCAAATTAAATGTGCTTAATAGCTACTATTTCGTATTCTTGAGGGCCAGCAGGGCTTTCAAACTTTGCGATATCACCCTCACCCTTGCCTATAAGCGCTCTAGCTAAAGGAGAGGAAAAAGAGATTTTGCCCTCATTTACATTTGCTTCATCTTCGCCAACTATTTTGAAAATCACTTCTTCATCTTTCCCTAAATCATAAAGATCCAACGTGACGCCAAAAATTACTTTGCCGGAAGGAGGTATTGCTGTTACGTCTATGACTTGAGAATTCGTTAATTTAGACTCTATCTCTCTGATTCTTGCTTCTGTCAGCCCTTGTTGTTCTTTAGCTGCATGATATTCAGCATTTTCCTTCAAATCACCAAGCTCTCTGGCTGCAGCGATTTCTTTGGACAATTGAATTCTTACATTTTTTGTAAGATGTTCGTGTTCTGCGCGTAAGGCTTTCTCACCTTCCACAGTCATTGGGGCTTTATCAGTCATATCCTCAATGGATATCTTGAAGTTTTTTTACCCTCCAATCAACCTGATTTTCTATTACCTTGCATATCGCTCTTGCACCTTCAATAGTGGTAGAACTACATATCTTTTGATCCAAGGCAGTTCGTCTAATTGATGCTGAATCGGTGATTGATTCTCTTCCTTCAGTGGTATTAACCACAAGACTGATTTCTTTATTTTTCATCAAATCAACGATATGCGGCCTACCTTCCAGAACTTTATTTATTTTCTTTACTTTAAAGCCCATGTCTTCTAGATCTCTTGCAGTTCCTCTAGTAGCTACTAACTTAAAGCCTGAGTTGGTTAAACTTTTAGCAAGTTCTTCTAGATAAGTTTTGTCTGTATTTCTAACACTCAAGAATGCAGATCCTTTCAAGGGTATTGATACTCCAGCGGCTATTTCAGCCTTTTCAAATGCTTCGATAAATGATGGCGCTATTCCCATGACCTCACCCGTAGATCTCATTTCTGGACCCAAAATAGGGTCAACTGCCTGGAATTTTTCAAAAGGAAGCACTGCCTCTTTTACCGAATAAAATTTAGGTTTTTTGAATTTAGTGATCCCTAAAGTTTTTAAACTTTTACCAGACATTATTTGAGCAGCAATTTTTGCCAATGGAGAACCAATGGCTTTTGAAACAAAAGGAATAGTTCGAGAGGCTCTAGGATTGACTTCTAGTAAATATATTTCTTCATTTGCATAGGCTAGTTGGATATTGACCAAACCAGAAATTTTCATGTTCTTGATGACTTTGATTGCAGTGGCTTCTATTTCTGCAAGAAGTTTTTTATTAATGCTATATGGAGGAATAGAACAAGCCGAATCACCGGAATGGACTCCTGCCTGTTCAATATGTTGAAGTACTCCACAGATAATATGATTTTTACCATCGCTTATTGCCTCCACATCAAACTCAATCGCTAAGTCTAAAAACTTATCAATCAGAACTGGATTTTTTGTATCCACATCTAAAGCTTCGGTTAAGTATTTTTTTAAATCTTCATCATCGTAGACAATTTCCATAGCTCGTCCACCTAAAACATAAGAAGGTCTTACTACGACTGGATAGCCAATTCGATTGGCAATCTTGATTGCTTGAGCATTATTAGATGCCATGCCATTTTCAGGTTGAAGCAGTTTATTTTCCTGTACAAACTTTTGAAATCTAGAACGATCCTCCGATAAATCAATTTGATCCGGGGAAGTACCTAAAATTGGAACACCGTTTTTTTCTAAATCTTTGGCAAGTTTGAGTGGGGTTTGTCCACCATATTGAATAATTAGACCTTTGGGTTTTTCCACTTCGTAAATTTCTAAGACATCTTCTAAAGTGATTGGCTCAAAATAAAGCCTATCGGAGGTATCGTAATCAGTAGAAACCGTCTCCGGATTACAATTTACCATGATGGTTTCGAAACCCTCCTCTTTTAAAACTTGAGCAGCGTGCACACAGCAATAGTCAAATTCAATTCCTTGGCCAATTCTATTTGGGCCGCCGCCAAGAACCATGATTTTTTTATTCTTAGTAGGATTGGATTCACACTCGTCTTGATAAGTTGAATACATGTATGCCGTTGAAGTTTCAAACTCTGCAGCACAAGTATCTACTCTTTTAAAGACTGGTTTGATTTTAAACCTTCTTCTTTTTGTTCGAATCTCCTTTTCAGACTTACCTGTTAACTCCGCAATTCTTTGATCTGAGAAACCAATTTTTTTGGCTTCAAGGAATAAATCTCGCGAAGTAAGAAATTTTTTAGATTTAATGATTTTTTCAAAATTAATAATTTCTTGAACTTCTTTTAAAAACCAAAGATCGATACCAGTAAAAGCTTGGATTTCATTAATATCCATTCCTTTTCTGAAGGCCTCTCCTATGAACCAAAGTCTCTCAGGAGTTGGTGTAATCAGTCTCGGTTTGATAGCTTTAATGTTAATAGCTTGTTCAGGAGTCTCGAAACCTGAAGAGCCAATTTCCAAACCACGCATGGCTTTTTGCAATGATTCTTTAAAGTTGGAACCAATAGCCATAACTTCGCCAACTGATTTCATTTGAGAAGTCAGCGTAGGATTAGCACCTGCAAATTTTTCAAAATTAAATCTTGGGATTTTTGTTACGACATAATCAATCGTAGGTTCAAAAGAAGCAGGTATAGACTCTTTACTAATATCGTTTTTCAATTCATCCAAAGTAAAACCTACGGCAAGTTTTGCCGCTATCTTAGCAATTGGAAAACCTGTGGCTTTGGAAGCCAAGGCAGAAGATCTGGAGACTCTAGGATTCATTTCAATGACAACCATCTCTCCATCTTCTGGGTTAATGGCAAACTGGACATTTGATCCACCAGTCTCAACACCTATTTCTCTTAAAATAGCCATTGAGGCATTGCGCATCGTTTGATATTCCTTATCAGTCAGAGTTTGGGCTGGGGCTACAGTAATCGAATCGCCAGTATGAACTCCCATCGGATCGAAGTTTTCAATGGAACAGATAATGATGCAGTTATCGGCTTTATCTCTAACGACTTCCATCTCGTATTCTTTCCAACCAGCAAGATATTTATCAATATATAGTTCTGAAGTAGGCGATAAATCCAAGCCTCTATGACAAATCTCCTCAAACTCATCACTGTTGTAGGCAATCCCTCCACCGGAACCACCTAAAGTAAAGTTGGGTCTTATGATGCATGGATAACCAACTAATTCTTGAACTTCCCAGCACTCTTCAATGTTATGTGCCAGTTTAGCTAAAGGTACTTTGAGGCCAATTTTCTCCATTGCAGCAGCAAAGAGTTCACGATCTTCCGCTTTATCGATTGCTTCCTTTGAAGCACCAATCAATTCGATATTGTATTTTTTGAGAATGCCTTCTTTATTGAGATCCAGAGCTACGTTTAGACCTGTTTGACCGCCCATAGTAGGCAAAATGGCATCGGGTTTTTCAATCTTAATAATCTTTTCCAAAGATTGCCATGTGATGGGTTCGATGTAGGTAGCATCTGCCAAGTCAGGATCGGTCATAATTGTGGCAGGATTAGAATTTACCAAGATGACTTTATAGCCCTCTTCTCTCAAAGCTTTACAAGCTTGAACTCCAGAATAATCAAACTCACAAGCTTGACCAATGATGATTGGTCCTGCGCCAATGATCAAAACGGATTTGATATCAGTTCTTTTTGGCATATCTATTTACCTGTGTGATGAATGTATCGAATAGTGATTGCAATTCTTGAGGTCCAGGACTTGCTTCTGGATGACCTTGAAAACCAAAAACTCGATTTTTTTGAAAAGAAATTCCCTGAATTGAGTCGTCGAATAAAGAACGGTGCGTAATTGAAATATCTTTTGATAAAGACTTTTCCGAAATCGTAAAGCCATGGTTTTGACTTGTTATTGCTACTTCATTTGTGATGAGATTTTTTACTGGATGATTAGCACCATGATGACCAAATTTCATTTTTTCAGTTTTCATACCCAAAGCTAAACCTAGAAGTTGATGACCCAAACAAATACCAAACAAAGGTATTTTTGATTTTCTTATCAATCTCGAAATAGTTTCTATTGGTTGATGGCAAGGTTCCGGGTCTCCTGGACCATTAGATAAAAATACACCATCCGGTTTTTTATTAAGAATGGTTTCGAAATCGGTATTAGCAGCCATAACCTCTACCTCACATCCTCGATCAACTAACAATCGGAGAATGTTATGTTTGACTCCAAAATCCAGAGCTATAATTTTATATTCTGGTTTGGGTTTTTTTGTTCCATAACTAGGCTTTTTCCATAAATAAGATTTCTCAGTGGTTACCTTAGAGGCTAAATCTTTTCCTTTAAGGCTGCCGAATCTTTCAAATAATTTTTCAAGCTCTTTTTTGGTCTTTTTCTTATAAGAAATGAAAGCTGGTTGAGAGCCTTTGTTTCTCAGAACTCTGGTTAACTTTCTGGTATCGATATTTTTTATTCCTGGTACTTTATTTGCCTTCAGAAAATCAGCCAAAGAAAGTTCATTTCTCCAGTTGCTCTCAACCCTCGTTAAGTCTCTGACTATTACCCCACTTGCACCACCAACGACAGATTCATGATCATCGATATTGGTACCAACGTTTCCGATATGCGGATATGTAAAGCAAATCAGTTGATCGGTATAAGACAAGTCGGTAATGATTTCTTGATAGCCAGTCATCGAAGTATTGAAAACCAGTTCACCCACTTTTTCTTTGGTGAAACCAAAAGCTTCGCCGTCGAAGATTTCGCCTGATTTCAAAATGAGTTGTGCAGGTTTAACTCTCATAAAATACCTGCTTTAAATGGGTAAAAAAAAACGCGAACAAAGTAGAAACTATGGATCGCGTTTTAAAATCTAATGCCGTTTGCATTAGAATGTGACTCTAAAGAATTAACTCTGTAAAGTCCATTAAAAAATTTAACTTATGATTAAAAATTCAGAAGATATAAAAGGGATGAGAGTCGCAGGTAAGCTTGCCGCTCAAACTTTGGAAATGATTGGCGAGTATGTGAAACCGGGAATTTCTACTGGCGAACTGGATAAAATCTGTCACGCCTACATCGTGGATGAAATCCACTGCATTCCAGCTCCCTTAAACTACAAAGGTTTTCCCAAATCGATTTGCACCTCGATCAATCAAGTGGTCTGTCATGGTATTCCAACTGAAAATAGAATTTTGAAAAACAATGACATTTTAAATATTGATGTCACAGTCATTAAAGATGGTTATCACGGTGATACCAGTAAGATGTTTATGGTCGGCAAAGCGCGGCCGCATGCGCAACGTTTGGTCGACATCACTCAGGAATGTCTTTATCGAGGCATTGCAAAGGTAAAACCTGGAGCTAGGTTGGGTGACATTGGTCATGCCATTCAAGTCCATGCCGAAGGCAATCATTATTCAGTTGTTAGAGAATACTGTGGACATGGCATTGGCAAGGTCTTCCATGAAGACCCGCAAGTTTTGCATTACGGCCAACCCAATACCGGTATGTCACTTCAAGAAGGTATGTGTTTTACCATCGAGCCTATGATCAATTTAGGTACCTACAAAACCAAATTATCCAAAACCGATGGCTGGACGGTAGAGACAACTGACGGCAGATTATCTGCTCAATGGGAACATACCATCCTCGTCACTCAAGATGGTTTTGAAGTTCTTACTCAAAGAAGTGAAGAAAATTTTTAGTCTATGAATAATTTAATAGCCGAGATTCAATCTTATCCATTTGAAAGATTAAGAAATCTCATCAATCCAAAAAAATCTCTAGAAGAGATCAATCTATCCATTGGTGAGCCAAAGCATCCGGCAAGTCCAAAAATTTTAGATGCCATCAATCAAAACAAAGAATTATTCAGTCACTACCCTCCGATGGCGATGGTACCTGAATTGAAACGAAGCTACCAAAATTACCTAGCCAACAATTTCAATCTGAAAGATGTAAAAGATGAAGAAATCTTTTTGGTTGGCGGGACTAGAGAAGGCACCTTCTCTGCCATTCAAACTCTGGTCAATAGAGAAGTAGTTAGTGAGAAACCTTATGTTTGTATGCCGAACCCTTATTATCAAATTTACGGTGGCGCGACTTTGTTTGCAGGAGCCAAACCTTACTTCTTAAATTGTTTTGAAGAAAATAATTTCCAAATGGATTTGGAAAATGTAGCTCAAGAAGTTTGGGAGAAATGTCAGTTGCTCGTGCTCTGCTCACCTTCCAATCCTACCGGCAAAGTAACGACTAAAGACGAACTTTGCAAAGTGGTAAAGCTTTCAAAAGAATTTGGTTTTAAAGTTTTAAGCGATGAATGCTACATAGATATCTATTTTGGAGAAAAACCTACTTCCCTTTTGGAAGCTGCGATGGAAGTAAACGGCAGCTTGGAGAATGTTTTAGCATTGCACAGTCTGTCAAAGCGTTCCAACTTACCTGGCTTCAGGTCCGGTTGTGCTACGGGAGATTCTAGTATCATTGCTGCCTTTTCAAAATATCGTATGTTTCATGGTGTCAGTGTGCCCTTGCCCATTCAAAATGCGAGTACTTTGGCTTGGGCAGACGATAAAACCGTCGAAGACAATCGAGTTGCCTATGCAGAAAAATTTAAATTGGCTGAAGAAATTTTAGACAAAGACTCTTTAACCCCAGATGGAGCTTTCTATCTTTGGTTGAAAGTTAAGGATGCCGAAGCTTTTACCAAAAAACTTTACGATGTAGAACAAGTCATAGTATTACCAGGTAAATATTTAGGTGCCGAAGACAATGGACAAAATCCTGCAGAGCAATATTTAAGAATTGCTTTGGTGCATGATATAGAATCAACAACAAAAGCATTAACGAGCATTAAAAAGGTTTTAGATAATGAGTAATTGGACTGGCTTAGGAATTGGAACAAAAAACAGTGACGGAGACTGGATCGAAATGTTTTTTGCCGAGGAAAATATCTCTGCAGAAAATCTTAAGTCATCCGATGCTGCTTTTGAAAAAGTCTCTGTCAGTGATGACAAAGCTCCTACTTCTGTACCAGAAGCCTATTTGAAACTGCATTTGCTTTCTTATCGCTTGGTCAAACCAAACGAAACCAATTTGGATGGTATTTTTGGAATTTTACAAAATGTCGTTTGGACTTCTGAAGGTCCCTTCTCGATTGCTGATTTCAAAAAAGCACAACTTGAGGCAAGAAAAGAGAACCGACACATCTTAGTCCACAGCGTTGATAAATTTCCACGCATGACCGATTACGTGACTTTAACCGATATCCGAATTGCCGATGCTAACCGTGTGAGATTGGGAGCTTATCTGGGCTCAGGAACAACCATCATGCACGAGGGCTTTGTGAACTTTAATGCCGGTTCTTTAGGCGAAGCAATGATTGAAGGAAGAATTTCCCAAGGAGTTGTGATTGGCGATAAAACCGATATTGGCGGTGGCGCTTCCACCATGGGGACTTTATCCGGTGGTAATGACGTCAGAATTTCTCTTGGGAAAAATTGTCTGCTTGGCGCTAACTCTGGTTTAGGAATTCCTTTGGGGGATAGATGCACCGTTGAGGCTGGACTTTATCTGACAGCATCTTCCAAAGTAGAAGTTATCGATGACAAAGGTGAGATTTCTGAAACAGTAAAAGCGTCTGAACTTGCTTCTAAATCCGATCTATTGTTTATCAGAAATTCTTTAACGGGTTCCATTCAATGTCGCCCGAATAAAAAAGTCATAGAACTTAACGAAGAATTGCACTCCAACGATTAACTAAATCGTATAGCCATCAATGAAGGAAGCTTCTAATCCAATTCCTGCAGGTCGACTGCAAAGAGCAGCTTCAAGTCAAGAAACTCACATTTCTCGATTTCGTCAGGTACTAGCTAGACATGGCCTTACCATGGCTTCGATAGCGATTATTTGTCTTTTGCTGCCGTCCATTCAAACTGCCCTGTTTTCTTCACTGGATAATTTATTTAGAAATCCTTTGAAATATCTTCTTTGGAGTTTGATAGTTGCCACTTTTATCTTTGGGTTTCTGAAATATACGAAAAGAGAAATCGATCTTCGTCAATTAATCTGGGTTGGATATCTCTTCATGATTTCTGTAGTTGAAGAAATTACATTCAGGCTTTCTCTACCTCTTTTAATTTCTTCGGATATTACTGGAATTAGTTTCTATTGGATTGGAGCTTTTATAAGCAACCTTCTCTTTGCAACCATTCACTATTTCACATTACGTTGGAAACTAAACGCTTGTATTTTCACTTTTCTTGGTGGAATGGGTTTTAGTAGAATGTTGGATACGACTGGAGACTTGACTGCCGTAATTCTTTTACATTGGGCAATAACTTTTCTTAATACTCCTTCTACTCCAAAAAGCTCTTCTAGTTGAAACTTCTTCTGGCTATAAAATTATTTTTGATAAAGATATTTTTGAAAATCAGTAAAAACTTGCTTGATTTCACCTGCAGGACCCAATTGTTTTTGAGCTTCATTCAAGCTTCCGTATTTTGAGTTAATGATGGTTGGAAGGTTTGATACATCCAGCTCATCAATACCTTCTTTTATATAATTATTTAAAACAAATCGAATGAACTCTATTTGTTTCTTATCAATAAACTTATAAATATTATCTTCAGCTGATTCAACTCTCTCTTTTCTGGTTAAAGCTGGGTTGCTAAAGGCAATGTATTGAAGTACGTCAAATAAGTCACTGTTCTCGGCGTTAATGAGCTCTCTAAGTTTATTTAAATCTTCTTTACCACAGCCATGCTTTTCTAACTTACTTATCAACTCACTTCTAGTGATTGGGTTAGACCATAATTGCCTCAATTCATCTTCTCCACCAAGAATCTCTGGAAGTTTTAATGTATCAAATAACTTCTTAATGAACTCTTCTGCGCTGACTGGTTTGCCGTCTAAATAAAACATAGTTGAAGACATAGTTTGAATCTCTCTAAACTTGCCGTCAGATAATTTAATTTTAATTTTCTTGGGCTTATTAATTTTGTCTTCTTTATCTTCATCATTATCTTTAATTTCTCCTGTTACGCGTTCACCTCCTTCAACTGGCTCAGCTGGCAACCCATCCCATTCTGGGTCATTGAACATCTGATAAGCATTTACAAAATCTATGATGGTAAAGTAATGCTTGCCTTCAAAAATACGAGTTCCTCGTCCAATAATTTGTTTGAACTCAATCATATTGTTCACAGGACGCATCAAAACAATGTTGCGCACATTCCTAGCATCAACTCCGGTGGTTAATTTTTCGCTGGTTGTAAGAATGGTTGGAATGGATTTTTCACTATCTTGAAACTGCTTTAGGTAGGTATCACCGATAGCTCCATCGTTTGCCGTTACTCTGACGCAATAATCTACCGCAGCATTGTCGGACTGTTGGTTAATTAAATCTCTGACTAAAGCTGCATGAGGCTGGTTAGCACAAAAGACAATAGTCTTTTCCACTGGATTTATGGTCTTGAGCATTTCTTGAACACGCTTTAACTCTCTTTCTTTAATTACAATTTTTTTATTAAAGTCATCTTCTTTATAAAGCTTCCCGGATTCAGGCTCGCCGTCGAGAACTTCATCGTCATCCGTATACACATACTCATCAAGAGAAGTTTGAATACGTTTAACTTTAAATGGTGTTAGGAATCCATCTTGAATACCTTCTCTTAAGCTATAGGTAAAGACAGGTTCGCCGAAGTAATTATATGTATCTACATTGTTTTTTCGTTTGGGAGTTGCAGTTAAACCCAAATGAACAGCAGAATTAAAGTAATCTAAAATGCTACGCCAATTACTTTCGTCATTAGCGCCTCCTCTATGACACTCATCAATAATAATGAAATCAAAGAATTCAGGTTTGTATTCACCAAAATAAGGTTCTTCCTCTGGCCCACTCATAAAGGTTTGAAAGATAGTAAAGAAGACACTTGCATTTGTAGGCACCCCTCCACTTTTTTTTATCTCATCAGGAGTAATTCTTACAACAGCATCTTCACCAAAAGCTCCAAAATCCAGAAAGGCTTGGTTGGCTAAAATGTTTCTGTCAGCAAGGAATAATATTCTTGGTTGTCGCTTGCCATCCTTTTGCAGATTCCATCTGCTTTTAAAAAGCTTCCAAGCAATTTGAAAAGATATAAAGGTTTTTCCGGTTCCTGTAGCTAGGTTTAAAAGGATACGGTCTTTGCCTGCAGCAATGGCTTCCATTGCTTTATTGACAGCTAATTCTTGATAGTACCTTGGTTGCTTAGCTCCGTTCTGGTCCTCGAAAGGAACTGCATCAAAGTTATCCTGCCACTCATTGGTATCACCAAAAGTTTTCTTCCATAGCTCTTCAGGTGATGGGAAACTTTGTACATCTCCTTCACTGCCGTTCATGTCAATTTGATAAATCTCTTTGCCGTTTGCTGAGTAAGCAAATTTAAGATTAAGTTTTTGAGCATAGATTTTTGCTTGAGCAACACCTTCTCCAACCTCTAGCTCATCTGATTTAGCTTCAACAATGGCTAGCTTTCTATTTTTATAACTTAAGACATAGTCTGCTTTAAGCTGACCTGCCCTGATACCACCGGCTTTAATTTCACCAGCATTGATGTTGTATTCTCTTTGAACCAATACATCGCCGCCAGAAATCCAGCCAGCGGCTTTTAGCTGCGGGTCTATAAGTTCTGCTCTGGTATCAGCTTCGTTCATGCTGCTTCAATTGTCTAAATTTCATGTTTAAGGATTGATGATTTTAATGTTTCATATTTTTTTAAAATCTTATCAAGACCTATATTTAATTTATCAAGTTCAACTGTAGCAATATCAAGTTTGTATACAATATTTTCTTGTTCTTTGATTGAAGGTAGCAAAATTTCAATATTGTTAATTAACGTCATATTGAGACCTCTTCTGTCATTTCCGCTGTCTCCAGTTATACGTCTTATCTTTTCGTACATTCCATCTAAAACATAATAAAGATATTTTGTATTTAAGTTCATTTCTGATTTTGGAAAAATTGATACAAGTGACTGATTACATGTTGCTTTTGTCTTGAGAATTGCAACAGTACCTCTAGTTTTTCCCTGACCATTTAAGGCAATTAAAACGCTGTTCTCTGGGAGAAATTTAGCATTTGAATTATTCAAACCTTCCTCAGTAATTCTTCCATCACAATCAAAAATTTCTTTTTGGTGTATATCACCAGAGACAAGCCACTTGATTTCACCATTATCAAAATATTCAGGCACTTTGCGACTAGGTGTTCCGCCAGTCATCAAATCACAAATATCTCCAATTTTTAATTCTTTCCAGGTGTTAGAAGCTTTATTGAAGATACTCTCCTCTTTATTCGTATTTAAAATTGAGTTTTTAAATTTATTAATTTCTTCTTTTTTCAGAACCGTTATTTTTACTGCCTTATCAATTTCTGCAAATGCTGCATCAAGCTTAGTAACTATGCGTTGTTGTTCTTTGAGTGGGGGGAGTGGTATTTCTAAGTTCTCAACAAAATCTTTTGGTAATCGCTTGTGCCCGACAGCACCACTCATTTGCTCCTTGCCATTAGCACGAAAGCTTGGTTGGCTTAGGCGGTAGTAGATGTACTGTGAAAGCACCTCTTCACCACATCGCAAAACTATATATTCACTTGAACCGAATCCTACACCGTTCTTTAAATTGGAAACGATTCCAAGCTTGCCGTTTTCAAAGCATGGAGTGATTTTTGCAAGGAGAACGTCATTATCTTCAAAGTAAGTATAGGAACTGTAAGCTTTCGCCAAGGTTTTTGTTTGATTTGCAGCTGGGTACATTTCGTCTATGCCCAGGTCTTCCATTGGCATAAATGAAACGGTGTCAGTATCTGCAAGTTTTTTCTTTACTTGTGCTTTTTTGGGCTGAATTTCACAGACATCGCCAAGCTTCACTGTCTTCCACATTACAGCAACTCCTTAATTGCTTTTAAAGCTTCTGAAGCTTTTATATCCAGTTGCTCTATTTCTGCAATAATTTCTTGTGGGGTTCTGTCATCAACCTCTTCAACTTTATTAGGATTACTGACAGATAAATCATATGTCTCTTTATTGATATCGGAAACATTAACCATCCAACTGTTATCACTTTCCTTGTGTGTCTTAGCCAACTCAAGAAATTCAGCCAAGTCTTCTTGATTCAGTGGATTTGTTTTTCCTAGGTTTCTGCCAAGGTTCAATTGGTAGTACCAAATCTTTTTAGTCGGTGTTCCTTTATCAAAGAAAAGTACAACCGTATGAGCTTGAGTGCTTGTAAAAGTTTTAGTAGGTAGTTCTAGGATGGAGTTAAGATTACATTCTTCTAATAACTGTTTTCTTAAAGCAATGCTGGCGTTGTCTGGATTACTTAAAAAAGTGTTCTTTATAACAACTCCAGCACGCCCACCAGCTTTTAAAATCTTTATAAAATGTTGTAAGAATAAAATAGCTGTCTCACCAGATTTTATTGGGAAGTTTTGTTGAACCTCAGCTCTTTCATCGCCACCAAAAGGAGGATTGGCAAGAATTACATCAAACCTATCTTTCTCTTGAATATCTGCAATATTTTCTGTGAGCGTATTAGTATGCAATATATTGGGAGACTCTATGCCGTGAAGAATCATGTTCATATTTCCTATAGCGAAAGGAATTGCTATTTTTTCTTTACCATAAAGAGTTGATTCTTGAAGTTGTTTGTACTCAGTTGCAGTAAGTTCTTTAGAATTAAGAATGTGTGAATAAGCCTCGCATAAAAAACCAGCGCTACCAACAGCGCCGTCATAGACCTTCTCTCCAATAACAGGATTAACAACTTGAGTTATAGCTTGGATTAAAGGTCTTGGAGTATAGTACTGGCCACCTGAGCGCCCAGCATTTCCCATTTTATTAATCTTGTCTTCATAAAGACTACTTAGCTCGAATCTATCTTCATTAGTTAAAAATTGAATCTCATCTATCTTATTAATTACATCTCTTAAAATGTAACCACTCTGAACTCTGTTGATAAGTTCATTAAATATTTGACCTATTTTGTATTGGAGTGAATTAGCTTCGAAGGAGACTGACTTGAAATTTTTAAGATAGGGGAAGAGTTCATTATTTACAAAGTCACTTAGGTCATCTCCGGTCTTAGCGGAGTTATAATCCAGCGAACCATCGGCTTTTTTTGGAGCTGCCCAAGCTTCCCAGCTAAATTCATTACTTAAGATAGGCGAATAACTCTTATTACTTAGTTCAGCTGCTGCTTGCTTTTCTTTTTCATAATCATCTAGATATTTTAAAAAAAGAATCCAAGAGGTTTGCTCAATATAGTCTATGTCACTACTACAACCAGCATCTTTCCATAAAATTTGATCAATACTTTTAAAGATTGCATCGTAGTTCATTTTTTCAACCACAGCTTCATGAATTAACTTTGCCTTTAATGAAGAAAGACAGAACTATTAAGACTG
This sequence comes from uncultured SAR86 cluster bacterium, assembly GCA_902514645.1. GTDB lineage: Bacteria > Pseudomonadota > Gammaproteobacteria > Magnimaribacterales > AG-339-G14 > MEDG-81. The sequence continues at coordinate 55,320 of CABXRO010000003.1, forward strand.
CTGCCAAGATCAAATAGTAATAAATCAATTCAGAGAATATTGGGGTCATACTACTCAAGCCGGATTCGGTTGCTTCTCCGCCAAACAATCCCGCAAGTACTCCTCCAAGAGAGGAAGCTAAAAACCACAAACCCATCATTTGGCCAAGATATTTTTTAGGTGAATATCTGGAAAATGCGGACAAACCAACTGGCGATAAAGCGAGTTCACCAAAGGTATGAAGAAGGTAAGTTAAGAGTAACCATTGAACTCCTACTGGTGCCTCCACCATCGCATACTGCACAGCATAGAGCATCACAATAAAACCAAGTCCCATAAAAATTAACCCAATGGCAAATTTAATAGGTGTATTGGGATTTAAATTTCTTTTGCCTAAAAAGACCCAAAGATAAGCAAAGAACGGTGCAAACATCACCACAAAAAGCGGATTTAAAAATTGCGTCCAACTGACAGGTGCTTGAAAAAGGCCAAAAGTAAGGTTTACATAATCTCTGGTAAAAATTGATAATGAGCCTGCAGACTGATCAAAACCAGACCAAAAAGCAGCCGCTCCCACAAATAACAGTAAAAGCATTAATACGTTTTTCTTTTCAAAGCTAGTAAGACCTGCAAAGAAAAACAAGTACCCAAAATAAATAAATGAGATTAAAACCAAAAAGTCTCGAAAACGCTCGGCAAAAAATACCGGGTCAATACTCCAAAACCCAAGGACTCCTGAGATGACTACTGCAGCAAAAAACAAAACCGTAATAATGGTCCAGAGTCTTAAAGTGCTTCTGCGCCCTTCTGCCATCTCATTCGGATTTAAGCCGGCAGTTCCAAGCTGACTTCTAAAATAAACAAATTGAATGACGCCAAAGAGCATACCAATGCCTGCAGCGCCAAAACCCCAATGCCAGCCGATACGCTCGCCCAGATAACCGCAAACAGCAAAACCGAGCATGCTACCGATATTGATCGACATGTAAAAAATGGTGAAACCGGAATCTCTTTTCTCGTCTTGATCGGTATAAAGCTGACCCACAATGGAGGAGATATTGGGTTTTAGAAGACCGGTACCAATAGCAACAAAAGCTAGTCCAAGAATAAAAGTCTCTTCCAATGGAATCGCCAAAGTGAAGTGTCCCAACATGATGATGAGCGCCCCATATAGCACGGCCTTTTGATAGCCCAGTAAGTTATCTGCGAGCCAACCACCGGGTAATGCTAAGAAATAAACCATGCCAGCATAGATGCCATATATGGCATTGGCTTCAACGTTTGACCAACCAAGTCCTGGATTACCAACCACGCCAATGGTCATGTAGAGCACAAGGAGTCCGCGCATGCCATAATAGGACATTCGCTCCCAGAGCTCGGTAAAGAATAAAGTTCTTAAGCCAATGGGATGACCGAAGAAATTTCTTTGTGATAGATTAGCTTCTTGTTCAGACATAATATGAATTCTACTCTAGATTATAAACCAGCTGGCTTCTTCAGGAGAATGGTTGCCTTATTTTATGATCTGATTTTAATCATTGCCCTTTGTGTGGGTTTCACACTACTTATTACTTATGCATTAAATACCGAGGTAGAAAGTCCTTTGATGTATTTGGCTTTTTTAGCTTTAAGTATTGGCTTTTATTGTTACTTCTGGAAAAAAAATTCAGGACAAACTTTAGGGATGCAAGTTTGGAAAGTTCGTCTAACTCAAGAAAATAAGTCAGATATTAGTCTAATTAGGATGATCTATCGCTGCTTATTGGGATTAATCTTCACCCTTCTTTTCGGATTGAATTATTTACCGATGCTTTTCCGTAAAGATAAGAAAACTTTAAACGATATCCTTTCAAAAACTTTTTTAGTAAGAGTTTAAACGCGTCGAATGATTCTTATCCCAAAGTAAAGCAGAATCAAAGAAGATAGCAGTATCCCCCAAAAAGCGCTCCAACCTAGAATCAATGAAATATTTCCAAAGATTTTAATTAAAAGATTAAAGCCAAAAGCAATTAAGATTCCCAAGACAAATCGGTCAATACTTTTATCTCTACCGATAGCTCTTAAGGAGATGCCTAACGCAAAAATGATGAGACAAATTAGCGAGACTGGTTCGAGCAGTTTTTTCCAAAATTCGTAACCTATTTTATTTCGATCAGCTACCTCATTTATAGACTGCCAGTAATAAAAGTTTTCGGTCAGAGACATGTCTTTGAAACTTTTGTTGTAAAAATCCATCGCTAGCTTGGGAGCACCCTCCCAAACGAAATCTGATTTACTTAAGTTTTCTTTGTAATCGTTAACTTCTTTAATAACCCATTCATCATCAACTATTTCCAAATTCTTTGAAAGAACAATGCTGCCAACATCCCCATTCTCATCAAGATCATACATTTTTACTTCCTTAGACAAGCCATTATCTGTAACTTTGGAAAATCTATCGTCTTTAAAAACCCATTGTTCTTTTACGTTAGATAAATTTTTTGCTGGTTCAAATTTATATTTATTAGCCTCTTCATTAAGATTGGGGATAAAAAATTGCCAAGAAATTAACATCGCAATCATTCCCAAAAAGACAGGTTTTAAAACTGCAATTATTATTGTGGAAAGTTTTTTGCCAGAAACTCTCGCCGCAATTAATTCACCTGAATCAGAGATCGCTCCTATACAAATTATGGTCGAAACAATTGCACTCAAAGGGAAAATATCGAATAAAGCGTCTAATGACGAGAAGGATAAGAATAGAAAGATTTTATCAAGAGTATAAAAATCATTAAGGTCTTCGAACTCTTTTAAAAAAGACAGGATTATATCCAATAAGAAAAAGATGCTAACTGTAAGAAATAAAAAACGCCAAGCATACTTTGAAAAAAGATTATCTAAGGTATCTCCAAAAATAAGATTATAAAAAGACATAAAATACCAAATAAGAAAATACGGTTGCAATGAGAAATAGAACAAAAAGATATATCATGAAATTTCTTGAATATTTCAAACCTCCAAGATTTAAACTTAGATTTGAATAATTTTGATCGAAAGCCATCATCATGGCAGCAACCAAGTAAATGCCATGAATGCTAAAAAAAACAATTGTTGAGTTTAGCGAAAAATTACTAAATGCTTCCTGAGAAAGCGAGAGTCCATAATAAGACATAAAAATAATAAGTCCTGAAAGAAAAATATAAAAGCGCCCAGAGTCTTTCAATCTCATTGTCAGTGATGCTGCTATTAGAGCTGAAATGATGATGATCAAAGGCATTGAAGAGCGTTTTAGTAATTCAATTCGTTCTAAATCTTTTGCGAAAAATAATTCGTGAAAATATTTTCGCTTTAAATCTTCAACATTGAGAATTGGCTTTTTTGGTAAAATTAAAAAGAATTCATCAAAGCTAAAGTCTAATGGCATGGCTTCAGACAAAATAGAGAACTTACCCGACTCAAAAGATATTCGGTTTTCTTTTTCATTTAAGGGTTTTGAAATTAACTCATCCGCAGTCAATACAAATTCCGATTCATTGATCTCGAAACTCGAAAAAACATTTTGAAAACCCCTATCTGAAGCTTTCTTAGCATAAAAAATTGCATTGAGATCATCAAGGACATTTATCTTTTCTGCTCCCATTAATTTGAACCTATCAGAAAATCTTTCAACTTCGTTTAAAAATGCAAGCTTATTGTTAGAAAGAGGAGTGAGATAAAAAGAGATCAATGCAACAAAAAGAGCAAAAAATACAGCTGGAATACAAGAAATTAAGACGACCTTTCGTTTGCTAAGACCCATTTTAGAAAAAGCCAATAATTCGTTATTTTGATCTAGGCGATAAATAGCAATGATGGTCCCTATAAAAACACTTAAAGGAAGAACAACCTCAACAATTTCAGACATGCTGTAAATCGAAACCAATATCAATAATTCAGGATAAAGCTCTCCGCTTGAGACTTTTTCAAGATAGACCGTGAACTCGTTTAGAAAAAAAACGCTAAATAAAACAATTAAGGTTAAAAAACTAATCTTAGTTACTTGACCTATTAAATATAATGAAATAATTCTTGGCATTGCTATTATATTTTTAGGGTATTATCCCACATGTTTAACAGTAAATTTTGTATGGAGAAGAAATGAAGAAATTATTAAATCAATCAATATCATCAAATAAAAAGTTAAATTTCAAAAAAGATAAGTTTCAAACTTTAATTATTGGTGTAAGCGAAGCCAAAACTCTTGATGGCGATTTGAAAGAAATAAATGAAATTAGCAATGGCATAATAAAAAAACTTATTTCCAGAGAGGAGATTACAGGAAAGATTGGGAATAGCGTTTATTTGCCTGCCATTAGTGGCGTCAATGCTGAAAAATCTTACTTCGTCGGATTAGGTAAGAAAAATAAAAAGATTTCTGAGGTGGAATATTTCAAAATTTGTCAATCAGTTTCAAGCGCTGCATTAGCTTCAAAATCCGTTTCAGTTAAAATAATTATTCCTGAAATTTCTGTAGAAAATAGAGATATCAATTGGACAGTTGAAGTATTGGGCAGACATCTAGAAGCTTCAAGTTATCAATACTTTTTTAAAGGCAAAAAAAATCAACCTAAAAATGTTTTAAAAAAGGTGGAAGTATTTATTGATTCAAAAAAATTAGGTCTATCCGGAGCATTTAGAAAAGGTCAAATCATTGGAACAGGTAGTAATTTCAGTAAAGAGCTTGCGAATACCCCTGCAAACATTTGTACCCCGACGCATCTTGCAAATCAAGCTCGCGCCTTATCTAGAAACTTTTCTACAATAAAAACCAAGGTTCTTGGTGAAAAAGAAATGAAAAAATTAGGTATGGACTGCCTTTTATCCGTTGGAAACGGTAGCGTACAAGAATCGAAACTGATTATCATGAATTATGCTGGTGGTAAAAAGGACGAACAGCCTCATGTAATTGTTGGAAAAGGAATTACCTTTGATACGGGAGGAATAAGCATTAAACCTTCTCGTGCTATGGATGAAATGAAATATGATATGTCTGGAGCAGCTAGTGTTTTAGGCACAATGAGAGCGATTGCTGAATTGAAACCTAAGAAAAATATTATTGGTGTAGTAGCTTCAGCAGAAAATATGCCAAGTGGTACTGCAACAAAACCGGGAGATGTTGTAAGTACAATGTCAGGTCAAACTGTAGAAATACTAAATACAGATGCCGAAGGTAGATTAGTTTTGTGTGATGCCCTTACTTATGTCGAAAGATTTAAGCCAGCTAGTGTTATTGATATCGCAACCCTAACGGGTGCTGTAATTGTTGCTCTTGGGCATGAAGCTACAGGCGTCATGTCAAACGATCAAAAATTGGCTGATAAGATTCTTAGTTCGGGAATTACAAGTGGTGATAAAGCTTGGCAATTACCTCTTTGGGATGAGTACCAAGGTGGTTTAAAAAGCAGATATGCTGATATAGCAAATATTGGTGGTTCAGCCGGTACAATAACAGCTGCTTGTTTTCTTTCAAGATTCACTGAAAAGTATAAGTGGGCACATTTAGATATAGCGGGAACAGCTTATGGAATTGGAGGACAAAAGGTATCTTCCGGAAGACCTGTTCCTCTCTTGTCTGAATACCTACTCAGTGCATGATCCAAGAAATAATTTTTATTTCTGCAGGAGAAGATGAAAAAGAAGCCATAAGTTTCTTACTTAAGTTTGTTGAAGAAAAGTTTTTAGAACTCACATCCTCCCCCGAAAATAAAATTAACCTGAGGTGTAATGATGCTGCTCAAGCTAATGAACTCGATAAGAAGCTATGGGATGACATTAATGAGGTTTTTTTAGCTCATAAAATTTCTAACGATGCAAAGCTACCCTCTTGTCCTGTAGAAATATCTTACCCAGGCATTAAAGTAAAAAATGATTTTTCAACTTTGATCAATCTAAATCCAAAATTACCTCCAGATTATCAGGACTACGATACTGTGTTTCAAATTGTCATAAAAGATAATGCTACTTTGCAAAATCAGGCAAGAGAGAGCTTCAAACAATGTAAAATTGATGGATTGGATCCCACTTACATCAACTAAAAGTGAAAAAAACTTACAACCCAAAAAATTTAGAAAAAAAATGGTATAGATTTTGGGAAAAATCTGATTTTTTTAAACCTACTTATAAATCGAAAAAAACTTTTTCCATTATGATTCCGCCACCAAATGTGACCGGTAGCTTGCATATGGGTCATGGGTTCCAAAATACCTTAATGGATATTATGACGCGACTGAAAAGGATGCAGCAATATGATGTCTTATGGCAAGTAGGTACGGACCATGCGGGTATCGCAACACAGTTGGTTGTTGAAAAAAAACTTGAAGGCGAAGGCAAGACAAGAGAATCCCTTGGAAGAAGTAAGTTTGAGAAAGAAATATGGAAATGGAAAAAGTACTCTGGCAATACCATTACCAAGCAACTTAGAAGACTTGGTTCTTCGGTAGATTGGTCTTCTGAAAAATTTACCATGGATGCTGACTTCAGCGATGCAGTATCGGAAGTATTTTGTAAGCTCTTCGATGAGGGTCTGATTTATAAAGGATATAGACTCGTTAATTGGGATCCCTCTTTGCAAACTGCGCTATCAGATCTTGAAGTTTCTAATGAAGAAGAAAGCTCTTTTATCTGGAACATAAAGTACGAACACGAAAAAGGTTATTTAATAGTAGCAACTACTCGGCCAGAAACTTTATTGGGAGATATGGCTGTTGCCGTAAATCCCAAAGACAAAAGATATAAAAAACTTATCGGCAAAACAGTTAAATTGCCGCTAACTGATAGAGAGATACCTGTTATTGCTGATGACTATGTTGATATGTTGTTTGGTACTGGTTGTCTAAAAGTAACTCCAGCTCATGACTTCAACGATTTTGAAATTGGCAAGCGACACAAACTCGAGTTTTTAAATATTTTAAACAAAGACGGAACTTTGAACGAAAACGTACCGAAGAGATATCAGAATTTAAAAATGCTAGAAGCTAGGAAAATTATCATCGAAGATCTAAATCAAGCAAATTTAATGATGGGAAGTGAAAAGCACAAACTTGCAATTCCTCGTGGTGAAAGAACAGGAGAAATTTTAGAACCCTATTTGACCGAACAATGGTATTTGAAAACAAAAAATTTAGCTCAAGAAGCTTCGAAATTAGTTAGAAACGGTAAAGTTCAATTCGTGCCTAAAAATTGGGAAAAAACTTTCTTCAATTGGATGAAAGATATTGAAGATTGGTGTATCAGTCGTCAATTGTGGTGGGGACATAGAATTCCAGCTTGGTACGATGAGAATAAAAAAGTTTATGTTGGAAAGTCCGAAGCAGAAGTGAGAAAGAAAAATAAAGTTTCTGGAACCCTAATGAGGGATGAGGATGTACTGGACACCTGGTTTTCCTCGCAATTGTGGACTTTTGCTACTTTAGGTTGGCCGAAAAAAACCAAACAACTTAAAAAATTCCACCCTACTTCCATATTGGTTACGGGTTTTGACATCATATTTTTTTGGGTAGCCAGAATGATCATGATTTCGCAAAAATTTCTTAAAGAGCCTCCTTTTAAAAAGGTTTTTATTCATGGACTGGTAAGAGATTCAGAAGGTCAAAAGATGTCCAAGTCAAAAGGAAACATAATTGATCCAATTGACGTAATTGATGGAATCCCTCTGAAAACTTTAATAAAGAAAAGAACTGAAAACTTAATTGTGCCAAGCTTGAGGGAAAAAATTGAAAGAGTTACAAAGAAAGAATTTCCTTCTGGAATACCTTCTTTCGGAACAGATGCTCTTAGACTTACTTTTGCATCTTTGGCATCGGGAAGTAGAGACATAAACTTTGATGTTAAACGAGTTGAAGGTTACAGAAACTTTTGTAACAAGTTATGGAATGCCTCAAGATTTATCAAGCTGCAATGCAAAGGATATAAAAAATCAAAGAAATTAAGTGATGATCCGATCGATAACTGGATAAGATCTGAATTCAACAAGAGTTTAGAAAGTTATGTTGATCATATTGATAACTCAAGATTCGACTTGGCTACACAAGTTCTCTATGAATTCATTTGGGAAAAATTTTGCGATTGGTACATAGAGTTCTGCAAAATTAGACTTAATGATCAAAGTATTGCTAAGGCCGAGAAAGCCCAAATAAAAAATTCCTTGTTAGATGTTTTTGAAAAGACACTCAAATTAGCTCATCCCATGATGCCTTTCATCACAGAAGAAATTTGGCAATCTTTTAAAGTAACGTTTAATGCAAAGGAAAAGAGTATTATGATTTCCAAACTTCCCACCAAATATTTAGGAGCCTCTAGCCTGAAAAATATTGAGTCTTTGAGAACAGTAATTTCAGGTATAAGAAACATAAGATCTGAAATGCTTATCTCTCCTAAGAAAGATATCACCATCATTGTCGAAAAAAATAGAACTATAAAAAAATTACTTGAGCAGAATAAAAATTATTTACTTAACTTAACAAGAGTTAAAAAGATCGATTTTCTAAACAAAAATATTCCGCCTTCTGCAATATCTCTTGTGGATGGCACGAAAATACATATTCCATTGCAAGGTCTTATTAATACCCAATCTGAAATTGAAAGGAATCAGAAAAACCTTGAAAAATTTAACAAATCTTTTCAAGGTTTGAAAAATCAACTGGATAACAAGAAGTTTCTTTTAAATGCTCCAAAACCACTTATTCAAGAGAGAAAAAGAAATTTAAAAGATATTTCTCAAAAAATTATCACAACCGAAAAACACATCAAAACCCTAGAAAAATTAAAAAACTAAAAAAGATCTTTCGATTATGAGATTTAAGCTATAGCCAAAAATTGATACGGTAATGGCTAAAGAGGAAAAATTTGTAAGCTTTCCTAAATTATAAAATTTAAAAAGGTATGTAAATAAAGCGAAAATACCAAAAATTAAAATTTGACCTATTTCTATCCCTAAGTTGAAAGCAAGAATGATTTTTAACATATCTTCTTTTGGTAAATAAATTTCATTTATTGCGCCTGCAAAACCCAAACCGTGGATAAATCCAAAGACAATCGTTATAAAAATAAGATTAAAACTGCTTTGATAGTTATCAGATAATCTCAAGTAGCAAAACATTATGAGACCTAACGATGAGAAGAAAAGAGATTGATCAGGGATAAAGATATAAATAGCAAAAGTTAGAATTACCCAAGCGACTAAAAGAAGATTTGAAAATATGCCAAGCTGAGCGGTCTTTTTTCCTAAAACCTCTATCGAGCAGACTAAAATAGAAAAGCCAATCATAATTTCAACCAAACTTGTTGAGGACACAATGATGCCTTGAACACTTGAAAAAAGACTAGCTGAATGCCCTAAGGTAAAACCTGAGATTGCAAAAAAAAGGGTTTTTAAGTTTGCACATAAAAAAATTATGAGTAATAAAAAAGCAACGTGATCCAAACCACTCAAAATGTGTTTGAAACCAAAGGACAGGAAGTTTAAGAAGGATAAGTTTAGCTCAGCGCTTTGATTCTCATCAAAAATAGAAATCTGTCGATTATCTGATGAAATAATAAAGTCAGGGAAGATTTGATCTTCCTTTTCTTGAGAAGAAAAATCTAAGTGAGAAAGATTCAAGTCAAAAAACAAGTTAAAGTAAAATCTTGGCTTATCTGAGGAACAAACAAATTTATCTAAGTATTTAACAAAGTTGCCGTCCTGATCTTGGATAAGAGGATTTAGAGAAAAGCAATCTTCAGAGCTTATTTTATTTTTAAAATAAACCTCAAGCTGATCTATGCGATAGCCATTGTTTTGTAAATGATTAAATAAAACTGCTTTGCTGATTTTGGTCGAAACAGAAACTACAAAGTCCGTTCCAGTTACCTCTCCCTTCCAGGAGGTATAAGACTGACTTTTTTGATGAGATAAAATATTTCCTGAAAAAAAAAGGATTAAAAGAAAGCTAAAAAGAATATTTTTCAATTTCATAAAAATTTCTTAAGTCTTCAATATACTCTTTGACAAGCTTGTCTTCTCGATCTCTGATGAATTTATTCTTAATTTGTCCAATGATTTCTTCAAACTTTGGTTTGTTATCCAGCAAAATATCAATACAAATAATGATGCTCGGTATTTGATTTATTTCAAAAATATTAGAAAAATCCCCTTTTTCGAGACTCGGCAATTCTTCTAACGCTTTGGGCCCTAAATAGTCTCTTATTTTTTGTGGTGTGAGGAAAACGTTTGGTAAATCAATAGCCTTTTCTGTTTCTATAAGTTTTAAAAAGTTTTCAAAATCGCTTTGCATAAGTGAATTTTTTGCCAATTCTGCATCATTTAAATTGCGAAAAGTATAATTCTTGAGTTTGTAACGCTTCCCTGAAGAGAAGTAATTCTTTTCTTTGTTGAAATAATCTCTTAACTCTGTCTCTGAAGGTTCGGCCAATTCACTTGAATTGATAATGTATTGGAACATAGTCTGAATTACATTCCCTTTTACCAGAGAGTCATTTCTTACCAAATCAAGCTCTATAGCTCTTTGAATTAAAAGCTCCTCATCAATCAGCCTTTCTCGGATCAAATTTTTCTTTTCCAAAGTCAATTCTGAATCGCTTTGATCATCTAAAACTTTGATTATCTCTTCAAATTTTTGTCGGCTTATCTCTTTTTCGCCTACGCGAGCAATTGCTTGATCGAGTTGAAAATTGGTTTCAAAAATAACTGAATTTAAAGAAATAAATAAGGAAATAAAAAAAACAACGATTAAAGCAATGTTGACGTATTTTTTATCAATCATTTTTCAATAAAATAAAATGCTCTACTCCAGCATCATCAATGATCTTTTTATCTTCAATGAAATTATTTTTTTTATAAAAACTTAAGGTAGAAGCTAAGCTTGATACTTTTGTTATTTTATTGGAAAACAAAGCTTGTGATTTTTTACTCAGCTCATTTATCAAAGCTTTACCAAAACCTTTTTTTCTAAATTTTTCGGCAACAATAATTCTACTGAGGTAAGGATTAATAAATTCACCATGAGGAGGAATCACTCTGCCGTATGCAACCAAGTCAGAATCCATCAGTCCTAGAAGATGAAAACTCATTTCATCATATTCGTCCTTTACCGGATCCTGTTTGTCTGCTTCGAAAAAAGATTTTCTTAACTCAGTAATATCTTTTAATTGTGAGTCATCCAAATCATGATATTTGTGCCAAATCCATTTCATCAAATTAAGGACACGGATTAGGGCAAGCAGCGTGTACTTGATCCAAATAGGTCAGATTTTCTTCGCTTAGTTCAACTTCAAAGCTATCTATGGCTAATTTTAGTTGTTCCATTGTTGTAGCTCCGATGATATTAGACGTCACAAAATCTCTTGAATTAACAAAAGCGTTAGCCATTACCGAGGGATCCATATTTATCTCTTTTGCGTAGTCAATATACTTTTTAATTGAATTTTCGGCAGATTGTGTTTCATATCTTTGGCCTCTACCAAACAATTGTGTTCTAGAACCCTTTGGCATGGCGCCATTTAAATATTTTCCGGATAAATAACCTTGAGCAAGAGGAGAATACGCCAACAGACCTACTTCAGATCTGAAATAAAATTCAGACATACCGTATTCGTATGTCCTGTTTAAAAGATTGTAAGCATTTTGAACTGACTGAACTCTTGGTAAATTTATTTGATCTGCGATTCTTATGAACTCTGAAAGCCCCCAAGGCGTTTCATTAGACAAACCGATATACCTCACCTTACCGGAATCTACTAAAGACTTTAAAACTTCCAATGTTTTAGAAATTTCAATGCTTTCCATATCATAGTGTTTGTAAAGACCTGCTCCACCACCAAACATTGGTAATGGTCTATCCGGCCAGTGAAGTTGATACAAATCTACATAATCGGTTTGCAGTCTTTTCAAGCTTCCGTCGATTGCAGCCTCTATATTTTTTTTATCAAGTCGAGTCTCTCCTCCTCTAAACCAATCCATGCCGCTTCTACCAGCAACCTTTGTAGCTAAAATAATTTTTTCCCGATTATTGTTTTTCTTAAACCAAGTTCCGATAATTTTTTCGGTACTTCCTTGTGTTTCTGCTTTTGGCGGAATTGAATAAAGTTCCGCGGTATCAAAAAAATTAACTCCTCTATCGACAGCATAATCCATCTGTTCATGACCTTCTTCTTCTGTGTTC
>CABXRO010000004.1 GCA_902514645.1 uncultured SAR86 cluster bacterium
AAGACTGAAAGGACCGTTACTAAAAAAAATAAAAAAATGTTTTTTATGTAGATATAAATTTTTTTAACTAGCAAAGGTTTTTTTGTTCACAAGATCTGCATACTCGTCTGAGCCCCATGAACCCTCCTCTTTGTTTTGAGAAGTAGCTAAATGCTAATTCTTGAAAGCATTCTTCACATTGTTTGGTCATACAATACTCTAAGATATTATTCTCAAAAAAGAAATCCCCTCGCCTAAGCGAGGGGATTAAGGGGGGAGAACTTTATAAATTTATTGCTTTATAGGATTAGAAAAAATTTATTCCAATCACTCCTAAATAAAGTATAAAAGAGAGGCAAAAACCAAATCCTAAAGTTCCAGTAACCACTCTATTTATCATCGCTAACTCCTTAAGCTGATGGTTAATTAAGATACTTAGTAGAGAGTTAATTTTCTTAAAAGTTCATTTAATGAAATAAAACTCTTTCTAAGACAACCTTTAAATCGAAAGCATTATACAACTGCAAAAAGAGAGTAAAATTGATTAAAAAATAGCAAAAATGCTAGTTTTTGCACTTTTATTGAAAAATGAATGAATCAATAAAAGACAATCGATCAAAATCGCGCAAAGTATAGTACTTTCGGGCTTTTTTACCAGCTGTAAGGCATAGTTTTTTCACAAATTTCACAAAAAATTATAAGATTTTTCATATAGGTTATAAAAAAATATTTTTTTATTCTTTTTAAATTAAGAGTTTTCATTCATTTCCCAACACTTTTTTGTTCTAATAAAAATATAAGAAGTAAGGAGATACAAATGAGGCAAATGCAGCTCGAAAAACCAGGTGGATTGGATAAATTTAAACTTATCGAAGTGGATGTTCCCAAGCCAAAGGAAGATGAAATATTAATTAAGGTAAATGCAAGCAGTCTCAATTATCATGATTTGATGTGCGCTTTGGGTTTGATACCCACTGACGATGGAAGAGTGTTACTTGGTGATGCTGCTGGTGAGGTCGCTGAAGTAGGCTCAGCTGTGCAAAATTGGCAAGTTGGCGATCAAGTAATGAGTGCTTGTTTTCCTAATTGGATAGACGGTCCGCCCCGATACGAATTCCTCAGTTTCATTGGTGATAATCAAGATGGGTATGCTACCGAGTACATTGCAATCAAAGAAACGGCGGTCACAAAAATGCCTTCCAAATGGTCTTTACAAGAAGCAGCTACCCTGCCCTGTGCAGGATTAACTGCTTGGCGTGCTTTAGTTGACGAAGGAAGGCTTGAGTCAGGGCAATCAGTCTTAGTACAGGGTACCGGAGGTGTTTCCATTATCGCTTTACAGTTTGCAAAAGAAATGGGAGCCAGAGTAATTGCTACTACTTCTTCAGAAGAGAAAGCTGAAAAGCTAAAAGAACTTGGCGCAGATGAAGTTATTAATTACAAAGAGCATCCTAAATGGGGTGAAAAGATCCTGGAAGTTACTGACAATGAAGGAGTGGATCATATTGTTGAAGTTGGCGGAGGAGAAACCTTCAATGAATCGATTAGAGCAGTAAAACTTGGAGGCCATATTGCCTTAATCGGAGTATTGAGTGGGCCTGCGGCTAACGAATTAGTTTTGCCGAGAATTTTTCTTAAACAGGTTAGAACTAGTGGTATTGCTATGGCTAACCATCAGTCTCAAAAAGCGATGGTTGACTATTTAGAGAACTCTAAAATTAAACCCATCATAAGCGATTCATTTGATATGTCTGAATTGGCAAAAGCCTTCCAACATCAAATTGATAACAAGCATTTCGGAAAAATTTCCATCACTATGGAATAAATTTAATAAAGGGTAAGAAGTATGAACGAATTCGATTATATTATTCTGGGAGCAGGCTCAGCCGGTTGTGTTCTTGCTGGCAGACTGTCAGAAAATCCTAATCACAAAGTTTGCTTAATAGAAGCCGGATCTAAAGATAAAGACGTTAGGATTCATGTTCCTGCTCTATTCGCTTACATGGGGCCAACTAGTAAAATGAATTGGGCTTTTGAAACCGAACCTCAAAAAGGTTTTGCTAAAGAAAAATTACCAGCTACAGAAGTCGTGGTCGCCGACCCAACAGGTCAAACTCATACAATGAAAGAAGAACCCGAAGAACATCGAAAAGGTTATCAACCTAGAGGAAAAACATTAGGTGGTTCGAGCTCAATAAATGCCATGCTATATGTGAGAGGACATCGTTGGGACTATGATCATTGGTCAAAACTTGGGAATCCCGGCTGGTCTTATGAAGAAGTTTTACCTTACTTTAAAAAAGCGGAACACAATGAATTGGTAGACAATAATTTTCATGGTCAAGAAGGGCCTTTAAATGTTACTGCTGTAGAGAATAATTCAAAATATAAGGACTTCTTTATTGAAGCAGGAACAAAATTTCATAAAGAAAATCAAGACTTCAATGGGGCTGATCAAGAAGGCATTGGTTACTATCATACAACACAAAAACAAGGCAGAAGATGGAGTGCAGCTGCAGCCTATCTTACGCCAAACTTAGATAGACCCAACCTTACCGTCTTAACCGACACCCAAGTAGATAGAATTCTTTTTGAAGGCAATAAAGCAACTGGCGTTGATTGTTTTGATAAACAAAAAAATAAAATTAATTTGAAATGTCATCGAGAAGTTATTGTTTCTTCTGGAGCTTTCGGCTCGCCGCAAATTTTAATGCGCTCTGGCATAGGTCCCAAAGAAGAATTAAATAGACATGGCATAGACACCATCTTCAATATCCCAGGAGTAGGAAAAAATCTTCAGGATCATATCGATTACATTACTAATCATCCGGTGAATGATACGGATTTATTGGGTTTTTCATTTAAATCGCTGTTTTATCGTCAACCCCTTGAACTTTTGAAATATCTTTTTACCAGGAAAGGACAGATGACTTCCACGGTAGCCGAAGCCGGAGGTTTTATTAAAACTGATGAAAATTTGGACATTCCAGATATCCAACTTCACTTTGTCCTAGCAAAAATAATAGACCATGGCAGAACCATTGCTTTTGGTCATGGGCTTGGTTGTCATGTTTGTTTGTTGAGACCCAAATCTACTGGCGAGGTAACACTTAATTCAAATGATGCTTTCGACTCGCCAAAAATTGATCCTAAATTTTTTTCTGAGAAAGAAGATATGGATGTCATGATTAAGGGTTATCGTAAAATGATGGAAATTATGGATGCTGAGCCTTTGAGACCATTTACCAGAAAAGTGCAAGATCCGATTGATATAAGTAGTGATGCAGATATTGAAGCTGCAATGCGTGCTCGAGCAGATACCGTCTATCATCCTGTGGGAACTTGCAAAATGGGTTCTGATGATATGAGCGTTGTGAATCACGAACTCAAAGTGCACGCGCTGGAAAATGTTCGAGTTGTTGATGCCTCTATCATGCCAACTTTGATTGGAGGGAATACAAATGCGCCAACCATCATGATTGGTGAAAAAGCAGCTGACATGATCAAATCATCTTGGGTTTAAAAATATAATCCTTATGGTAGACAAAAGGACTTACGAGCTTTAAATTAGACCTTCAATTTATTAGGGAGAAAAAATGATAAAAACAAAAATCACCGAAATGTTCGATATTGAACATCCAGTTATTCAAGGAGGAATGCACTACGTAGGTTTTGCAGAAATGGCTTCTGCTGTTGCCAATGCTGGAGGGTTAGGAATAATTACAGGTCTAACCCAAAAAACTCCTGATGACCTAGCTAAAGAAATTGCAAAATGTCATGAAATGACCGATAAGCCTTTTGGGGTGAATTTAACTTTCTTACCTGGCTTTCAAGAGCCTGATTATCCCGGTTACATCAAAGCAATTGTCGAAGGTGGAGTAAAAATCGTCGAAACTGCTGGTAGAAGTCCTGAAGCTTACATGCCTGACCTTAAAGGTGCTGGTATTAAAGTCATTCACAAATGTACCTCCGTGAGACATTCGCTGAAAGCAGAAAAAATTGGCTGTGATGCAGTTAGTGTCGATGGTTTTGAATGTGGTGGTCATCCAGGAGAAGATGACATACCAAATATGATTCTATTACCAAGAGCAGCTGAAGAACTTTCTATTCCTTTTGTTGCCTCAGGAGGTATGGGTAATGGTCAACAACTTGCAGCTGCCCTTTCCATGGGCGCAGACGGTATCAACATGGGTACAAGATTCATTGCAACTAAGGAAGCTCCAGTGCACCAAAACGTCAAAGAAGCTTTGGTTGCTGCCTCTGAATTGGATACAGAATTGATCATGAGACCTTTGAGAAACACTGAAAGGGTTTTGGCTAATGATGCGGTGCAAAAAATCCTGGAAAAGGAAAAAGCTTTAGGTGATGAAATCCAAATCACCGACATCATGGACGAGGTTGCTGGCGTCTATCCAAAAATCATGCAAGAAGGCACCATGGATGCTGGCGCTTGGAGTTGTGGCATGGTTGCTGGCCTAATTCATGACATTCCGACTTGTAAAGAGCTAGTTGAAAGAATAGTTTCTGATGCTGAAGAAATTATCAAAAGCAGGCTCTCACAATTTGTAGCTTAAAAAGCTTAAAAAAAAATTCCCTGGAAAGCACTACGTTTTCTGGGGAATTTTTTTATGCAATGGCTTTGATGTAATCAGGTCCTAACCCGCAACATCCCCCAATAATAGATGCTCCTAAGTCATTCCAAAGATTCTTATATTCAATGAACTGTGCGATGGACAAATTCCTAGGTTCTACTTCTATATCATTATCTAAAGTCCAATCGAATGGCACTCCAAAAATGTTTGGATAACAACCAATTGGTTTATTCGTAAGTTTGGATAATTTTTTAATGCCTTCGGTAATCGCTATAGGATCGGTGCAATTAAAAAGATAGGCGTCAGGATTAAAACTTTCTGCAAGCTGAAAGGCATCTTCAATGGTTTCTTTGCTTCTTAGTCTGCCACTTTTATCTTCTAACAAAGTCCATGAAAGCCAAATTTTTTTATCTTGCTTGGCCTTATTTTTTAATGCTTTTAACACGTTTGAAGTTTCCGCAATTGAAGAAACCGTTTCACATAAAAAGATATCAACGAAAGAATTAAGCTCATCAATTAGTTCTTCATAAATAGGCATAGAATCTTCTTCTTTTGGCACTAAATCCGGTCGATAACTTTCATCGAGAGGCGGCAAACTACCTGCAACCAAGATTTCTTGGTTATTGTTATCAGCTACCTCACGTGCAATAGCCCCAGCCTGTCTTATCAAGTCTTTCATTAAGTGTGTTTTATTCTCTTTTTGCAGATAACTGGGGATAGTTGAATAAGTGTTAGTGGTAATCACTTCGGCACCCACATCAACATAAGCTTGATGAACTTCTTTTACTAGATTTGGAGAGTCAATAAGAAATTGCGCAGACCATAAACCGGAAGAGGGCTTATTGGTACGTTTGAGCAATTCATTGCCCATGCTGCCATCTAAAATAATCACAAAGATTTTTCAGCTTCTTGATTGATGTACTTTTTTAATTGTTCAAGTTCATCACAAGAGGTAGGACAAAGTTCTTTGAGTTTATTCAAATTAACTTGAGCCAGTCCAGGACGTTCTGTTTCAATAAATAATTCGCCTTGATACTCAAGGGCAATTTTATTTTCAGGGTCTAATTCAAGAGCTTTCTCGTAATTGGCTTCTGCCTTTTTATAATTTTTTAACTTTCTTTGCGCAAAAGCATATAAGGTCCAGCCATCGGCATCTTTTGGTTTAAATTTAGTATATTTTCCAAGGACTCTTAAAGCTTTGCGATATTCCTCATTTTTTAAATGACTGGTTGCTTTCTCATAAAGTTCAGAAGGATCAACTTTTTTGTCGTATTTAGCTGCATGCAGCGAAAAAGAAAAGACTACTAAGCCTATAAGTACCAAGATTTTAAAAACCTTCATTTTCTCCTACCTTTGTTTCAATATTTAATTGACCAGCCAACCCAGCCACTCTGTGTTGGGCACTTTCAATATAATCAGGGTCTGAAATCATTTTCAACATGGCCTTTCTATTTGGGTACATAGCAATAGCAACTTGATCCCAAAGGTCTTCCACCTCGCCTAACATAAGCCTTGTTACATCTGAGCCAAAGATGGGTTTACCTCCCACTTTTTCAAGATGGCCTATCACTTCCTTGCCATAGATTGCATAAGCCTCTCTGCCCGTAAGATTAGTTTCACGTTTATCGGGATATTCTGCCTTTTCTTTGAACTTCAAAAGATTGACCATGAATATAGGCTCATCATGGCCCTCTTCTAAAAACTCTTCCATTTGTTTTTCATTTGGCATCACTTTATTTTCTACTTTCATTTTTAGAGCTCCTATGAATTTTAATTAAATATTTTGGTATTCTTTTATCGCCTCTTGATCGGCTTTGGCATCCTCTCTAAATGCTTTCCAAGGTTTGAGGTTTAAATCCGGCATTACCCCTTTGCCCATTTTTTTGATTTGTTGGTAAAACCAAGCCTGAGCGCTAAAAGCATTAATTGCCTGAATCAATCTAAAAGGACTGGTTGGTGATAACCACCATGGACCAATTGATAAAGTTTTTTCATACTTTGGTAATTCATCGATCTGTCCAGCTAATAATTCTTTTATCGCATAAGGATTGGCACAGAGAGGTCTACCAACTCCAACAATTTCGCAGGCTCCTTCTGCTAATGCTGCTTCCATACCCTCTTTGGTACGAAATCCACCGGTTACCATCAATGGAATATTTACAACCTTTGCTATTTCCTCCGCATAAGAAAGAAAGTATGCCTCTCGAGCAATGCTACTTTCTTTTCTATTTTCACTCCTCTTCGGATTGATACTTACCTTATCCAAGCCCAATAATCTTGGTTGCTCGTAAGTTCCTCCGGAGATTTCAATATTGTCTATCCCTGAATCGCTGAACAATTTTGCTACTTGAACGGAGTCCTCTGGAGAAAAGCCACCTTTTTGAAAATCTGCAGAATTCATTTTTATAGAAATCGCAAAATCGTTGCCCACTTCTTCTCTGCATTTTTTGATGATTTCTTGATGGATTCTAGCTCTATTTTCCAATGAACCACCCCAAGCGTCTGTTCTTTGATTGATATCAGGAGATAAAAATTGAGACAAAAGGTAACCATGAGCGGAATGCAACTGGATGCCGTCAAATCCTGCCTCTCTGGCAATTTTTGCTGTAAATACAAAACGGTTGATGACATCTTGAATATCTTCCTCAGTCATAGGAATCGGTTTACCATATTTCCTACCTGGAATTTTTAATTGCACATCAGATGGTGACATTGGACTCATGTTGATCTCACCCGGAGTTTGTCTTCCGGCATGAGAAATTTGCATCCAAAGTCTACTGCCTTCTGCAGTTGCAACTTCAGCCCATTTTTTTAGCATCGGCATTTGTTCTTTATAAGTGTCCTCCTCAATAGCTACATTAGCAGGACCTTCTAAGTTTCCTCGATGAACCTGAACATTGCCAGTTAATAAAATTCCAATCTCGCCTGCACCCCACATTTTATAGAGTTCAATATGCTTTTCGTTGGTGAAATTATTTCCTAATGCAATTCTTTCAGTCATTGCAGCTTTGCAAACTCTGTTTTTAATAGTTTGTCCGCAAGGCAGGGTTAATGGATTATTGATATTTGTCATCGACTTCCTAAAAAATTAAAAAAATATATTTTGACATGTCAACTGTCAATAGTTAGATTATTTAAGTATATTTACCAAACTTAAGTATGGAGCATTTATGAGAATTTTGAAAATTTTAGGAGTCATTGCTGTCCTCTTTGCAATTGTTTTTATTTCTTTAAGAATCCCTTTTGTACAAGATTTGGTGATAAGAACAGCAGTCTCAAATTTAGCTTCAGCTGATAGCCCCTTTCCAGATGAAGATGCGCTAAGTGCTCTTATTTGTGGTTCAAGATCGCCCTTACCATCGCCTGGAAGAGCACAAACATGTGTTGCTGTAAAAGCGGGAGAGGATATTTTTATAGTTGATATTGGAGATGGCGCAGCGGTTAATTTAGGAAAATACAGCGTTCCAATAAATCAAGTTAAAGCAGTTTTATTTACTCACCTCCACTCCGATCATATTTCAGACTTGGCTGATCTTCATTTAGGAACTTGGTTGCCAGGTCGTCCGCAAGCACTTCCTGTCTATGGTCCTGAAGGCACGGATATCGTTACTACAGGCTTCGAAATGGCATATAAATTAGACTATGGATTCAGAAATGAACATCATGGTGAGGCGCTTGCGCCACTTAAGTCTGTCGGCTTTGATACAACCATTGTCGATTTGGACAATCCAGTTATTTACGACGAAAACGGTTTGAAAATTACGGCCTTCAAAGTGACACATGAGCCAATCGAGCCTGCCCTTGGTTATCGTTTTGATTACAAAGGAAGATCCCTAGTCATAACTGGAGATACTTCTTACGACGAAAACATAGCCCTAAATTCAAAAAATGCTGATGTGTTGATTGCTGAAGCACAAGCCAACCATATTATAAATATTATGCAGGCGGCAATTTTAGAACGAGATCCTAATCAGCCTTTAGCAAAAGTACTTGAAGACATAAAGACTTATCACATGACGCCAGTGGAGGCAGCTAAATTAGCAAACATGGCAAATGTTGGACACCTGATTTTTTATCACCTTACTCCAGCTCCGCGAAACCGAATAATGGAGAACGTTTTTGTGAGAGGTGTTGATGAGATTAGAACAGATTGGACCTTATCTAGAGATGGGACATTCGTAGTCTTGCCTGTTGGTACAGAAGAAATAAAGGTCTCTGATTTAAATTAGAAGTTTTACTTTGATTGCATTAAGATAATTATCACTCGGGGGAGAGAAAATGAAAAAAAATATCAGCTTTTTAATTTTTACGGCATTAATTTTTGTTGGATGTACAGATACTTCATTGGAAGTGGTGGATTTTTCTATTGCAGATAAACCTGTATCTGGTCCTAGCAAAGACTATAACGAATTAAGAAATGCCTACTTTGGTGATCTTCACGTTCATACAAGATATTCATTTGATGCTTACGTATTTGGTACAACTGCCTCTCCTGATGATGCTTACAGATATGCTAAAGGTGAAACCATAAAGCATGCTTTAGGTTTTGATATGAAGCTTAGGGAGCCATTGGACTTTTATGCAGTAACTGATCATGGTTTTTTTCTAGGAATGATCCAAGCTTGGGCTGATACTTCAACCTATGCATCTACTCTTCCTGGTGCAGAGATTTATCACAATATAAATGCTCCAGAAAACCAGACTTTAGAGTCTTCTGCATTTCGACTTGGTAGCTTCAGAGGTGCCGTTGAAGCAATCGCAAATCCTTATCCTTGGTATCATCCAAAATTTATACAAGCTTTTTTATCCAATCACATTCAATTAGCTGTCCAGTCTTTTGATGATGAAACGCATAAATCATCTTGGGCAGATGTAGCAAGATCTGCTAATGAGCATAATGATCCAGGAAATTTCACAACCTTTATTGGGTATGAATTTACGACTTCTACGGATGTTGAAAATGGAAATTTACATAGGAATGTAATCTTTAAAGGATCTAAAGCGCCTGAAAGACCGTGGACTAGAATCGACTCTATTAATCCAGAAGATCTATGGGCTTGGATGGATAAGCTCAGAGATAAAGGTATAGATTCTATTGCAATGCCACACAACTCAAATGGATCAAATGGACAGATGTTTGAAGTAGAACAATTTGATGGCTCTCCCATTGATAAAGAATATTCCGCATTGCGAATGAGGAATGAGCCTATTGTTGAAATGACTCAAGTTAAAGGCACAAGTGATACTCATCCTCTTTTATCGCCAAACGATGAATGGGCAGATTTTGGCATCATGAATTCAAGAGTAGGAAGTTTTCCCAGAACTTACTCTTTACCTGCGGGGGGTTATGTCAGAGATGCTTTTTTTAGAGGTATGGTCCTTGAATGGGAAGATCGAGGAAATCCTTATAAATTTGGTTTAATTGGCTCTTCCGACACACATACTGGAGCTTCGTCTTATGATGAGTCTGATTTTTGGTCAAAAATAGGAATCATTGATGCTACTCCTGAAGGAAGAGGTTCAGTACCAGTGACTGACTATCAACAAACTATTTTAGGACGTCAGAGTAATTTTGGTGATACCGGCTTGCCTATTGAAATTTACCAAGGTCAAGAAGGGACTTATTTAGAGTCAGGATTTACTCAATGGGGTGCATCGGGTTTGGCTGCAGTTTGGGCTGAAGAAAACACTCGAGAGTCTATTTTCAGTGCCTTAAGAAGAAAAGAAACTTTTGCTACCAGTGGGAATAGGATTTCAGTTCGTTTCTTTGGTGGCTATCTAATGAATGAGCTTGATCTTAACAGTGAAAGTATCATCAGCGAGGCATATCGCAACGGTGTTCCTATGGGTTCTGACTTAGTTTCCAAAGGTAGCGATGTCCCTAACTTTTTTGTTTGGGCGCAAAGAGCAAAAAATGGAGCTCCACTGCAAAGAGTTCAAATAATCAAAGGTACAATAAATCAATTTGACGCTGAGCCAAAAGAAGTTGTCTATGACGTAGTTTGTTCCAACGGCGCTAAAGTCAATCCTGTAACAAATAGATGTCCAGATAATGGCGCTACGGTAAATACTGAAACTTGTGAAATATCTAATGATGTAGGATCCGCTGAACTTAAAACCGTTTGGACAGATCCTGATTTCAATAAAAATGAAAAGGCATTTTACTATGTTAGAGTTTTGGAAAATCCCAGTTGCCCATGGACTACTTGGGATGCAATAAAAGCCGGATTGAAACCTAGAGAAGACTTGCCGAAAACTTTTCAAGAACGAGCTTGGTCAAGCCCAATTTGGTACATTCCAAATGTTCCAAATCCGGGTGGTGTTTTTACAATCAGATCGATAATGGATAGCGTTCAAGAAACTGAAGAACCTTTAAATACTAACTAGTATTAAACAGAGAATTACTAAGCATAATGATATTTGAAAATGCTCATGAGATTCTTAAAAAAATAAAACAAAAAGAAGTCTCTGCTAAAGAAGTTCTTGAATCTTTTTTAAAACAGGTGGAATCAGTAAATCCATCAATTAATGCAGTAATTGCTTTAGATGCTGAAAGAGCGCTAGAAAAAGCTAAACAAGCAGACAAAAAAACAACTTCTAAATCACTAGGCCCTTTGCATGGCTTACCTATGACCATTAAAGATGCTTTTGAGGTAGAGGGAATTGTTTCGACTGGAGGAAATCCAGCTTGGAAGGAAAATATTCCGAAACGAAATGCAGAGGCAGTTCAAAGATTGGTTGATGCTGGAGCAATCATTTTTGGCAAAACCAATGTGCCTTTTCTTTCTTCAGATTTGCAAAGCTTCAATAAAATTTATGGCACCACGAATAATCCTTGGGATTTAGAAAGAACTCCTGGTGGATCTTCCGGAGGCTCTGCAGCAGCTTTAGCTGCAGGCATGACTCCCTTAGAGCTTGGTTCTGATATAGGCGGATCCATAAGAGTGCCGGCTCACTTCTGTGGTCTTTTTGGACATAAGCCAAGCTATAACATCATTTCTGAAGTTGGTCATATGCCTCCCCCGCCTGGTTCTATATTAACTGGAAATGGTTTGTCCGTAGCAGGACCACTGGCAAGATCTCCTGAAGACTTGGAAATTGCATTAGACGTTTTAGTTGCAGCTCAGGAACAAGATAGCCCAGCTTGGAAAATTAAATTGCCTAAAGCCAGAACGAAAAATATCAAAGAACTCAAAATTGCTATCTGGCCTGAAGAGCCATATGCCGAGGTAGATAATGAAATTGTAAATCTAATTAAAGAAACAGCAGATGATTTAAAACATGCTGGTGCTCAAGTTGAAAAAGCGAACCTCCCAATAAGCTTTAAAGAAATTGATAAAATTTATAGTCTACTTTTAAACCCTTTGATGCTTGCAGGCTCTCCTGAAGAAACCTTTGAAACACTTTCTAAGTTAAATGAAGGTCTAGATCCAAATGATATTTCAGAGCTTGCCAAAGTTGCGAGGGGATCAGTTTTAAAACATGCCGATTGGGTAATGGTAAATGCCATGAGGCAAAACATGCGTCAGAAGTGGAGAGAATTCTTCAAAAAATATGACGTGATTTTGTGTCCCACCTCAATTACGCCCGCTTTTAAGCACAACCATAATCCAATTCATGAAAGAAAGCTTACTGTAAACGGTAAGGATGATGAATATCTCAGAGCAACTTTATGGGCCGGTCCTGCTGTTTCAGCTGGGTTACCAAGTACGAATGTTCCCATAGGTATGTCTTCAGAAAATCTGCCGATTGGTATGCAAATAACAGGTCCTTATTTAGAAGATAAGACATGTATCGAAGTTGCTAAAATCGTTAAAGATTTGAGAGGTGGATTTAAAATACCACCTAGCCTTCTATAATTTCAGACACATCAAATGAAGAAAATATTAGCTTTTTTTGGAATAGGTATTGCCATCTTATTATTGGACTTAGTTTTCAACTATGATGAGGATGAGCTTAATATTTTTATCTCCGATCAAGAAATTGAAAGCTTGATATACGCTTGGGAATTACAGGTTGGCAGGTCGCCTACTAGAACTGATATCAAAAACATCATTGATGACGTAATCAAAGAAGAGATTTTATACCGAGAAGCTTTGAGATTAAATCTTGATCTAGAAGATCGCATTATTAAAAGAAGACTTGCTCAAAAAATTTCTTTTTTAAGAGAAGAAACCTCAATTGCTCCTCCAAAACAGGATGAACTTCAGAAATTTTTTGAGAAAAATTTAGAGTCATATATTTTTCCTGAAAGATTTACTTTTACTCATCTCTACTTTTCTTCGGAAAGAAATGGCAGACAAAGATCAGAAGAGGCTTTAAAGACTATTCAAGAAAATGAGGATACTTTGCCTAAAAGCGATCCTTTCATGCTAGGGAAAAATTTTGTTGAAAAATCCAGATTTGAGATACAAAGAGATTTTGGTAATCAATTTAGCGAGATTTTTAATGAGCCCATCTTTGATACCTGGCTTGGTCCAGTTGAATCAGCATATGGCTTCCATGCTGTTAAGCTACTCAATAAAGTTGAAAGCGTTACTCCAAGTTTGTATCAAGTAAAAGAAAAGGTAGAAGTAGATTTTTATTTAGAAGAAAAACAAAAAACTTTAGATTCCTACTTGTTCGAATTGAGAGATAAATATCAAGTAATCATAAATCCAAAGTACATTTTTAATGACTAAAGTTTTAGTTTCTTTATTTGTTTTTTTTTCATCCGCTTTTTTTGCCCATGAATTCAATCCTGCCCATTTATTAGTAGATGAAACAAAAGAGCTTGAATACGAAGCCCTTTGGATGACGCCAATAAAAAATCTTGGTACTTCTCCCGAGCTTACTTTTCCTGAAATTTGTGAAATCGAGAAAGACCTTCCCTTTAGGCAGGGGAAATACATCTCTGAAAAAATAAATTTGAAATGTTCTGAATCGCTAAAAGGAAAAGCAATTCAAGTAAGTGGTCTGAGCATTCTTAATGATGCCTTGGTGACGGTAAATCATTTCAATGGAGATAGATTTGAAGGTTTGATGAATCTCAAAGCTCCAGAAATAGTCATTCCCGAAGATAAACAAGTTTATCCAACTGGTTATTTTTATTTGGGGGTGGAACATTTGCTCGGTGGAATTGACCACATCGTATTTGTTTTGGGACTTATTTTTTTAATTTCAGGATTTATACCGTTGTTTAAGACAATAACAGCATTTACTTTGGCGCATAGTATTACCCTAGCAATTTCTGTCTTGAATATATTTAAACTTCCTTCAGCGAGTACTGAAGCTCTAATTGCATTAACAATTATTTATTTGGCATACGAATTAACTAAGGCAGAGTCTGAAGTAAAAAGACCATGGTTGATGGCTTTTGGCTTTGGCCTCTTACATGGATTTGGTTTTGCTGGAGCATTATCTGAGATCGGAATAGCAAATGATCAACTTTTCCTATCTTTATTATTCTTCAACATAGGCATTGAGATTGGTCAGCTTATGATTATTCCTGTTGTGGGAATTATTATTTTCTTGCTTAATAAAGTTGATCTTAAAAACCTATTTCGAAGTCTTGTAACCTATGGAATTGGCGGAATGGGTTGTTTTTGGTTTATGACAAGAATTTGGGGTATTGTGGCCTAATGAACCCTACGTTTAATGCGCCTCTAGTTTTGCTGATGCAAAACTTTTTTACAATTTCTTTTTTTATTTTTTTAGGAATTTGTATTTATCTTTATCGAGCTAAGAGTAAGTATCTGCTTGCCCTTTTGCCTTTGTTAGCACTTTCTGCTCATCAGTTTGAAGAATACGTTTTATCCCCTCTTTTATTTGGTGATTACTACCATTTTTTAAATTGGGCGTATAGAAATGCAATGAATATTTCACCAATGGAAGTTACTTTGCTAAACCTAACTCCTTATGTAATTCTCTTGCCAGCTTTGATCATATCTAGAGCGAGATCTAAAACAATATTTGGAATATTTTTTCTTTTCAATAATGCTCTTACAATGGCAAACGCAAGCTTTCATATTGGTATTTCAACAGCACAAAATATTTTTAGTCCAGGAATGGTAAGTTCCTTGTTCTTCTACATTCCGCTCTTTATCTATGCCATTTTATTTAATAAAGAAAACGGGCTTTCCAACAAGCCCATTATTGCAATAAGTCTCTATGGATTCATAGGGCACTATTTACTAATCTGGTTGGTAAATATTTTTTAACTAATCACTACAAAAAGCTGCAATACTTCTTGCTGTTTCTAAACTAACTTCTGGACAAGAAAGCACCATGGTATCTGTCCCATGAATAGTTCCTGAAAGTACCCTGCATTGGGCTTCAACATTCGCTCTTCTAAGCAATCTATAAAAATTTATGCCTTCATCTCTTAAAGGGTCACACTCATTTACGCTAATAAAAGTTTTGGGTAAGTCTTTTACATCTTCCTCTTTTGCAAAACCTGGCCAAGCTAATGGATTTCGCTTTTCCCATTCTTCAATACCATAAACAACAGCGCCATGATCATTGTGTAAGTCAAGCATTATGCCGTTATTTTCTGTAGAAGAAGGATTTTCCGGTAATGGCCAAATTCCTGCTATGTAAGGACATAAGGCATATAGACCTTTAACTTCATTGGACCTGCCTTGTTGAGATAATTTCATCCCCGTTGCAAGAGTTAAGTTTCCTCCACCACTTTCTCCTGAAATAACAATTCTTTCCGAATCAATATTAAGTTTTTTTGCATTGGTTTTGATGTAATCAAAACCAGAAATACAATCATTTAGGCCTGCTGGAAAAGGAGCCACTTCAGGTGCCGAAGATGGCACTCTGGCGTTTCTAAAATCTACCATAATTACTGAAACATTCTGGTGAGCTATCAGCCTACCAAAGGCTTGATACAACTTATAAAAACAAGAACCGATCTCCATACCGCCTCCATGAATGTAATAAACACAAGGGAGAATATCCTCGTTGTCAGGACGAATATTTAGAAGTTTTATTTTATTGCCGTCTGGTTGCGAATCGACCTCAATAGTTTCGTTTTTGAGCCCATTAGATGAAATTACTTCATCTAGGGCAGGATCATTAAAAATAGCTTCATACATCATGAGTTCTATTTTTCCTTCTTCAGTATCAACCTTAGCAAGCATTTCTTCCCTAGAAGTGCTTTCAACCAATACCTCAGGAAAGTTTATATCTTTCCATTGTTCTTTGATTCTTGGATCTATTCTTGGATCTTCTGTGATTTTATTAGTCATTATAATTTTCTCCCTCTTTAAAATTCATTATAGATCTTAACTTTAAAAGTTATTAGTTTTCAAAAACTTTTAAAAAAAGTATTGCTCGTGTTTAATAATAACCTATGAGGGTTTTAGTTTTAGGAGGAAGTGGTGGAATGGGAAGATTCACTTCAAGAGCGATAAGTTCTATTGAAGGTATAAGTCTAATTACTATTGCTGATTTAAATGCAAAAGCAGTTAAAGAATTTGCTACCTCTTTTAAAAACAACAAAATAACTGGCGTTGGTCTGGATGTACTAGATAGAGAAATGTTGAAAAATGTCTTAGCTGGCCATGATGTAGTTCTTAACCTTACCGGACCATTCTTTAAATTTGCTTATCCAATTTTAAAAGCTGCTTTAGAAGAAAATTGCCACTACTTAGACATTTGCGATGATTGGGAACCTACAGAGAAAATGTTTACCTTGAACCAGTTAGCTAGAGAAAAAAATAAAACGGCAATTATTGGTCTTGGTGCAAGTCCTGGAATAACAAATTTTCTTGCTTTAAGAGCAATGTCTGAATTAGATGAAATTGAAAAAGTTTTTACCGGATGGGATATTTCATCGGCACAACCAGAAGAAGAAAGCTCTCAGTCAGACGTCAATGCGGCTATGCTTCATGGCATTGAACAGATGGTTGGTAAGGTTAAAGTATTTACTAATAATGAATTTAAAATGGTCAGACCTTTAAAAAGAGTTGAAATCAAATATCCGGAACTAGGAGATTTCAGAGCCAGTATATTTGGTCACCCAGAGGCTGTAACTTTTCCGCATCATTATCCTGAAATTTCAGAAAGCTTGAATTTGATGCATGGCGAAGATACGAGTTTTAGATTTATTTTCAAACTGCTGAGGTTCTTTATAGAGATCAAACTTTTGCCAAAAAAAACTGCCGCAAGAATTTTAGAATGGCTTGAAAAGAGAGATTCAAGTTCTCCCAAAGACGTAGTGAGCTCTCTTCCAGGAGTTTATGGCTTGGCTCAGGGTTTGAAAAATGGCGTAGAAACTAGTGTTGCTGTTTCGTTGGATGAGACAAACGATACACTTGAAAAAATGTCTATGGGAGAAGCAACTGGATACCCCCTTGCATGTGGGCTAAAAATGTTAATAAATGGAAAGTTAAGTAAATCGGGAGTTCTAGCGCCTGAAGCATGTGGCATTAATCCAGAACATTTTTTTCAAGAATTGAGTATCTTTTTTGGCCAAAAAGATCTATTAAAAACTATTGTTACCAAAAAGAGTTTATAGCTATTTTAAAGCCAGCGTCTTACTTTGCCTTTATATAATAAATACTCCTCGCCGAATGTTTCCTCCATCTGAACTTCCTCTTTAATTACAAATAGATTTCTTACAATAAAGAAAAAAATAATCAGAAAGACTAAATTAATCGGATTATTTAAGATAATTAACAAGCCCAGTAAAAAAAAATTCATACCCAAATACATTGGATTTCTGGTGTATTTATAGAAACCCTCAGTAATTAAACTTGTGGACTCGCTAAAAGGAACAACTCCAGTTTTTGCTCTTAAAAATCTTGAAATTGAATTGAAAGCTAATAAAAAACCTAATCCGATTAAACTTAGTCCTACTAATATTAGAGGAAAAGTCTGTAATGACGCTTCACTAAAAAGCCAAGTAGAAAACATACATAAAGAAAGGGCTAACAAGTAATGAGGTGGGTAAAATTTCATCTTAACATTGTAATATTTATAGAATAAAAATCACTACCCACTTTCAATGCAAAGTTAATTTTGACTTAATAGGCTTCTTTTATGGACGATCCAACTTTTCTAGCAAACGTATTTTTCTTTACGTTCTCATCTGTGTGGTTTATCTTTGTAGCCGTCGGAAGTCATATTTTCCGAAGGTATTACAAAGATAAAGAATGAAAAACGCCCTTTTAGTTGATCTAGGCGGTACAAACGTCAGACATGCATTTTTCACAAAAAATAAATTATCCAGTATTATTAAAAAAAAAATCTCTGACGAAGATTTCATACCGTATCTCTTAAAATTAACAGAAGAAAAGGGAAATATTGATTATCTTGTTATAGCTGCTGCTGGACCTAAGGAAAAAAAATCAATAAAACTAACTAATAGAAAGCTTATCGTCGATGCTACTGAATTGGAAAATAAGCTTAAATTAAAAAAATGCTTTCTATTAAATGACTGGGAGGCAGTAGCTCATTCTTTAAATCAATTAAAACCAAAATCTTTAATGACCATTAAAGAAGGAACTCCTTCTAATAAAAATATTTTATTGATAGGGCCTGGGACTGGTCTTGGAGTTACATTGATAATCAACAATCAGGTTATTTCAACTGAATTCGGCAATGTCTTAAGTTCGACAGCTGGGATGTTAAAAAACTTTGAGTTGAATAGCAGTAAAAAATTTTCTTCTCTTGAAAGTATTCTGAGCGGTCCAGGTATTGAGCTACTTTATGAAGAGAAATTTCAAAAAAAACTTTCTTCGGTAGAAATAATTAATTTAGCTTTAAACGGAAGTGAAAATGAATTCTATATCTTAGATAATTTTCTGAAAACTCTAATTTCTATCATTGATGATCTAGTTTTAACATTTTCAATTGAGAAAGTAATTCTAGGAGGAGCCATCTTGAATTCTCTAGAGCCGATGCTGGGCTCAGTACATAAGTATTTTAGCTCTGGAATGAATCCTAAATATTCTCACTTAATAGAAAAAGTCCAAGTCATCCTCTTAAAAGAGGATGAGCCTGGAATTTATGGTTGCTTAGAGCTTTTAAAGAATGTTGATTAAATTTTCAACTCATTGGCACTTCTGCTGAATTGTAATATCTAGGTTCAAGACAATCTGAAACCATATTCCAATTATCCTCAACTTCTGGATTTAAGTTTTGCCACTCTGCATCGAAAGCTTGCCTTGCCTGTTCAGATTGATAAAAGTTTCCCCAAAAAAAATCTACTTCATCTGTTTCATAGTCAGGGCCCAAAATTACATAACTGAAAGGGCCAGGAAGTGATTGAGCGCTGTCCAGAAAGGTCTCAAGTTGATTTATCACCTCTCGAAGATCTTCACCTTCTTTTCCATCTTTGTATAAGCATTGAATGTATTCAGAAACAAAATTCTCGGCTTCAAATTCACCAAAAGTATCATTTGACCTGGCAATGTAGGCATCAAAAGAAAATCTATTTTCGCCATCGCAAGATAGGATTTCAGCTGTATCTTCAGTCCAAGCAGTTACATTTTCGTTTGTATTCCAGATTTCCCAAGCAGCCTCAGCCTCAGCTTTTGTATTCCAAATTAATTGCCAAAAACCATCTTCTTGATCTTCAGCCAATCTTTCGAAATGCTGAATACCATAAGCAGATACTAAAGGTGAGTTCACTTCTACTAGTAGATCTTGCCAATCTGGCAAGACTTCATTTCTAAAGTTTTCTGCTGTGTAATAAACCCCCTCCTGACAAGGAACATACTCCATATAAAACATTTGAGGATAATCTTCTGAACCAAGATTTGAAAATGAAACTTCCATTTCACCTTCAGAAGAACTGCAGGCAAAGAAAACAAGAAGAACTGATAAAGATAAATAAATTATTTTCATATTATTCAACAAAGTCCTGAAGAGTCATGGCAGAGTCATAGACTCTAATGTTTCTAACTATTTCGCGCTCATGCCACTCAACTAATTTATCCATCTCTTTATCGAATGGAGAAACTCCGGCGTCTCTAGGAGCTGAGTCTTCCCATTGTTCCATTTCGGTTAACGACTCAAAACCTACGGTGTACAAGTGAGTTTGCATACCGCCTCCTGCCATTCTTTCCGAAAGGCCAAATTGTCCTGGAAAGGAGCCTTCAATGGCTTTATCTAAATCTTCAGTGGCATCTATGATCGCTTCTACATTAGATTGTTTGGTTCTGAATGGATAGATTGCCCAAACAGTATCTTTATTTGTTGGTGTTCCATAAGTTTGAATAAATGTATTAATTCGAGTCCCCATTCCATCCGAGTTAGCATTTATTACTGAGCTAAACTTTCTAAATTCCTCATTATTTGGATCGCTAACTTTTGCCATCCAAATTTCATGTTCTGCTAGGCTTGGTTGAAGAATCACAAAAGAATGAGTTTCTTCAATTTTTCCTCCGGCTATGATGGAGTTTAAATGCAAAGATCCTTTAAAATTATTTTTAACAAAATCAGATGCCATGAACTTATCTGTAGCAGCTACAATTTTTAAAGCATTTTGCGGATTATCAACTTTTATCAAAAATTCAATCCAAGTTGGGGAAGTAAAACTTGCAGAAGAAGTTAGTACTATAAGTAATATAATTATTTTTTTCATTTTCTCTCCTTAAAAAATTTCTCTGATTATCTTAACAAAGTTATAATTAATTTGTGTTAGCTAGACTGGTTATTATATTACTGCTTACATCTTGTGCTTCTGGGTTTGTAATCAGAGTGGATTCAGACGAATCCTTTTCTGCAGCTAAATACAAAAACTTCCAAATTTTCAAACCTGATCCATTTAAAGTTGGGTCTGATGAAGAAGAAAACCCTATCAGAATAAATAGAGTTGCCAAAGCCTTAACTTCGTCTCTTGCGCAGCTTGGTTTGCATCAAAGTGATAAATCATCTTTAAAAATTAGCTTTTCGGTGAAAGAGAAAGAGCGGTTTAAGCAAATAAATTCATCACACTTCTTTTATGGCTTTAGAAATGATCCTTTCTCATACCGTTTTTACGCGAATGATCACCCCCCTATTAATTATTTATCTGTAAAGTTTTTTGACCAAGAATTGGACAAGGTGGTTTGGTATGCGAATATGCGAATAAACATAACATCCCTTGATACTCAAGAATTGGCTGATGAAATAGTTACTCAAATTTTATCAAGGTATCCAGAAAGCTCCTAACTGCGTCTTTGTAGTGCATTTATTGCACTAATTTAGACTTAAAGTATTACAAAGTTTTTGTTAAAGTTTTTCAACTACATACTTAAGGGGATTTTATGGATACTGGTAATACCGCTTGGATTATAACCTCCACTGCGCTGGTTTTATTTATGACTTTGCCTGGACTTGCGCTTTTTTATGCAGGTCTTGTAAGAGCAAGCAACATTCTTTCAGTCTTAATGCATTGTTTTACGATTGCATGTATAAGCTCTCTTGCTTGGTTGGTGATAGCTTATAGTATAGCTTTTAGCGGTGATGCGCCTTATTTTGGAGATCTGGGAAATCTATTTTTAGCAAATCTATCTAGGGAAAGCATGTCTGGAGATATTCCAGAAAGTGTTTTTTTCATGTTCCAAATGACTTTTGCCATCATTACACCAGCTTTGATTGTTGGAGCTTATCCTGAAAGAATCAAATTTAGTTTTGTTGCTGTCTTCTCTTTGTTATGGGTCATTTTAATTTATGCACCTGTAGTTCATTGGATTTGGGCAGAAGGAGGCTGGCTATATGAGATGGGGTTAAGAGACTTTGCCGGCGGTTTAGTAGTTCACCTTACCGCAGGAATAACAGCTCTAGTGATAGCCTATTTCTTAGGTCCAAGAGATGGATTCCCAAATTCTGTTCAACCTCCTCACAATCCAGGACTTACGATGATGGGTGCATGTATGTTATGGGTGGGTTGGTTTGGCTTTAATGGCGGAAGTGCTCTAGCAGCAAATGGAGATGCCGGGATGGCAATTTTAGTAACACATATCTCAGCTGCTACGGCAACAATTGTTTGGATTGTTATTGAGAAAATTAAATTTGGAAAGTCTTCTTTAGTAGGAGCAGTTACAGGTTGTATTGCAGGTTTAGCTTCTATCACTCCAGCAAGTGGCTCAGTAGGTCCGATGGGTGGCTTAGTCATAGGGTTAATTGCCGGTGGAGTTTGTTATTACATGGTCAACATCGTTAAGGAAACTTTTAATATAGATGACTCACTAGATGTTTTTGCCGTTCACGGAATTGGTGGGTTGTTAGGAATTTTGCTTATTCCATTTTTAACCGCAGAAAATTACGGCGGGATAGGATATGACGAAGGTTCAAGTTTTAGTGATTTAATGGCGACACAGCTAATTGGAGCAGTCAGTGTTGGTTTATTTACCTTGGCTGGCTCAGTGATTCTATTGCTTATCACTAGATCTATTTTTGGTTTGAGAGTTTCTGATGATTCTCAAGAAGAAGGTTTAGATGTTGCTGAGCACGGTCAGTCTGGATACAAACTCTAGACGCATATAATCCAATATGAATTCTGGGATATTTATTTTAGGCGGAATAACTTTCATAACTGCTTTTGTGCTTTTTAAAATCACTGCTTTTATATATTTATTGCAGGATATCAAAGAAGGAAAAGAAAGATCTTGGTTAAAGCTTTTTCAAGTATTTGTTGTTGACCTAATAATACTTATCGCTGGTGTTATTGGAACAGGTATACTTTTCATGACCCTACTTAAAATGGCTCATGGATAAATGCAAACTAAAATCACATTAGGGTATTTAGGCTTTCTGCCCTTTGCAGCCCTTACGATCCTGCCTTGGATTTTTGGAGAATTTTACGAAGAAATTTCTTTTCAATTACTAATTGTATATGGAGGAATAATAATTTCTTTTTTATCAGGAATCATTTGGGGTATTGACTCAGCGAATCCAAGAAATTTAATCTCAGCCATAATCTTTTCGCTTTTAGGATTTGGAGCAATTTTATTGGCCTGGATAGATCTCATTTATGCAATGACTTTATTATTTTTCTTATTTTTTCTTTTCTACCTCTTAGAGTCCAAAATTAATCCTCAATTTACCAATCCTGACTACTTGAAGCTCAGAAAAAATCTAACTTCAGGAGTGTGTGGCTGTTATATGTTTTCAATTGTCATTTTGATTTATTAAACTTAGACAAATGAAGTGGTCAAAAGAAGAAGCAAACAATTGGTACAAAGAGCAGCCATGGCTAGTTGGTTGTAACTTTTTACCAAGTTCGGCAATCAATCAACTGGAGATGTTTCAAGGCAATACTTTTGATGATAAGACCATAGAAAGAGAGCTAGATTGGGCAAAAGAGCTAGGATTTAATTCATTGAGAGTCTATTTGCATGACTTGCTTTGGTCTGAAAAAGATAAATTTAGAAAAACCTTTGAAAAATTTTTAGATATTTGTGACAAAAGGAATATAAGGCCAATTATTGTACTTTTTGACGATTGTCATAGGCCCTATCCAAAACTCGGCAAGCAGCCCTTACCTGTCAAAGGAGTTCATAACTCTGGTTGGAAGCAAAGTCCTGGTATGGAATTGGTGAAACAAGTTGATGAGGAAAAAATTGATACAAAGGAATTAAATAGGTTAAAAGAATTTGTCCAAGGCGTACTCAAAGAGTATTCAAGTGATGAAAGAATTTTAATTTGGGATATTTATAATGAACCAGGTCAATTTGGTATTGGCGATAAAGCTCTAAAGCTACTTCAATATACTTGGGAATGGGCTCATGAAGTTAGACCTTCTCAACCTCTAACTTCGTGTTTGGATGGCGCCATCGGTGATGAGATCTTGAAACTCAATGGTGAAAATTCAGATGTAATAACCTTCCATACTTATGAAGCGGAGAAACTAGAACCGACTATTGTAAGACTTAAAGAATTTGGAAGACCTTTGTTGTGTACCGAATATATGGCAAGAGAATTTGGTACAACTTTTGAATTCTCACTTCCCATATTTAAAAAAGAAAATGTCGGTGGTTATAACTGGGGTTTTGTAGCAGGGAAAAGCCAAACGCATTTTGGTTGGTCTACGATTTTAGAATTGCAAAAAAAGAAAGAGAATGGAGATTTTTTAAATAATAATGAAGGGATACCGGAACCCAAAGAATGGTTCCATGACATCTATAGAATTGATGGCACTCCTTACGATGAAAAGGAAATAGATTTTATTAAAAAAACTATTTTAGGATAAAAAAAGGCGGGTTAATCCCGCCTTTTTTTGAGTTTATATTTATGAAAAAAATCCCCTAACTATTGTTTTGGCCATCCTTTTACAGGAATGACAACAGAGGTATTGATAACTTTTCTATTATTTCCTACCTTTCTTGAAAATTTAGCAAAATCTGGGGAAGTAGTTAAGGTCTGTTGATTGGCAGTTAAAGAATCAAAATCAGAGGCGCCAATGTAGACAAAATGCGTTGACTGATCGTTTCCGGCAAAAGCGCGGTTAATTCCGTATGAACCATTTGCTGAACCTTGTGCTGATAATGAATCCATCATCTCTGTCCAGGCATCAATGTAAGCTGTCTCATTTTTTATAGTCACGTCATACCTTAAAAAGATAGAGTCCTTAGTCCAATCTCCAAACTCAGCAACAGGTAGGTTTAAAGAATTTCTCACCTGACTTGACGAAGATGCCATTGATTGAAGCATCGCAGCCGCTTCAGAGCAAGAATTCGCTAGTTGTCCCGCTTTTTGAAAATCGGCTCTGGTTTCAAAAGATAAGATTAGAAAATGTGTTGCCGGCGAGGACCCGTTTATGGTTTCTGCCATTAGGGTCATATCAGCAGGAAATTTTTTCCCACATTCCGAGGATGCAAATTTATCTATCGCTCCAACAATTGCAGGGGGATTAGATACTTGCATGAAATAAAAAGCATGCATTTCGTGTCTGCCTGTTTCTTCAGAAACTAAGGCAAAAGACAATAAGAATGCAAATGCTAGATGCGTATATTTTTTTATCATTTTTTTCTCCTTAAAAAAATTTGGGTATTAAATATAGCAGATGTTTACTCCTGATTAGTAGCTTTAATCATTTCATGATGACAATGACGGAAATGAGATTTTGGTTTATAACTTTTTACAATTTCAAGCCATTAAAAACTATGAGGCTCCAAGCGCCGCTATTTTCATAGTCACCTCCCACTACTCCTAGAATTCTAATAATTGCACTTATTTCTTTTGCTTGAGGTCCGTAAAAATATCCAATTATTTCTCCTGCAAAATGGGCATTGGATATCGTCCCAGAAAAAGAGTTTTCACTAATCGTGCCTGTAATCGAAAAATTTTGAACAGGTGGATGTAATGGAGTGTAGTAAGCATTAGCATTCTCAATAGTTAATTGGGTTATGCCGGTATTATTTAAAGAACTAATCGTGTAATGATTTTGTAGCGAGATAGTTCCTGAAATGGTTTTAGCTGCAAAGTCTACACTTATTAACTGTTGGTCTGATACTGAATAAATATAGGTATGAGAACAATCCGTATATGCAGGAGAATTTATTCCGCAATTGGTAGTTGTAGAGGCACCGATATCTAGATTTAAAAAATTATTAATTCCATAAATGCCAATACCTATTAAAGTGCCTCTATAAGAAGAAGAACCGTTTGCTGGCATGTCTGCTGAAACAGTTTTCCATCCATATATATGTCCAAATATGTCTGCATCATAATTGTTGTCTAGTGTAACAGTCTCACACGCTAAGAGATTATTGTTTGCATCAAAAAAGGCATTACATGAATCTGCATAGTTCATCTCATATAAGTCAGCTCCCGAATACTGGGTACCCGCAAGAACACTAATATAAGATGGGTTTGTTCTCTCGCTTATGCCAGTCTTTACAAAAACAGCTTCGAGTGAGGAATTGGTATCTTCTATCCCCCAAACTTGTGCTGAAAATCCAAAATTTGCAGATTGAGAGCCTGGAAAAGAATAATCCGTTTCTGCAGCTTCAAAAGGAGGGAAAGGAGTAATATTAGAAAGATTTAAAGTCATTGCAGAAGAGGAAACATCTGCACCTTGGCCAGTATTTCCACAAGTATCAAATCCGTTTTGTGCGCCAAAAGAAATAGAATACTCAATATTAAGAGGATTTAGAACAGCGCGATTGTAAGATGCAGAAGTGCTTGCCATTAAACACAAAGGGTCAAGATTAGTATTCTGGCGAATATGAAAAGCTTGAGCATCTTCTGATAATTGATTCTGAATTTGGGTTACTGATGCGAAAGAACCGGTTCCTAGCACGAATTGCTCCGAAGCAACATTGTAGTCTTGGCTATTATAATAAGAATAAACGGGTGGGATGTTTTCCGGAGTTGCTGGAGGGGTATCATCAATTTGTGGAGCAGGAGCAGGTGTAGATCCTCCACCACCTCCGCAAGATAAAAGAAGTAGGATGATTGTGATTTGGACCAGACTTTTAATTTTTCTCTCCTTGAAAAAAACCCCTTTAAATATAACAAATATAAATTTGCTTTCAAGACTCAGAGAATTTTTTTACTTCTCGCCAAACCCTCAATAGATTTCCGCCAAAAACTTTTTCGATTTCGTCTTTAGTGTAATCTCTATTCAATAGTTCTCTAATCAAATTTGGATAAGTTGAAGTATCTTCTAAGCCAACAGGGAAGTTTCGCCAGCCATCATAATCTGAACCTATACCTACGTGATCTATCCCTACAAGTTTTTTTACTCGATCAATATGATCTGCAACATCTTTAACAGTCACGACCAGATTAGGATATTTTTTCTTTTCAGCAATGAATTCTGATCCAAAGCAAATTTGAATGACTCCTCCGTTTTTTGCTAGTTCTCGTAACATGTCATCCGAAACATTTCTTTCAAATCCTGGAACAAAATGTCTTAGTGAGCTGTGTGAAGCAATGACCGGAGTTTTGGTTAATCTAAGAACTTCATAGAATGCTGCATCGGAAACATGACTGATATCAATCATCACTCCCTGTTTATTCATCTCAGCGACTACCTTTCTTCCGAAAGGGCTTAAGCCGCCCCAGTTTTTATTCTCATCATATGAGGAATCTGAAATGTGATTGCTTTTCGAGTGCGCGAGAGTAATATAGTTAATACCCATATCGGAGAATAATTTTATATTCGAAAGCTTGCTTTCAATTGGTGCTCCATTTTCCATACCATAAACAACCTGCATAATATTCTTTTCATTTTTAATTTCTTCCGGTGATTTAACCAGTCTAAATTTTTCTGGATTTTTATTCATAATGTCTTCTAAGATCTCAATTAGATCCTTAGCCATCTTAAATGCTGTACCTTTTTCTTCTGCAGAAGGAGGAGTGAATATAACAAAAAAAGGTACATTTAGACCTCCGCTTACAGCGCGGTCGAAATCAAAGTGTAAAGATGATGCTTTAGTAATATCTTCATATGATCCGTTTTTATTTTGCTGCATATATAATTGAATTGGAGTATCTAAATGAGTGTCTATAATTAAAATTTCTTGAGCTAATTCTTGTGCTAAATCATTGATTTTGTCTCTTTCTCTTTTTTTATCCATTAACTTTCTAGCCTTCATAACTTCTTGAAGGCGAGCTTGATAGTTTTTGTCTTGATAATCAGAAAAAAATGCTGGCGAAATGAGTAAAAAAGAAATTAAAGTGAAAAATTTAATCATATTTAAGGAAGCCTTATTTGATCTACCATTTTCTCTACTTCAAATGGCGGTTTAGAAGAAAAAGCCGAACCAAAAACAGCTATTATTAAATTAACAAACATGCCTAAAAAACCGATTCCTTCAGGTGAGATGCCAAATAACCAATTATCAGAATTATTCAATTCGGGAGATATAAATTTAAAGAAAATGATATAGCTAGACGTGAATAACAAACCGCCTAACATGCCAAAGATAGCTCCTTCCTTGTTTATTCTCTTGAAAAAAATTCCTAAAAATATAGCTGGAAATATTGTGGAGGCTGCCAAGCCAAAAGCAAATGCAACAACTTGAGCTACAAAACCAGGAGGGTAGATTCCAAAAAGTCCCGCTATAAAAATTGCAATTGCTGCTGAACATCTTGCATAAAATAGCTCCTGTCTTTCGTTAATTTTGGGCATAAAAGTTTTCTTTAATAAATCGTGGGAAATCGATGAGGATATTACTAGAAGTAAGCCAGCTGCTGTAGATAAGGCAGCAGCTAAACCTCCAGCTGCTACTAAAGCCATTACCCACGCAGGTAATTTTGCAATCTCAGGATTAGCTAGCACCATAATATCTTGATCGATGTAAACCTCATTATCGTTATCTTTCGTAATAGGATTTTTTATTTTTCTCTCTCCCTGTGATCCTCTCGAATCTAGAAAATCTGGACGACCCTCTCCAAATGCCTTCCCAGCTGAGTAATTTACCAACCCATCTTCGTTTTTATCTTTCCAAGCAATCAGGCCTATATTCTCCCAATTCTTAAACCAATCCGGCGAATCTAGATAACTTTTTTCTTGAATGGATTCAATGAAGTTTACTCTTGAAAAAGCAGCCACCGCAGGCGCAGTTGTATACAAAATAGCTATACATATAAGAGCATACCCGGCTGACTTTCGAGCATCACTAACTTTTGGCACAGTGAAAAATCTTACAATGACATGTGGTAATCCAGCTGTACCAAACATTAAAGCAGCAGTGATACAAAAAATATCAATATTAGATTTAGTGCTTTCAGTGTATGCGTTAAAGCCTAAATCTACTGAAAGCTGATCCAATTTATCCAAAAGATAGGTGGAACTGTTTACTAAAGTATCTCCGAATCCCAATTGAGGAACAGGATTTCCAGTTATCAAAATCGAAATGAATATTGCCGGAACAAGGTAGGCAAAAATCATCACACAGTACTGAGCAACTTGAGTATAGGTGATTCCTTTCATTCCGCCGAGTACTGCATAGA
The DNA here is from genome assembly GCA_902514645.1 of uncultured SAR86 cluster bacterium. Classification (GTDB taxonomy): domain Bacteria; phylum Pseudomonadota; class Gammaproteobacteria; order Magnimaribacterales; family AG-339-G14; genus MEDG-81. Next base: position 28,452 of record CABXRO010000004.1, read on the forward strand.
AAAAAACAACAATCATTCCAATGATTACCCCAATATTTATCTCTACTTCCAAAAACCTTGAAAAGACTATTCCTACCCCTCTCATTTGTCCTGCAACATACGTGAAAGAAATAAAAATTAAACAAAGTACTGCAACGAGACGAGCAGTTTTTGAGTAATAACGAGTGCCTATGAAATCTGGAACAGTATATTGACCAAATTTCCTTAAATACGGTGCCAACAATAAAGCCAGTAAAACATATCCTCCAGTCCAGCCCATCAAATAAACTGCGCCATCTTTGCCGAGAAAAGAAATCAGACCTGCCATAGAAATGAAAGATGATGCTGACATCCAATCGGCTGCAGTTGCCATTCCATTGGCAACTGGGTTTACGCCTTTTCCAGCAACATAAAAATCATTTGTAGATTCTGCTCGCGACCAAATAGCAATAGCAATGTAGAGCATAAAAGAAAGTCCAACAAAAAAATAAGTTAATGCTTGGGCACTCAATTTTTTTTCTCTTTATTATCGTTTAGTTTTTTTTCAATGTGATTCATGGCAAAGACATATGCAAAAATGAGGATTACAAATCCATAAATACTTCCTTGCTGAGCGAACCAAAATCCTAATTTAAATCCGCCTATTGAAAATTGATCTAAAAAATCTGAAAGAATTATTCCAAATCCAAACCAAATCATCAGCCAGATTGATAAGAGAATAATTAATAGTCTTATGTTTGCTTTCCAATACTCTTTGTCAGTCATATATTTTTTAAATTTCTTTTATAGGGTATTCTAGATTAAATAAGAAATATTTTTTTAAACTTATTATTGATTAGATATGGAAAATAGAGAAACAGTGCTAGTAACGGGTGGTTCAGGATTTATTGCGTCTCATTGCATTATTCAACTTGCTGCAGCGGGTTACAACATAAAAGCGACAGTAAGAGACTTATCTAGAACTAATAAACTTAACCAAACGCTTTTAAGCGGTTTAGAAAAACACGAAGGAAAATCAGATCTTTCGGTAGACTGGCAAGTAGCAGATTTATCATCCGATGAAGGCTGGGACGAAGCAGTTTCAGGATGTGATTATGTTCTCCATGTTGCATCGCCAATTGCTATGCAACTTCCTAAAGATGAAAATGAAATGGTTAAGCCTGCCGTTGAAGGTACTCTTAGAGTTCTTAATGCCGCTTCAAAAGCAGGGGTTAAAAGAGTAGTCATTACCTCTTCTGTTGCTGCAATAATGTATGGCACAGACAAACAAGGTGTCTTTAATGAAGAGGATTGGACCAATCCAGAAAGCAAAACTACGAATATTTATGCCAAATCAAAAACCTTAGCAGAAAAGGCTGCTTGGGAGTTCATAAAAAAAGATACTTCTGGCATGGAAATTTCTTCAGTCTTGCCCGCGATGGTTTTTGGCCCAATTTTAGAGGAAGACTTTGGAGTAAGTGTGGGTGCAATTTTAGATATGATGAATGGCAAATATCCAATTGTTCCAAATTGGGATATGGGTGTTGTTGATGTAAGAGATGTCGCATCACTTGAATTATTAGCTATGACGAAACCTGAAGCGGCAGGTAAAAGATTTGTTTGTTCTGCAGAAAATATGTTCATGAAAGAGCAAAATGAATATCTTTCTAAGATTTTTCCAGAATCTGCTTCAAAAATTCCAAAAAGGGTTGCGCCTAACTGGCTAATAAAGCTTCTAGCACTTTTCCTGCCTGCGCTTAAAATGATTGCTGAAGGTTTAGGCAAAGAAAGAAATATGGACTCCTCACAAGCAAGAAATTTATTAGGCTGGAATCCAAGATCTGCAAAAGAAGCTGTCAAATCAGCTGCTGAGAGCGCAAAAGAGTTTGGCCTTATAGAAGACTAATATTTTTAAGTTACAAAAAACTGCCTATCAGGGTTATTAGCTTCTTCTTTATCAGAGAAAGGTGGATATCTAACAGCGCCATTAGGAGCATATTGGAGAATATATGATTTTCTTGTTATTTCAGTTTTGTTTGGTCCAGTGCAATGAGGGGTCAATGAGGAAAATACGACGATATCGCCTGCTCTAGCTGGAACCGGTATAGCTTTTGAATCATCAAGCTTTATTTTGTAACCTAGATCAGTGACATCATGCTTAAGCGTTCCCATTTTATGTAATTTTGGAATTACCCATGGACAGCCATTGGTTTCGTCAGTATCAGTCAGAGGAATCCAACAAGTTAAATAGTCTTGAGGACTAACAAAAGTATAGCCATTATCTTGATGCCAGGGAAAATCTTCTTGAGTATCTGATTTCTTGTAAACCGCTTGATCCCAATATAATCTTGCGCCACCGCCGATTAAATCCTGACACAAACCTTTAAAAACTCTATGCCTTGCAAAGGATTTAAGAAATTTTGAGTGCAGAACTAGATGAGTGGTGAATGTAATATCGTCAGCTCTGGAAATTAAAAACTTGCCATCTTTGTGTTGACGCAAATCTTCTGTTACTTTTTCTTCAAAAGGATCTATTTCATTTAGAACTTGGTTAATTTCTTCTTGTAAAAAAACATCTTTTAATAAAAAAAATCCTAGCTCGTCATAATGTTGAACTTGCACTTTAGAAAGGAAGGTAAATGGGGGTTTCTTTGCTTGCCAGACAAAAGATTTATTCTTTTCATGTAATTCTATTTTCACGAATCTAAATTAGTTTTTTCAACCCAAAACTCTTCAAAAAAATCTCCTTTTACAGGTCTCTCTTTATACAAAGAAGTGTAATATCCCCCGAAAACTTTTCCATCTTGAATATCTGAGGAAGGTCTTTCATCGCCAATTTCAAAAGGTTTGCCTGTTTGAGGATTTAATCTTTTCATATTATCTTCTTGATTTTAGGGCAATTTTCTTAAAATCTAAATTTCTAAAAGTAAAAGAGGTCTTTTTCATTAATCCTCCAAATTTTGAATTCCAATCATAGTGAATACCTAAATCTTCTTTTTCGGGAGGTGAAATTGTAAAAGTAATATCATATAAGTCATCGATTTTACCCGGAAGCTTTATATTTTGAGCATAATGTAAGTTATCAATTAAATTAAGGTGTGGGGTTAATTTAATCTTTTTTGAAGATCCATTTTTACTTTTGATTTCTGCTGAAACATTAAGATAAGCAACAAAACTTTTTGCTGGAGCTGAGGCACTATTATCATCGGTCCATTGAGCAAGCATTTCTATATGTATATCAGTATCTTTTTCAGCTAAATGTAAGTTTTTTGGAAAAATTATATCTTTTGGAGCGCCCTCAAAAATTAACTCAATACCTGGTTGAATAATTTTTTTTCCAATGATCATTTCTTCGCTAAAAAGAGGAGAAAAAAATATAGTAAGTAGAAAAAATAAAGTTTTATTGGACACTTTTAACTCATCAAGCTAAGTAAATCGAAACATGAAAAGAATTTTTTAATTTCTTTTTCGTGTTTAGTGCTAGTAGTTTTCTCAAGCATTAATTCGGATAAAGTTTTTTTGCCACTTAAGACATCGAACCACGAATCTTTACTCAATGAAATGCTTAAATCTACATCTTTAGCTTCCCTGACTAACGCAATTGAATTTCTGATTGAATAAGTTACGGTTTCACCGTCGTCAAAGCATATTTTTATATTCATATCTATTTCTGAAGCTTTCTCAGGAATTAACAATACTCTCAATAATTTTAACGAATTAGAAGCTTTTCGTCTTTCAAGCTCTCTTTTATTAAAACGATGACTCCTAAAACGGCTCAGATTTAAAGACTGATCAAGCTCCAATGCTCTTGTAATACACCAATTCCTAATATTAGCTGCTGTAGTTGAATAAGCTATTCCTCTTAAAGCAACTGATAAACGTTTTCTATCTTCAAGCTCTCCTGCGTCAGCAATTCCTTGATCATTTAATTCTGATCTTACTAACCATGAAGAAAGCTCTACAGCCCAACGATAATCATCTTTTTGTAAAGCATCATCAATTATATTTCTAACTTTTTCTTTTCCTCCAAATCCTGCAATAAGTCTTTGAGAACGTTCTGGAGCAGGAATTGGAAAAAGATTAGCCTCGTCTTCATCAAACCAGCCGAATAGTCCTGTATATATCTGTCTTACATGATGTTCTACGACGCCGTACAACTGCTGCGTAGTGTAATGTTGTTTAAAATGAGAAGGCAATTTGATAGTGCTTATAGTTTCGTTTAAGGTCAAACCCTTGTTAGCAGATCTAACGGTTTGATCCCATAAAAATTGTAGAGAATCTCGATAGTTAGTAATAATTTTTTTTATTTCTTTTTTTCCTTCGAAAGGAGGTCCATGTGCACCAATTAACTTTTCTGCGTTAAGGTCGGATAAATGATCCAGCCCTCTCATCATTATTCTTGGATCTCTATATTCTTCTCCTCTGATCGCAAAAATATTAAATAAAACTGGCCAAAGAAGATTATTAATTGCTAATTTAATGTCGGGAAACCAAATGGTAATGGAATCCGTCGCATCAGATGGTGCAGGATAGAATTCTACCCTTAAACCTGCAATTGATACTTTTGTTGGAACATCAAAGGTATGTTTTGGAGGAATATAACCATTTGTAAACGGAGCATGTTGAGGATTTCGAAAAAAATTTCCTAACCCTAAATTAACAATACCATCAGGGCCCTCTTGAGGCATGGAAGTCGCAAACTGATGAGCCAAGCCTCTCGTTACTCTAGGGGCAACCTCCCCGCCGAATCTATCTAAGTTTGCTTGAATACCTTCGTGTCCCCAGATTTCTAAATTTTTATTTTCGTTGACTAGTGTTTGAGTGCCGCCAACATAATGAAAGTGGGTGTAAATACATGCAACAACCGGAGCTTGAGTATCCTTTCTTACTTCCTTTAAGGCAGCAGCCATTTCCTGATTGCTTTCACCCGTATCAATGCAAATTAAACCTTCAGGACCTTCAACAAAAGATTGATTGGAAAGACCATTACCGATCAAAGACCAAGCTTTATCTCCAACTTTATAAAGCTTTTTTTCCAAGCGTTTGCTGTGTTCCAAAGTTGTAGGATGAGCCAGTTGCCCTTTGGGACCTATTTGAGTAACTCCTGGCTTAAAAGAATCTTCTATGCTCATTCAAGCCCTTGCTACTTATTACTTTTTGATTTGGATGAGCAACTTGGAGGGAGATTAATCGTTGGATTTTGATCAAAAAACCCGACCGGAATTAAATGAAATCCACAATATTCTACAGGCATTACAGGCCAGTCCTCTGGACGTGGTAAATGCGTAACCCCAAATGTAAGCCATGTAACTAAATCGCATTCGCTTATGTTTCTGTCTTTGGCCGTAATCTGTTCTAAACCACCTTCTCCAGAATGCATTACCGTATGTCTGCCGCCACCAAATCTTTCATTGTTCTGAAAAGGTGTTGCCCAAATATTATGTTTTGCAAACGCAGCTCTCTTTCCTGGAGGAGAATTAGGATCAGAAAGCAGAGTTGGTGTATTTCCGTAAAGTATCTTGTAGGCTGTCGGAGAACCAACTTTATTTAACTTGTTGGGATTAGCAATTTTCCACGTGCGGCTTTTTTCTGGAGCGATGTTCCTCTGAGCCTCGCTCTCCTTAGTTAAGTGCTTGGAGACAGCTTGAAATTGAGTTCCTTCTGGATTCTCATTATTTATTGGCAAAGGTTCAACATTTGTTTCAAATAGCTGATTTTCACCGTCATCTAAGTCCCAATCGATCCTTACATTAAAAAGATGTTGGTGAATCGGAGAGGCCAATTCAGGAGAAATTTTAAAGTCTTGTCCTGACTTGTGAATATCTTCATGATAAGCACTTATACCAACTACGCCTGTAAGTTTTATCTCCAATTGGATCGTACCGTCTAAATACAAATACCAAAATATGCCATAGTCATAGTTACCAATAGTTGCAAAAGAACTTACTACAAGACGACGTGACCGCCTTACCTCGTTGTACCCCATTTGAGTGGAATCATTATGTTTCCATTGCACCCCATAATCTTCTTCGTGAATACATATTGCATTCTCAATTGTTTCAACAGATCCATCAAAAGCTAACTTCTGAGCATCTAAATAATAAATTTCACCCAGACAATCGCATCCTAAAGTTAAAGAATTTGTCATTGTGCCAAATCCATATTCTGTTCCATCGTGTACTGCCTTCCACCAATGCATTGGGTCGGATGAGCCATAAGGAACTACCATATCTGATAGCCCTGCTCTATAGAATATTGGTCTATCGTTCAAAGAGACTTGGTGCAAGGCTAAGCCCTCAATAGGATCGATAGAAGCTCTGAGTTTCCAGCCTTCCCAAGAAATTAAGTTATCTTCGACCGAAAATCCAACGCCGTTTGGTTGAGTGATGGAAATTTCTTTTGGGTTTTCTCGCAAGGATTTTTGACCGTCTTTATCGTACCTAGCATGAGCTTGAGGAATCTTTACAAGACCATGATCTTCAATTTCAACAACTTTTTTCTCAGTGAGGTCTACATGAGCAATTAGACCTTGAATTGGCCTAGCATAAGCATTGTCCTTTTCACTGTCTTTCAAAAAAGATATGGCTTTAAGAGCTCTACTACCTTTTTTTATATTCTTGTTTACAAAACCTCCTCCAGGCCAAGGATCTATCTGAATGAGATTTAGGTCCTCTATACCTCTTTTCTTTAATGCTTTTTGATAATTCTCGTCTTCCATGGTGAGTTGGATTGCCATGAAAATCTCATCTAAGGTATAAGTTGGGCCTGCATTATTGGAGATTATCTCTTCTTTTAGCAGTTCTTTTGTTGAAAGATTTATATCTGCCTCGAAGCCAATAGATTTTTGATTTACACCTACGATTTTGACAATCCTTTCTAGGTCATTGTTTTTTTTAAGTAGATTCTTATCAGGCTCCTCTAAGGAAATATAACTGAAAGAAGAATTTTCATGATCTAAGTTATTCTTTTTGAGTATCGATACTGCATTAGAAATTTCAGCAACGCTGAGGTGACTTAAAGGATGATTGCTTTCTTTTGCCATAGGGAAAAGTATATAAGATTAAAAGGAAAGAAAATTACTTCTTTTTATTTACTTCGTAAGCTTTTGAATTTTTTGGGAAAGAACCTCTAATTATTGATGCGCGCTTAAGAATTTCGTCATATTTTGTGCATTCAAATTTTCTAAACTTCATGTAGTCACTTAACATATCTTTCATATTGAAGCTTATAGGAGCTCGATAAATTAGAAAACATGCATCAAACTCTGTTAAATCTTTGAACTTTATTGTTTCAATGACAGGCGGCTTAACTTTTTTTTCATCTTCTGTAAAAACAGAAAAACTAAAAAGTAATAATGTAAGAGATATGATTTTTTTAATAAACATTTATTATCACAAATAATTTTTTTATAAGTTTAAATTAGTAGAAATATCAGTCAAGAATGTCTAATCTAAATTATATGGATAGAAATGAACGGTTAAGCCGATCAATCCATGCAAGACAAAGAAGGGCTCGTTTAAGAAAAACGCTCTCGCAAAGAAGCGATAATTTATATGCCCATCTTGTTAGATTGAGACAAAAAAAAAGAAAATTTCATATAAAGCATCCTATTGCTCATTAAATTAAGTAATGATGTTAAGGCCTTTAATGGTCTTTGAGATTTTTTACCATTTTTATTAGGGGTTTTAGATGCATTGAGTCTTTCTCGCCAAAAACACTTAAAATATCTCCTTTCTCTTTTTTTCCATAAAAGTCCAAAATTGCTTTTTTATAGCTCTCTCTCTTTTTTAATAATTTCCAATAGGTAGCTATATTTGGGAGATCGTCTAACTCTAGAATTTTTTCAAGTTTTAAGTCGGCGAGTCGATGAAAACAGCACATTAGATTGATATCTATATGAGTAAATTCACCCAAAAAGTAAGGACCAGAATTTTCTAAATCTTTTTCAATATCTATTAAGCTTTTAACCAAGGTTTTGTAAGAGCTTTCTGCAACAGGCTTTTGAATGTTGAAGAATTTCATAATGAGAAAAAATCTTCCTCTATCCCTTAAAGGATGTTTCCAAAAAACTTTCAATGCTTGAAAAACGGTTAAATATTTTTTTATCATAAAGTTAATCAAGATCAGAGAGAAAGGAGGAATTGCCGTTCCCAAAGTTTTTCCTAAAGGAACTCCCTCTGTAAGAGTTGTGTCTTCTACCCAAGAATTTAATTTTTTTTGATCTACATTTAAAGGCCACAAATCAAGATCGTTATTTCCGTGAAGGAGATTTAATTTTTTTATAATATTGGTACTTTCAGTCACTATCTCGCCATCAATATCTAAAGAAGGAACAATGCCTTTTGGATTGATATTCAAATACTCAATCGAAAGATTTTCTCCATCAGGGTATTGATCGCAAAGCTTGATTAATTTACTTTCATAGGAAAATCCTTTTTCATGCAAAGCAACTCTAACCATTTGACTGCATAAAGACCACTTAGCATGATATAACTTCAACTTCATTTTTCCGGTCTTGCTGATTGAATTTTTTTGCTCGTGAACTTTTAAGGTTAATGTATCTCAACTTTGAAGTCTTTAGAAAAATAATTTTGTAAGTTTTCTCTAACAAGCTTTGCCCAAATTTCATAACCCTTTTCATTAAGATGCAACATGTCTTCGATGTATAGTTCAGGTCTAGGTTCATTTTTCTCGGATAACATAGGAGGAGAAACATCGACGAATACAAGATTCTTTTCTGCATCTGCAAGAGAACTCACAGCATTATTCCACTTTATTTGTCTAGGCCTTTGGTCAAATCTACTTGGAGAAGGTTGAATGCTTATAGCAAAGACTAAAGTGTTTGGAAGTTTCTCTTGAACAGAATTGTAAAAAATTTTAAATTCAGAAAATACATCTTCAGGAGTGTTCCAGCCATTAATATCATTTGTCCCACAAAAAAAGATAATCGCTTTGGGCTCGTAGGGAAAAACGATTTTATCTATGTGGCGATTGATATGTTTGGTATGAGCGCCTCCAAAACCCCGGTTAATAACTTTAAGAGGAAACATATCTGTCTGTAAAGTACTCCAAAGTCTAATTGAAGAGCTTCCTATAAACAAAAATTCATCTTTTGGAGGAGGTGAGATTTTGTCTTGCTTAACAAAATTTTCAATGTCCTCATCAAATCCATCCAATCTGTTATAAGTGCGAATTCTTTTTACCCAGTTTTTTACTTCCTCGTCGTTTAGTTCATAACCAAAAGCTTTAGCTTCTTCCTTAACACGATATTCCCAGTATTCTTCATAAGAAAACCAGGCTCCAAATCCTAAGGCAAGTAAAATGCTAATTGAAATTAAAAAACGTCTTTTGCTCATTAATAAATATTTATGTTTAAATAAATGTATATGCTATCAAAAAATTTAATTCTTTATGTTGGATAAGATTTTTCTATTCATATTTGGGGTCGAGTGGTTTAGCTTCGGAGTACTCGGGCTTTTCTTTCCGGAAATTATTTCTGATATGATCGGAATATCTCAAACTTCAGACTTTTTCTTGAGTGAAACACGTGCTTGGTACTCTTTCTTTACTATCCTTGGGTTAATGTCATTTTTAAGTATTTACCGCATCAGGCTCAGAAAGAAGGTTTATCTGACCTTTGGAATCTTGATGGGAAGCTTTCTAATTGGAAGAGCCTTGAGCTTTATTCTTGATAATAGCTTTGGTACTGGAACAGCAATTGCTTTTGTTAATGAATTTATCGTATTTGTCATTGCTTATTGGCGATATACTAAAAGAGACTTTATCTTCTAATGAAAACTTTAATTGTATTTGTCTTAACCGTATCTTTTCTAGGTTGTACCTCTTCTGCAACTGAAATTGTTCGTACATCTGATGGAGATTTACAAGGGTATGAAAAAGAAAATGTAAGCTATTTTTTGGGAATACCTTTTGCTGAACCGCCTGTTGGAAAATTAAGATGGAGAGCTCCTCAACCCACTCTAGCTTGGGACGGAATTCGTGAGGCAAAAAATTTTGGTCCTGCATGTATGCAACCAACCAACATTGGAAATTCCCTATTTCTAGAACTTATGCTTGATGGTTTCGGATTGGCTTGGTACGAAAAATTTATCATTAATTTATTGGCATTCATGGACTTAGGATCTGGAACGGAGTATTCAGAAGACTGTTTATACTTGAATGTAATAGCGCCAAAAGATGCTAAAAATTTACCAGTCATGTTTTGGATTCATGGAGGCGCTAGTAGGTTTGGCTCGGGCGGTGACAGCATATATCTATCTTCAAAATTTGCCGAAAAAGATGTGATACTTATAACAACTAATTATCGTCTTGGATCTTTAGGTTGGTTTGCACATCCAAAATTATCCGAGGAATCTGAAAATAATGTTTCAGGAAACTATGGTTCCTTGGACATGATTGCTGCCTTAACTTGGGTGAAAGAAAACATTGAGGCTTTCGGAGGAAACCCAAACAGCGTAACGATTTTTGGAGAATCAGCTGGAGGTCAAGCCGTAGGTACACTTCTTGCTTCGCCATTTACAGAAGGACTTTTTCATAAAGCCATATCTCAAAGTGGGTCTGGAATTTACACCACAAGGGAACTAAAGAATGAAACACCTTCACTTTCCGGAGAAGAAATTGGATTGGCTTTAGCTGATCATTTCGGGGTGAAAAATGATGAAAATACTTTAAATAATCTAAGAGATATTCCAGCTGAGAAATTTGTACAGCTTTCTGATCCCATCAAAGATCAAGAACTTATTGGGAATATGGCTCAAGTTTCCGATGGATATTATTTTCCTTACAGCTTTCATGAAGCCTACAGAAATGGAACTACGCATAATGTCCCTTACATAACGGGTTTTAATGCTAATGAAGGAACGTCATTATTTCCCTTAATTTTTTCTAAAGAAATATTTGATCAAAGTACCTCCTCTAAAGATTGGCTTAATGGTTTTTGGCAGAGTGTTTTTACTGAAGGCACTTATTCAAGCGTACCCAACGAAATAAGAGAATATGAAAAATCTCTAGGATTAGAACCCTACAAAGCCGCAGCTCAAATTTGGGGTGATATATACTTTGGAGGTCCAGCATACTACGCTGCTCAAAAAAGAAGTGAAGATGATTTGGAAACATATTTGTACTTTTTTTCTCGCTCAGTCCCTTCTGAAAGGCAAACCCTAGGCGCTACTCATGCTCTAGAGATTGCTTATCTCTTTGGTAGCTTTTTTCCTTTTGTTGCCAAAAATGCTTGGGATGAAGAACTCAGCGAGATTATGGTCACCGATTGGACTGACTTTGCAAAATATGGAAAACCTATGGGAAATTGGCCTGAGTTTTCTTCCTCAAGACCGATTGCAAAGATATATGGCGATGAAGTTTATGAAAGCAAACTAGATGCCGATGAAGTATTTAAGGCTTTGGCAGAAAATATAAATCTCAATCTTTAATCAAAGATTTTTTTTAAAGAAGCTTATTGCATCTTTTTTACATTGGCGTCTAATAGCCCAGTCACCTCCGGTCTTTGCTCCAAAATGAATTTCGCCTGATTCAAAAATTTTAAGCCTATCTTCAGGCTGATTCATAACAAGTTTTTCCCCGGAATCAGTTTCATAAGTCATGTTGCCATCTTTTGCTACTGTACAAAATTTTTCTGAGACAGCAATAGCATCAGGCCAATGAGTAACTGGATTGATGGAATCAAAACTGTGTTCCCCTCCAGAATAAGAGATTACCGAACTATTACCCCCAGAATTATTTACAACTTCTGACATGTGGTGCACTAGAGCCGCTGGCGTGTAATTATCACTCTCTCCAACTAAATTTAAAATTTTTCCAGGATTCCATCTGTTTTCTTCTGGTTTAATGTAAGTTGCTGGGTAAAACGGTAAACAGCATTTAAATCTTTCGCCTTTAGGTGCTAATTTTTCTGCTAAGGGCTCCCAAAATGAGTAAAAACTTACAGTTCCTCCTAAACTCCAACCTGTAATACCTATTCTTGACGGATCTATATCCGGATGTCTTGAGACAATCTTTAAAGCCTCAAAAGTGTCAACCATCATCATAGCTGCAGTTACAGACATTTGGTCTTCAACAGTCGAAGCTACACCACGAGAATCAAAGCTATGAACCCTAAAAATCGCGTAGCCTGCTTCGAGAAAATTCAGTATGTGTTCGTGATGATGTCCTGCCCAGTTGTCACTGCCATGAACGCAAAAAATTAAAGGATAAGGCCCTTCCCCTTTTTCGGGAAATATTAACCAGCCTTGAGCGTCAATTTCTGGCGCTTTATCTAATTCATTTAAAATATGGTAAAACTCAAAAGGATTAGAAGATTTGTATTCTATATACCCTTGTTCGCCACTCTTTAACTCTATAGTTTCATTCATTATAAAATAAGAACAATTCCCATCCTCCTTGAGAAGTTACAAGGAAGTTTGGCATAATAATCTACCTTTTGTTAAACAATTTACAACCTGGAAAGATTTTGAGTGCAAATTTACCCATAGATGAACTTATTAAAATTGCGGTTGATAATAAAGAAGGCGTAATAGCAAGTAATGGAGCCTTAGTTGTAACGACAGGTAAAAGAACCGGTAGAAGTCCTGCAGACAAATTCATAGTAAATGACGCAATTACTCGTGAAACTGTCAATTGGAACAAAGATAGTCAACCAGTAGATCCTGAAAAGTTTTCAAAGCTTTGGCAAGAATCAGAAGAATACATAAAGGGAAAAAATATTTTTACCGCTGATTTACATGTTGGTGCAAGTGACAAACACTATCAACCAGTTCACGTTGAAAATGAATTAGCCTGGCATAACGTTTTCTGTCAAAGCTTATTTATCAAACCAAGCAGTTTCAATTCTGCTAAAAAAGATGTTTGGACATTAAGATCTTTGCCTCATTTTGTGTGTAAACCTGAAATACACGGAACAAATTCGGATGGCGTCATCATGGTGAATTTTAGCGAAAAGAAAGTTCTCATCTTAGGAATTGCTTATGCGGGAGAAATGAAAAAGTCTATGTTTGGCGTGATGAATTTCATTTTGCCAGACGCAGACGTCTTGCCAATGCATTGTGCAGCTAATTCTGGAAAGGATGGTGATGTCTCGTTATTTTTTGGTCTATCCGGAACGGGCAAAACTACTCTTTCAGCTGACCCAGATCGATGGCTCATTGGAGATGATGAGCACGGCTGGGGAAATGGCATAGTGTTTAATATAGAAGGTGGTTGCTATGCAAAGACTGTAGACTTATCCCAAAAAAATGAACCTGTTATTTGGAATGCCATAAAACATGGCTCAGTAGTTGAAAACGTGATTTTTAATCCTTCTTCTCTAGAAATTGATTACACTGATCAAACTCTTACAGAGAATACTCGTGCGGTTTATCCTTTGAGTCATGTTGAACAACACCTCGAAAAGAATTATGGTGGAGAACCAAAAAATATTATATTTCTTACTTGCGATTTGACAGGCGTCATGCCGCCAGTATCAATTTTATCTAAAGAAGCTGCCGCTTATCATTTTCTGAGTGGCTACACAGCCAAAGTAGGCTCAACAGAACTAGGCTCCTCGTCCAAGATAGACTCTACTTTTTCAAATTGCTATGGTGCACCCTTTTTTCCAAGGCCTGCAAAAGTATATGCAGAACTACTCATGAAAAGGATAGAAGAGTTTGGAAGTAGAGTGTTCATTGTCAATTCTGGCTGGACAGGTGGTTCCTATGGAACAGGAAAGCGCTTTGATATTCCGGTAACTAGAGCCGTTATAAAAGCCATACAGGACGGTTCAATAAATGATGTTGAAACTGGAAAATTGGATATCATGAATGTAGAAGTTCCTACAAAACTTAATGATGTAGATACGAAACTTTTGAATCCATCCGAAACATGGTCTAGTAATGATGACTATGTTGCTGCTGCAAAAGTACTAGCAGCTAAATTTAAAGAGAATATTGATAGTTTTGATATCTCAGACGAAATAAGACAGGCAGGGCCAATTATCTAAAAATTTTATGGCAAGGTCTTTGGGAGAGGCCTTATCGCTTCTAGCAGATAAGGGTAATTTAAACCTAGAAAATTCAATTTCTCGCGGGATTGAAAAAGAATCCCTTAGAATTTCTAAAGAAAACACTATTTCAAGTGCTAACCACCCTATTGCACTAGGTTCAGCTCTCACAAATAAATACATCACAACTGATTTTTCTGAAGCTTTATTAGAACTTATTACGCCAGCACACTCTTCAGTGGAAAATGTCCTTAAAAATTTAAATGAAATCTGTAAATTTGTTATGGAGGAAACTTCTGAAACAATTTGGCCAAGTAGCATTCCCTGTAAAATTGAGAATGAAGATTCCATAAGGCTAGCTAATTACGGAACATCTAATTCTGGACAACTTAAAACGCTTTATAGATCAGGTTTGAGTCACAGATATGGGTCGATGATGCAAACGGTATCTGGTATTCACTATAACTTTTCCTTTAGCGATGCATTATTTGAAAGCTTAAAAGATGATGAAAATCTCCAAAGCTTCAAAAATAAAAAGTATCTTAGCTTAATAAGAAATTTTAGGCGTAATGCTTGGATGATCCTTTATCTTTTCGGCTCAAGTCCGGTGGTGCCAAAAACTTTTATCAGCGACAGAAAAAACTTTCTTAAAGAACTAAATGAAGACGATCTATTTTTAGAGTATGCAACCTGCCTAAGAATGAGTGAATTGGGTTATATGTCTGAAGCTCAAGATAAACTTTACATTGCATACAACAATATCGAAGAATATTTAAGAGATTTAAAGAATGCGCTTACAAAAAAACATAAAAGATATGAAGAAGTTGGCCTTATTAAACATGGAAAAAGAATTCAGATAAATACATCGATAATTCAAATCGAAAATGAATATTACAGTTCCATTAGACCAAAAAGAGTCACGCCACTTGGAGAAAGGCCTATTAATGTTTTGAGAGATCAAGGCATCGATTATTTAGAAATAAGAGCATTGGACAATAATTCTTTTTTACCTTCCGGTATTGATGAAGATACAAGCTATTTTTTAGAGGCTTATTTGATAGGCTGTTTCTTCGATGAAGATAAAAAAGCTTCTCAATCTGAAATAAAAGAACTTTTAGCGAATTGGGAAAATGTCGTTAAGAGAGGAAGAGATCCAAAGCTTAAATTACAAAAAAATAAAGAGAAAATAACTATTAAAGATTCAGGAATGCAAGTAATAGACTCTTTAAGAAATATTTTTGAAAAAATGCCTTCTGAAATGGAGGACTACACCAGGAAGGTTATGAAATCTTTAGATGTTCAAGAAAAAAAGTTGAATGATTCTTCCTTAACGCCATCTGGACAGATTGTTAATGACTTGCAAAGTAATAATAAAACTTGGGAAGCATTAAATTTAGAGTTAGCAAAAAGTCATTACGATTCTCTAACAAAGTTTGAAACAGACTTAAATTATCTTTCGGAAGAAGCGAAAGTTTCTTTAGAAAAATTTAAGAATTTAGAGAAGCAACAAGAAGAAGAGTTTGAGGTTTATCTTGATAAATTCGTGAACGATATATAAGGTTTGTTTCTGTTTAATAAAAAATTAATAAGATATTAGGAGAAATATGAAAGCATATGTCTGTAGAGAATTTGGCCCCGTTGATTCACATAAGGTCGAAGAAATAGAAGATCCCAGAGCAGAACCAGGAATGGTTGTGATTGACGTTAAAGCTGCAGGAGTCAGTTTTCCAGATGTGTTAATAGTTCAAGGAAAATATCAATTTCAACCGCCCTTTCCTTTCTCTCCAGGTGGTGAAATTGCAGGAGTGATTTCCGAAGTAGGTGAAGGTGTCGATGATTGGAAAGAAGGAGATCGAGTAATTGCAATGGTAGGCAATGGCGGGATAGCAGAAAAAACTTCCGCTTACGCAGCAACTCTTATGTCATTACCTGAATCGATGGATTTCAAAGATGGCGCTGCTTTTCCTCTTAACTACGGAACAACTTACTATGCTCTTAAGCAAAGAGGAGAATTAAAGAAAGGTGAGACACTTTTAGTTACGGGTGCAGGAGGCGGAGTTGGTACAACTGCGATAGAAATTGGTAAAGCGATGGGCGCGAGAGTAATAGCAGCTGCTAGCAATCAGGAAAAATTGGATATTGCTAAAAGGTTGGGAGCTGACGAAGTAGTGAATTATGGAGATGGCGAGCTTAAAGAAAAAGTAAAAGAATTGACTGACGGCTTGGGTGCAGACGTAATCTATGATGCCGTGGGTGGTGATATCTTTTTACAATGCATGAGATGCGTAAACTGGAAAGGAAGAGTTCTAGTAATCGGTTTCCCAGCAGGAATTCCAAAAGTTCCAACCAATCTTGCTCTTCTAAAAGGCTGTTCAATTGTTGGAGTTTTTTGGGGAAGTTTTACTGGGAGAGAACCTGAAGAAAACAACAAAAACTTTGAAGAGCTCTTTGCCTTGCATGCTCAGGGCAAGATAAAACCTGAAATTACTAAAAGCTATTCTCTCGATGAGGCAGTTAAAGCGATTAAGTCTCTAGAGGATAGAACTGCAACTGGAAAAGTTGTAATCGAAATGTGAAAAAGAGGAGGCTAGGCCTCCTCCTTTTAAAATTAATTTTTTACTCTTTAGGGCCTGGTGCCGTCCACATTCCGCCGATTAGAGCAATAAGAATTGCCGCAAAGAAAACAATACCTAGGGGATCAGATGGTATTAAGGATCCGTTTGAGTATCCTGTAGCTCCCATGTTGTCTACAAATTGCTGCATGCCTCCAGTTAGCTCTTCGCTAGATTGAGAAGCTGCATATGCCCAATTGTTTACAGCGGAAGATACGTTCCCGTAAGTATTTGCGTTAAATGCAACAACGCAAATTGAGATTACTGAATGCATAACTTTGCCAAAAGTATTCGCACCATAAAGATTTGCGTTAGTTACACCTCTAAACATCATCCATAAAAGAACAACATTTCCAATAAAAAACAATCCGTTCATTTGCATGAGCGAAATGTAAGTTTCGCTTATTTGTGCCATTTCCATATTTTTTCTCCCAAAAAAAATTAATAAGAATAATTCCCATTAAATATATCTTATTTTTTTATTTTTGAGAATAAGGAAAATTTTTAATTGAAAGCTACAATGCTTTCAAGAACTTCTGCAATTTTTTCTGGAGTATGTGGCGATTTAAAAAATCCAAAATAATTGCCGCTTGGATCGATTACAGCGAGATTCATGCTGTGATCCATATCGTAATTTGAATTATCAGCTCCTACCACTGGTACAAAGGGTAGGGTTAAATCCGTAGCTAACTTATAAATAACTTCAATATTTCCAGTTATTCCGGTAAAAGATGGATTAAAAGCTAAAGCATATTCTTGCATTTTTTCTGGTGTATCACGATCTGGATCAACCGATATCATTCTAAAATTTACTTTTGAGGATATTTCTTCAGGTAAATTTGAATTAGCAATAGCCATTTTTTTCATCGTCATGGGACACATATCTGGACAAGAAGCAAAACCAAGAAATAACACATCCCAAGCGCCCATGAGGTCATTTTTCGAAAAGTTATTACCCCCTTCTATAAGCTCAAAATTGTTTATTTGCCTAGTGCGAACAAGTTTATAAAAACCGATTTGTTTATATTCAGCAGCAGTCAGTTCCTTTGGTGATACCGTCGTATACACAAAAAGACCTGCAACCATGGAAACAAAGAGCAGACAAGAAACAACAGTTATTCTTATTGATTTGTTGTTACTCATAATTGTATTGGAATCAATTTATCAAGAGCCATGCAAATAAACAATATTGTCAAAAATACAATAGAGTAAAGAAATAATGGTAAAGCTAGTTTGTTGTCCCTATCAAAAATTAGGGCAATAGATAAGCCTATAAAAATAAAGTTTAAAATAACTGCACTGAAAAAATAAAATCCACCCAAATAACCAGTTGCAAAGGGAAATAGTGATGATGCAGCTAATAATATGGAATAGAGAGCAATTTGGATTTTTGTATACTCTGTGCCTTTAACGACTGGCATCATTGGAATTTTTGCAGCTACATAATCTTCTTTTCTGTTGATTGATAAAGCCCAAAAATGAGGAGGCGTCCAGATAAAAATTATTAAAACCATCAACAAGGGCATGGCATCTATGGAGTTAGTAATAGCTGTCCAGCCAAGAAGTGGGGGCATAGCTCCCGCAATGCCTCCAATTACAATATTTTGGGTGCCGGCAAACTTAAGAATTTTGGTATAAAGAAAAGAGTAAAAAGCCCAGGTAAAAAGAGTCAATAAAAGAGTTAATACGTTTATAAAAACTAGCAACATTAAGGCTCCAACAATTAACAGAGCTAGTGCAAATATCTTTGCGTTTGTTACAGAAATCTCTCCCCTAACTATAGGTCTATTTTTAGTTCTCACCATCTTGCTGTCAACTTCAACATCAAGAATTTGGTTAATCACAGCACTTGACGAAGCGATCAACCCTATACCCAGTAATCCAAATACTACTTTCATCAAATTTCCCGAAAAACCTTCAGCTAGAAACATCGCTGTTGCAGAAGTAAGAACAAGTAGATAAATAATCGACGGTTTTGTGAGTTTAAGATATCCAGATAAAGGAAACCTTTGAGATTGTGTTATTACTTCAGTGTTCACGTGACCTTAATCTAGCATAAGATAATCCTAACAATAGGAAAAGAGCACCAAGATTATGAGCTATTGCAACATAAAGTGGAAGCCTATAAATGATATTTGATATTCCTAATGCAAGCTGAAGAAAAAGTAGACCTCCTATGAGGCCTGAAATAAAATAGTTTTTTTCTTTTGCATACAAATAAGTTAAAAACAGAAAATACAAGGTTACTACTAAAGCGCCAAATCTATGAACAAGGTGAATAGCCACCCTTGACTGGTGATCTAATTGGCCACCTAGATAATCAGGTCCTATTCTTTGTGCGAAGTTCAAACCTTTTACATAATCAGCATCTGGAAGAATTTGTCCCTTACATAATGGAAAATCAGAACAAGCCAAAGCAGCATAATTTGAACTTAGCCATACTCCCAGAATTATTTGTGCAATCAGAATTGGAAAAGCAAAATTAAGGGCTTTAAGGGTATTTTTAGATACTGAAAAATAATTTATATTTTCCAAGTTAATTTCTTTTAATTTCAAATATGTAAGGAAAATTAAAGTAGTAGTAGCAAAACCTCCAAGCAAATGTGCTGTAACAACTTGAGGCCAAAGTTTCAAGCTAACAGTAAAATAACCAAGCAATGACTGAAATAAAACCAAAGCAGTCATGATAGCGGTAATTTTTACAATAAAAGAGTTTCTTGGTTTAGAAAAAACTGCAAAAAGAAAAAGCCCAACGATAAGCAAGCCTAGCGACCCAGCGAAATATCTATGGACTACCTCAGGTACTGCTTTAGCAATTTCAAATTTTCTCTCAGGATAAAGTTCGTTTGCTAACGAAATTTCAGACTCTGACATTGGCCAGATTGCAAAGCCGTAACAGCCAGGCCAATCTGGACAACCCAAACCTGCATCAACAAGCCTTGTCCAAGCACCTAACCCCACCACAGTGAAAGCTAGGAATATTCCTAGTAAGGCAATTAATTGAATTTTCTTTAAGTTAGCCAATTTTTGAAGCCCTTAATAATTTTTTTATATCAGATAAGATTTTTTTTGGATCAATATCTCCCTGGTAAGACAAGATAATATTTCCAAGAGGATCTGCTAGAAGGAATCCTGGTTGAATGAAAGGATTTACGCCTGCTTCAGTCATTTTTTTTCTTAATAATTTTAAATTTTTAGCTGATATAGCAGTTAAATTTGTTTCGCTCTGAAAAAGGTTTTTTACTTTTTCCTGCGTTTTTGATGAAGCTACATAAAAACGCTTTACCCTATCTTTTTCTCTTCCAATGGCAGTATTAATTTGCCTAGAAAAATAAAAAGCTTCTAGACAATCTTCATTACATCGATC
Organism: uncultured SAR86 cluster bacterium; assembly: GCA_902514645.1. Classification (GTDB taxonomy): domain Bacteria; phylum Pseudomonadota; class Gammaproteobacteria; order Magnimaribacterales; family AG-339-G14; genus MEDG-81. The sequence continues at coordinate 48,400 of CABXRO010000004.1, forward strand.
GTCTAGAAAATGTATAATCATCCATTTCCTTTCCATTGAATCAATATTCAAAGGTTGATAGTTTAGTTCAAGCTCTAGGCTCCCTAAATCAACCGGTGGATCTATCATTTTTCCATAATTAACCATTGCCTTTGGACCAAGTCCTGCGTAATACCAAAAAGTAGATAAAGAAATTACCAGAAAAGGAGTTCCAAAAATTATCAACGCTATGAGGAAGCCTTTATTTTTCATATTGATTTATTCTTCCTAAATAGATAAAAGCCACCAAATAAAACAACTAAAGATAGAGCAAACCATTGAATGGCATAACCAAAATGTCTGGTTGATTTTAATGATGTTGGTTGCCAGATTGGCTCAAAACTTAAGTTAGATAAAGCCGATAGTTCAAATACGTAAGGCAAAAACTTTTTTCCGCTTAATTCTTCCATTAGATCTTTATCTAGACCTTGGATAATAAAATTTTCTCCAAACTTTTTAACTTGTTCTTTAAGTACGAAATCTTTTGAAAAAGGTCTAATCATCCCATCTAGTTTTAAATTTTTTTTTGGCAAAGAGAGTTCTGGTAGCGAATCTCTTTTAGAAGATTCTATCCAGCCTCTAGAAACAATAATTTTTTCTTCACTTTTTAAGGTAAAAGGTGTGAAAACTACATATCCGGCCTTGCCATTAAATGTTTTATTATCCACAAAAAAAGTTTTATTACCGAAAACGCCTGAAATTTGTATATTCCTATAATATAAATTTTGATTTAGTTCTCCAGGATTTGTTTTTACTGGGAAAGACTGTCTTTCTGAAAAGGCATTTTCTAATGCTTTTTTGGCATAGCCTCTGTCAATTTGCCACACTCCAAGAGATAATGCCCCAAAAAAAACGAGAACAAAAATCGAAACAATTAAATATTTAGAGAATTTCATACCCAATGCTTAAGTTTATAATTGCTATTCTTGCCCTAGCAATGTTGGTGAGTCTTTTTTCGAGTGCATTTTTCTTGCTAAAAGATAAAGGTGATACGGTTAGGGCTATTTACAGTTTGAGAGTAAGAGTCACAATAGCAATGTTACTCTTGTTAACTATTGGATATGGACTTTTCACAGGACAGATAGGTTTAAATTCCCCTTGGGGTTAAAACACATAAACGACTAAAACAAGAAGTATCCAAACAACGTCAACGAAATGCCAGTACCATGATCCGGCAGCAAGCCCAAAATGATCGTGTTCGGAGAAAGCTCCATTAAAGCCTCTGAGTGTCATGATGGTTAGTATGATTGCTCCAAGACATACATGAAAACCATGAAATCCAGTAAGCAAAAAGAACGTTGTCCCATAAATTCCAGCACCAAGTGTTAAGCCCATATGAGCATATGCTTCGTAATATTCCAGCCCTTGCAAAAATACAAAGATAAAGCCCAAAGAAATTGTTACCACCATCCAACTTTTGAAAGATGTCCTGTTACCTTTTTTCAAAGCTGATTCAGCTAATGCTATCGTACCACTTGAAGTCACCAGACAAAGCGTATTCCAAAAAGGTAGCCAAGTGTGGAGTTTAGTAATTCCTGGTATGTTCATATTGTGATGCGCGCCTGGAAAATTTTCGTTATCTGGAGTCTCCATAACTGGCCAAGCTGATTCGAAAGCAGGCCAAAGAATATTTGTAATCCCTTTTTCACCATCGCCACCAAGCCAAGGGACTGCAAAAAGCCTTACATATCCTAGTGCTAAAAAGAATGCGAAAAAAAACATCACTTCAGAAAATATGAACCATGCCATTCCATGAACGAAAGATCTATTTAACTGATCGCTATAAAGCTTTTGATTGTTTTCGCTGATTACATTGCTAAACCAAACAAACATTACACCCCAAATCACCGCAAAAGAAGCCATAAGCAAAAGATATGAATTTGAACTTTCCTTGCCCAAATCATTAATTGTTCCTCCTGCTCCTAAAACGAAAAGTAATAGTCCAAAAGCCATAAAAATTGGCAATTTACTACTGTCTGGGACGTAATAAGAAGATTCTGAACTCATAGAATTAATTTCCAGCTTGTTTTTGTATCAGGTCTTTTGTTATGTCGAAAAGAGTGTATCCCAAAGCTAGTGAAGATATGTCTTTTGGCAAATCTGGATCTATCACAAACTTTAACGGAATAGTTATGCTCTCTCCCGGTTCTAGGAATTGCTGCTCAAAACAGAAACACTCTGTCTTGTGAAAATACTGTGCTCCCTTTCCTGGAGACACGCTTGGGATAGCTTGAGCAATCATTGGCTTATTTGTAGTATTAGTAAAAACATAGTTTAAGAGGTTTTGCTCTCCGGTCTTAACTCTCATCTGAGATTTTAAAGAATCAAAAAACCACGGCATATCGTCATTGTTGGTTGTGGTGAAAATTATTTTAATTTCTCTGTTACCGACATTTTCGTATTCTGAGAATGTTGGGCCTGTGACTTTTCCGTTTAGACCAGTTATTTCGCAAAAAACATCATATAAAGGAACCAAAGCAAAACCAAATAAAAACATTCCAACTGTTGTTAGAAACAGTTTTGAAACGCTTTTTCTTATGCTGGACATCTTTAAGCTTTAGCTTCTCCCGATTCCAAATTAGGAGGAGTTTCGAATGTATGATAAGCAGGTGGAGAATCTAAAGTCCACTCAAGGCCTTTGGCTCCCTCCCAAACTTGTCCGGTAGCTTTCTTCCCGTAGAAAATTGCTTTGAGAACTACGTATAAAAAGAGTAATTGCGATAAGCCAAATAGAAATGCCCCAACGCTCACAATCATGTTGTAATCTGCAAATTGCATTGCATAATCTGGAATTCTTCTTGGCATTCCAGCTAGGCCGACAAAATGCATCGGGAAGAAAGTTAAATTCACTGAAACAAAGGAAAGCCAAAAATGTGTTTTACCCATGAATTCGTCGTACATGTAACCTGTCCACTTCGGAAGCCAATAATATACTCCAGCAATTATAGAGAACAAAGCTCCTGGAACTAAAACATAGTGAAAGTGAGCGACTACAAAGTAGGTATCATGATATTGGAAATCAGCAGGAGCAATGGCAAGCATGATTCCTGAGAGCCCCCCTATGGTGAAAAGAGCTACAAATGCTATTGCAAACAACATAGGTGTTTCAAAAGTTAACGAGCCTTTGAACATTGTTGAAAGCCAATTAAATACTTTAACTCCTGTGGGAATTGCAATTAGCATTGTCGAATACATGAAAAACAATTCACCTGCAATTGGCATCCCAACCGTGAACATGTGGTGAGCCCAAACTACAAATGATAACAATGCGATTGATGCAATTGCATAAACCATAGATTCGTATCCGAAAATAGGCTTTCTTGAGAAAGTTTCGATAATGTGAGACACAATACCAAAAGCAGGCAAAATCATTATGTAAACTTCAGGGTGTCCAAAAAACCAGAAAACATGTTGGAATAAAACAGGGTCTCCCCCTCCTCCGGCTTTGAAGAAACTCGTTCCAAAGTGGATATCCATAAGCATCATGGTTACGGCACCGGCAAGAACTGGCATTACAGCGATCAGCAGGTAAGCGGTGATCAGCCAAGTCCAGACAAAGAGAGGCATTTTCATTAAAGTCATTCCTGGCGCTCTCATATTTAAAATGGTGGTAATAACGTTGATTGAACCCATAATGGAAGAAGCGCCCATAATGTGCACTGCAAAGATAAAGTAAGTTACTGTGGGTGGCGCGTACTCTGTTGATAGTGGCGCATAAAAGGTCCATCCAAAGTTTGGAGCACCGCCTTCCATAAAAAAAGTAGATATTAAAACACCAAAAGCTGCAGGCAATATCCAAAAACTTAAATTGTTTAATCTTGGTAGAGCCATATCGGGAGCGCCAATTTGCATTGGTACCAACCAATTTGCGAAGCCAACAAAAGCGGGCATGATGACACCGAATACCATAATCAGTCCATGATTGGTAACCATTTGATTGTAGAACTCAGGAGAAACAATTTGACTACCTGGTTCAAAGAGCTCAGCTCTGATAACCATAGCCATTGCTCCGCCAATAAATAACATGATGAAGCTGAACCATAGGTACAAAGAACCTATGTCTTTATGGTTGGTAGTAAATAACCAACGGCTTATTCCTTTAGCAGGACCGTGGTGATGGTCGTCGTGATGTCCTTCTATTACTGCGCTCATGTTTTACAGCTCCTTCTTTTATAATTTGTTATTTTTATAATCTAAAATTTCTTTAGGCACGACTATTTCGCCGTCGCCTCCAGCATCATTACCCCATGCTTTTCGGGTATAGGTAATCACTGCTGCGATTTCTACTTCGGTAAGTTGTTCTGCATAAGACTGCATCGCTGCACCTTGAACCCCTTCCATTAAAATTTCGACTTGCCTACCTTTATCATTCATGACAATTTCACTTCCAGCCAAAGCTGGGAATACCGGTGGAATTCCTGCGCCATTAACTTGGTGACAGGCGACACAATTTTTCAAGTAAACCTCTTCTCCAATTGCAAAAAGCTCATCTGTTTCCCAGAGCTTCTCTGTAAGTAAGGCTTGTTGAGCTTTCATATCTCTTTTACCTTGAATGAAATCTTTATAATCTGCATCTGAGACTGCCTTTACAACAATTGGCATGTAACCGTGATAGACACCACATAATTCAGTACATTGTCCGCGGTATACTCCTGGCTCATCCACGAATGTCCAAGCTGTGTTTATAAATCCAGGAATTGCATCTTGCTTCACAGCAAAGTCTGGTACCCACCAAGAATGGATAACATCATTTGCAGTAATTAAAAATCTTACTCTTTTATTTACAGGAATTACGAGAGGCTCATCAACTTCTAATAAATAAGTTTCTGTTTTCGGAGCTATGTTGTTTCTAGCATCTAAAGACGTTGTCAAATTACTGAAAAAACTTACTTCGTCTTCCATGTATTCGTACTGCCATTTCCACTGATGCCCAGTGATCAGGATGTTAATGTCCCCTTCTTCATCGTCATATGCTTTTATCATGGTTGAAGTCGCAGGAATTGCCATACCCACTAAAATCAAAGCGAACAGTATTGTCCAAGTTAGTTCTAGTTTTGGATTATCATCAAAGTCAGCAGGTTCCACGCCCTCTTTCTTGCGATATTTAATAATCAGAAAAACCATGAATCCCAAAACCAATGTTCCGATGACGACACAGATCCAGAAAATGGTCATGTGCAAGCCAAAGATTTCTTGGGCAATGGCATTAACGCCAGGGGTCATATTGATGTCATCCCAAGCCGAAAAAGACAGAGGCGCTAAGAACAATGCCGTAAGGCATAGAATAAGTTTTTTCAAATACATCTCAAAAAGTTTCTTGTGGGCGTTATGTGCAAGAATTATATATGAATAAGCCTTAATCAATAGGCTTTTCAAGCAATCTAGAAGTATCTGGAATAAGATTAGTCCATAATCTAAAAGACTCTGCGCCCTGCTCAACCAGCATGCCCCAGCCGTCTGATACTTTTTCAGCTCCATCTGCTAAGGATTCCTGCATAAAAACTGTTTTTTCAGCAGCATAAAAGAGGTCGTAAGCAAGCTTTGCGCCTTTAAATAAGGCTTTTGGTAGCCCTAAGGACTCTCCAGCTTGTGTTGAAATTGAAGTTGAATTGATAACCAGATCATAAGAATCAGTAAGCAGGAAGTCATCTGTAAGGCCGCCAGCTTGAAATGTTAAGCTTTTTCCCTTTAAGTCAATTTTGCCTTCTAAGTCTTCTTTTAATAAAAGAGCTTTGCTTTCGGTTCTATTGGCTATTTTTAGCTTCTCTGGATTTTTTTCGATAATAGAAGGAATAATGCCGCGTGCAGCCCCTCCAGCACCTAAAATCAATATTTTCTTATCCTTCAAAGAGACTTTTAAATTTTCTTCTAGATCTTTGATTAGTCCAAAGCCATCGGTGCAGTCTGCAAATAACTTTTCATCTTTCAAATAAATGACATTGCATGCTGAGGCAAGTCTGGCCCGATCAGAAATTTCATCTGCGTGATTTAAAGCTGCTTCTTTAAGCGGAAGAGTTATGGAAACACCTTTACCACCATCCTTAAAAAATTCATCAAGCCATGTTTCTAAAGTATCTGGTGTAACTTTATCTTTTCTGAATTCAATTTTTGCATCAAATTGATTGGCAAAGTCTTGATGAATCTCAGGAGACTTTGAGTGACCAATTGGCTTGCCAATTACAGCGAGTTTCAATTTCTTATCCATTCATCAGTTATTAAATTTTGTATTGGCGTAGGTTTATCTGCCCCGCCAAGTTCTCCTTCCAATATAGATACCTCATCACCAAATAAGTTCCTAACTTCTTTAGCATTTTTTGCTGGAGGTTCTGATGAAATGTTCGCTGAAGTTGATGTGATAACACTATTTAACTTTTCAGAGAGCTCAATAATTGAAAGATGAGCACTTTGCCTCAAAGCGACAAAGTCACTGTTGCCTTTTATCCAAGAAGGAACATTATCGTTTGCAGGGACTAGCCAAGTATGTGCCCCAGGCCATTTACTTTTTGTTTTATCTTTCAAATCTTCTGACAAATGAGAAAGGTAAGCTTCAAAATGGGAAAAATGGCCTGAGACTAAAATTAATCCCTTGTCTAAAGCTCTCTTTTTAAGGGAACAAATTTTTTTTACATCCTCTTCAGAATCAGGCAGACAGCCTAAGCCCCAAACTCCCTCAGTTGGGTATGCATAAATCATTTTCTTTGCTAATTTAGCTTTGTAGCTCCTCGTTTTCTTTTTTTAAGGCCTCTTTTTGCTCTTCTCTGAGGTTTTTTACCTTTTCAGCGAGTTCCTCATTGCCTGTGGATAACATTTGAGCAGCTAAATATCCTGCATTTATTGCCCCTGCCTTACCTATAGCAACTGTTGCTACAGGTACACCTTTTGGCATCTGTACAGTTGAAAGAAGAGCATCAAAACCATTCAAAGGTCCACCGTCTCCAGGCACGCCAATGACTGGCAAAGTAGTTTTGGAGGCAACATTTCCAGCCAAGTGGGCAGCCAAACCTGCAATGCCGATAAAAACTCTCACTCCATCTGCAATGACCTCATCTATATGAGCATGCAATAGCTCTGGCGTTCGGTGCGCACTTAAAATATTTATTGTGTATGGAACGTCGAGTGTATCGAGAATTTCTCCAGCAGCCTTTGCTAAATCTAAATCTGATTTTGAACCCATGACAATTGAAACTTTCATTTTTGATCTCCTTAACTAAAATGTTATTTTACAGATGATAAAAATAAATTGAATAACAATCGTGACAATTAGAAAAATTTTAAAATTTCCTGATCAAGATTTGCGTATTAAAGCAAAACCTGTTGAAAGTTTTGACGAAGAGTTGAAAACTTTAACGGATGATATGTTCGAAACTATGCACTCCGTGAATGGAATCGGATTGGCAGCTACTCAAATTGGCGTTGCTAAACAAGTAGCTGTTATCGACATCAGTCCAGAAAAAAATGAACCTTTAGTAATCGTCAATCCTGAAATCCAAATTTTGGATCCTTCTAAAACTGAGAATTACGATGAAGGCTGTTTAAGTGTTCCGGGTTTTTTTGAAACTATTTCTAGACCATCAGATATTAAACTCTCATATCAAGATCTAAATGGACAAAAACAAGAAATTAATCCAGCGGGACTATTGACCAAAGTTGTCCAGCATGAACTCGATCACCTAAACGGTCGATTATTCGTTGATCATATTTCTGAACTCAAAAGAAGAAGAATCCGAAATAAAATTGTCAAACAGAAATAATGAATATCTTATTTGCTGCTACTCCGAAGATTGCTCTTAAAACTCTAGAAACGATCTACGAATCAAAACACAATTTGATTGGAGTGATTTGTGCAGAAGAAAAGCGTTCGGGTAGAGGTTTAAAATTTGTTAAAAGCCCCATCAGAGTCTTTGCAGAAGAAAAAAAAATTAAAATTTTTTCTTACGATCAAATCAAAGATAAAAAGTTTAGACCTACCTTGGAAAGACTCAATATTGATCTTCTTCTTGTCTTTGCTTTTGGACACATCATTACTGAAGATCTTTTGAATATGGCAAAACATGGAAGCTTTAACATACACACATCTTTATTACCTAAGTACAGAGGTGCAGCTCCAATACAAAGAAGCATAATTAATTGCGACCGAGAAACAGGAATTACGTTCATGAAAATGGATGCCGGTCTAGATACAGGTCCAATTGTAAACAGCGTAAAATTTGCTATTGAGGAAGGCATGAATACCGAAGATTTAGAGAAAATTATGAGTGATATTTCATCTAGAAATATTTTACAAGTAATTGATTCTATTGAAGAAAAAACATTTTCACTTACAGAACAAAATGAAAATGAATCTTCTTATGCTCCTAAAGTAACCAAAGCCGAAGCTAGAATAGATTGGACAAAATCAGCTAAAGAAATAGTTGGCAAAATTAACGGTCTTTGTCCTAATCCTTGTGCATTTTCAGAATATAAAAATGAAAGAATTATTATTCACCGTGCAAAAATAAATTCCCTACCCGCTTCGGATCCTGGAAAAATTATTAAGGCTGATAAAGACGAATTTTTAGTCTCCGGAATAGATCAGTGCATCGAAATCAAAGAACTTGCAAGGCAGAATAAAAAACGCATGGAATATAAAAGTTTCTTCAATGGATCAAATAATTTTTTTAGCTCCAATGAAAGCTTTGAATAGTGATAATCAAGTTCACAATATTTTTTTTCTGAGAGTATAATTTTTATTGGAGTAATAATTGAACATCTTAATTTTAGGTGCCGGCCAGGTTGGATCAGAATTAACCGAAATTCTATCTGAAGATGGTCACAGCATAACCCTCGTCGATCTTAACGAAGAAAAACTCGAAAAAGAGTCGGAACAACACGATATAAAAATTGTGTGTGGAAATTGTTGCTACCCACAAACTCTCGAAGACGCAAATATTCAAGATACAGAGTTGGCGATTGCCATGACTGAACGAGACGAGGTCAATTTGGTTGCCTCTCAGATGATTAAACATCTCAATAAAAAAACCAAAACAATGGCTCGAATTCGAGCTAGAGAATATCTCAAAGGTAAGGGTAGTCAGATTTTTGAAAATGGAGAATATTCTATAGATGTTTTGATTTCCCCAGAAACTCTTATCACTGAATACATTGCTAAATTAGTACAACTTCCGGGAGCACTCCAAGTTTTAGATTTTGGTAATGGGGAAGCTTCGATGGTTAGCGTAAAAGCTGTTGAAGGAGCCCCCATTACTGGTCATAAAGTTTCAGAGCTAAGAGAGCACATTCCTAATGCAGACACTAGAGTCGCTGCTATCTATAGAGAAGAAGAGATTATCATTCCAAGTGGAGAAGATTATATAAAAGACGGTGATGAAGTTTTCTTTATCTCTGCTAAAGGAAATATAAAAAAAGTAATGTCTGAAATTAGGCCAAGAGATTCTAAATATAAAAACATAATGATTGCAGGTGGTGGGAAGCTTGGAAGAAGACTCGCAAAAATCCTTGAAGATAAATTTAGTGTTGTAAAGATCATAGAAAAAAATAGAAAAAGGGGAGATTATTTATCTGAAACACTAGATTCTGCCCTTGTGCTTAATGGTGATGCAACAGATGAAGACTTGCTGATAGAAGAGGGCATTGAATCTATTGATATGTTTTGTTCAGTTACCGACAGTGATGAGGCGAATGTTATGTCCTCCTTGTTAGCAAAAAAACTTGGAGCTAAAAAAGTGCTTTCGTTGATGAACAAACAATCTTTTTTAGATCTAATACATCAAGGAGAAGTTGATATTACAGTTGTGCCAAATGAGATTACTATTGGCGTTGTATTGCAAAATATTACAAAAACAAGAATAGAAAGGGCACACACCTTTAAAAGAGGTAAATCTGAAGCATTAGAACTAATAGCCAGTCCTGAAACAACTCCTAAGATAATCGGACAAGGAATAGACGATGTAAAACTGCCTAATGGATGTACAATTAGTGCAGTTATACGTGGAAAAGAAGTTAAAATCGCTCATCATGATGTTAAAATTCATGTAAATGATCATATAATTATTTTCCTGTCCGACAAAAAATTGTTTCCTGCCTTAGAAACAAGTTTGATGAGTTAAGCATATTTTCAATGAATTTAATGAAACTTAGATGAAATTCAGGTTAATTTCAAGAGTCTTAGGAATAGGTTTAATTGCTTTTTCTTTTTTGCAACTTACGCCGATTATAGTCTCAATTATTTACAATGAAGACAATATTTCAGCCTTTTTCTATTCTTTTTTAATAACACTAGCGTTTGGTTCTTTCTTATACTTAGTAAATTTTGAAAAAAAATACGAAGGCATAAGAGTTAAAGAAGGTTTTTTATTAACTGTACTTCTTTGGCTGTTCTTCACAATCTTTGCAACTTTACCTCTAATGCTTGGAACTAATAGTAAACTATCAATAGTAAGCGCTTACTTTGAAGCTACCTCAGGCTTAACAACAACAGGAGCGACTATATTTTCAGATCTTTCTGCAGAATATTACTCAATTCTCTTCTACAGAGGGTTGCTACAATGGATTGGAGGCCTTGGTATTATTGTTTTGGCCATTGCATTAATGCCACTCCTTGGTGTTGGTGGAATGCAGCTATATAGAGGAGAAACTCAAGGCCCTATAAATCAAAGCAAATTGAGGCCGAAAATAGCTGAAACCGCTATGGTTTTGGTTTACATATACCTTATTCTTACGTTGCTTTGCTTTATCTCTTATTTCTTAGCTGGTATGGAATATTTTGATGCTGTGGTTCACTCTTTTACTACTATTGCAATTGGAGGTTTTTCCAATTACAACGAGAGTTTTGCATTCTTCAATAACAATGCAATTTATGTTTTAGCGGTTATTTTTATGTTTATTTCGGGCATAAGTTTTTCGCTGCATTACCTTTCTTTTTCAAATTTTAGATTATTTAACTACGTAAAAGATCCTGAATTTGGATTTTATTGGAAAATGCTGTTTCTTGCTTTTGTTGTTTTCTTGATTACAATCTGGGCTAACACCTCAGAATTTTCTTCGAACCAGATTATTTCTTCCTTGTTTACTGTCACTTCGTTTGCAACCACAACCGGATTTACAATTATGGATCATTCTTCTTTTCCAACCTATCTTCCTCAACTGCTAATTTTTATTGGCATGATAGGAGCTTGTGCTGGATCAACCGCAGGAGGATTTAAAGCAATAAGGGGCTTAGTGCTATTGAATCATGCAAGAAGAGAGCTTAAAAAACTTATCCATCCTAATCTTGTTTTGCCCTTAAAAATTGGTAAAAAGAAAATAAATGGTGAAGTTGCAGATTCTGTATGGGGCTTCTTGACAGTTTATATACTTACCTTTTTAGTTGGATCATTTGTCTTAATGGGGCAGGGTATAGATACAGAAACAGCCTTTTCTGCGGTCGCGGCATCCCTTAATAATTTAGGTCCAGGACTAGGTGAAGTAGCTTATAATTACGCTGGAATGGATGCGTTTTCGAAGGTCTTTTTAGCTTTTGTAATGATACTTGGAAGATTAGAAATCTATACTTTATTGGTATTGTTTACAGCATTCTTCTGGAAAGAATAGTAAGTACTTACTTATTATTAGATACAAATATGGCAGATAAAAAAATGGATAAAATTGTTTCTCTTTGCAAGAGAAGGGGCTTTATTTTTCAAACCGCAGAAATATATGGAGGAATGCAGGGCGTCTATGATTATGGACCGCTTGGCGTTGAGCTTGCCAATAACATTAAGCGAGCTTGGTGGGAATCTATGATTTATCAAAGAGATGATATTGAAGGGCTGGACTCCTCAATTTTGGGTAGCCAAAATATCTTTTCTCAATCAGGACATGAAGATACTTTCACTGATCCTCTAGTTGATTGCAAAGATTGTAAATTCCGAATGCGAGCAGATACTTTAGACGAAATAAAGTGTCCAAATTGCGGGTCAACAAATTTAACCGAGCCTAGAGACTTTAATCTAATGTTTAAAACTAATATAGGACCAGTAGACGATGGCTCTTCTATTGCCTATCTTCGTCCAGAAACAGCTCAGCATATTTTTATTAATTTCAAGAATGTTATAGATAGCACTTCTAGAACACTGCCATTTGGAATTGCCCAAATTGGTAAAGCATTTAGAAATGAAATAACAGCCAGAAATTTTATCTTTAGGAAAAGAGAATTTGAGCAAATGGAAATGGAGTATTTTGTAGAGCCTAAAGATGATGAAAAATTTCATGAATATTGGATTAAAGAAAGAATGAAATGGTGGATAGATCAAGGATTAAATGAGGAAAATTTAGAAATTTTCAATGTCCCTAAGAAGGAATTATCTCATTACTCAAAGGCAACTGCAGACATTATGTATAAATTTCCTCATGGAACAGAGGAACTTGAAGGGATTGCAAATAGAACGGATTTTGATTTAGGTTCTCATACTAAGTCTCAAGAAGAATTCAACATACAGGCAAAAACTAAGGAAAATAAGACCTCAAAAGCGAAGCTTGCCTTCCAGGATAAAATATCAAATAAATGGCTTGTACCCTATGTTATTGAACCAAGTGCTGGGGTCGAAAGGGCATTTTTAGCTATTTTAAACGACGCGTATAAGGAAGAAAATCTTAAAAACGATACGAAAAGGGTAGTATTGTCATTGAAAAAGCACCTATCTCCTATAAAAATAGCTGTTATTCCTCTTAAAAAGAACGTCGAAGCTATAGTAAACGCTTCTCTAGAAATAAAAAACAGGCTTTTAAAACTAAATATTGGAAGAGTTGCAGTTGAAAATACTGGAAATATAGGAAAAAGTTATCGGAAACATGATGAAATTGGTACCCCAATTTGTATAACAGTTGACTATGACACCATAGAAAAAAACAAAGTTACTTTTAGAGATAGAGATACTATGGAGCAAGAAGTAATTGACTTAAGCGACATAGAGAAAAGCATTCTAAATTTATTTAAGGGTTAAGAATGTCAGACCAGAAGTACATTATTCTTGACCGAGATGGCGTTATAAACGTTGATCTCTTTGATTATGTAACAAAGCCAGAAGATTTTAAATTCGAAGATGGTAGCCTAGAAGCATTATCTTTATTATCCGAAAAAAATTTTAAAATTATTGTTGCTACAAATCAGGCCTGCATTAGCCTTGGTATAGCTTCTAAAGATCAAATAGATAACGTCAATTCTCACATGAAACAAAAAGCTAGAGAACACAGATCGGATATTATTCATATAGAAGTTTGTCCTCATAGGCCTGAAGATGACTGTGAATGCAGAAAACCAAAAACTGGGCTTTTGCTCCAAGCAGAAAAAACTCTAGGTATTAATCTTAAAGGTAGTTATTTTGTTGGAGATAAATTTTCTGATGTTCAGTGTGCTCTCGCTCATGAATGCAAGCCTTTATTGGTTAAAACTGGTTATGGAGAGATCACGTTGAAAAATCATGATACTTCTCAAGCTCAAGTTTTTGAAAATCTATTGTCAGCAACAAAATTTATCTGCCAATGATTTCATACGTAAGATCTTTTCTTTTTTACGTGATTTTAGGAATTTCTTTAATCATCATATCTTTAACCTTCCCAGCTTGTATTTTTATTGATAGAAAATTCAGACAGAAAATTATTCTTTCCTGGGTTGCTTTCTTTCGTTGGTGGATAAGAATTTGTTGCGGAGTAAAGATTGTTTTTAGGGGGAATGTTGAGGTTATAAATTCTCCGGGGAAAAAAATTTATTTTCCTAACCATCAAGGTTTTATAGAAACGTTGGTTTTGTACGAAAAATTTATTCCTACGGCAACCATCTTGAAGGATGTTTTATTATCATGGCCAATAATCGGCTGGGCTTTGAGATTGCTTAGTTCAATTCCAATTGACAGAGGTAAAGGTTCGGAGGCTGTAAAAAAGATTTTTTCTATGGGCAAAAAATTATTAGATTCAGGTTTTTCTTTAATCTATTATCCAGAAGGCACCAGAAGGAGACCGGGAGACCTTGGCATATATAAGAAAACGGGCGCAGAATTAGCTTTTCAAACAAATAGCGCAATTATTCCAATAGTCCATAATGCCGGAGAGTGTTGGTATGGGGGGGATTTTGTTATAACTCCTGGTGATGTAATATTTTTCATTGGAGACCCTATTCTGCCGACAGCAAACTCCTCTGAAACAACAAGAATGGTTAGGGACTGGACGGAAAATAAATATTCAGAACTTTTTTAATTTAAATATCTATATTGCCAATTAAGGAAGCATTAGTTTCAATAAACTCCCTTCTGTTTTCGACATTGTCTCCCATGAGTTGCTCAAACAAGTCGCTGGCTTCATCAGCATCTTCAATCTTTACTTGAACCAATCTTCTGCCGACAGGATTCATAGTTGTGTCCCATAGCTGTTCTGGATTCATTTCGCCTAAGCCTTTATATCTCTGTAGAGACAAACCTTTTCTTGTTGAGTCCATTAATTTATTGAATGGTTTTAGAAAATCATCTATTTTTATTTTTTCTTCAGAAATAACGAGATAACTAATTTTTAATTTGAGATCTTTTAGTGCCTTTTTGTAAGCTTTTATAATCTTGTATGGAGTTGTTTGATTAGATTTGAAAAAAGAAAAAGGAATTATAGAAAAAGAGGAGTGGCCGTGCTCAGACCTTTCAACCAAAATAGCTTGTTTATTTTTTTCGTCAATTGAAGCTTTCCACGCAACCCCTTTTTTTTGTTCAATGTTTTTAAGAAAAACTTTTATCCATTTTTTTACATTTTCAGCAGATGGAGAAGAAGGAAATTCATCTGAACTTAACATTGATATAAGGATGTCTTGATCTAAAGAAACAGAAGGGTTTGAAATAGCAGATTGAAAGCTATTAAAAAGTTTTAATAATTCTTTATATTTTCCAGGTTCTATTTTTTTAGATGCTTTTGCAAATAGCTCTGTTTCATCTACTGCTTTGTCTACCAAAAATTCTTGAAGAGCTTCTTCATCTTTTAGATAAATATCTTTTTTACCTTTCTTAACTTTATAAAGAGGAGGCTGAGCAATAAAGATGTGGCCGGCTTCTATTAATTCGGGCATTTGTCTGTAAAAAAAAGTTAAAAGAAGAGTTCTAATGTGAGAGCCATCTACATCCGCATCTGTCATGATAACTATCGAGTGATATCTGAGCTTCTCTAAAGTAAATTCGTCTCTGATTCCACAACCCAGGGCAGTAATTAAGATAACTATCTCCTGACTACTTAATACTTTATCCAATCTTGCTTTCTCAACATTTAAAATTTTTCCTTTTAATGGCAAGATTGCTTGATTTTGTCTATTTCTACCTTGTTTTGCTGAACCGCCAGCAGATTCTCCCTCAACAAGATAGATTTCACTTAATTCAGGTTTCTTTTCCTGACAATCTGCAAGTTTTCCAGGCAAACCAGATCCATCTAATCTACCTTGTTTGCGCGTCATTTCCCTAGCCTTTCTGGCAGCTTCTCTAGCCCTAGAAGCTTCCAATATTTTCGAGACAATGATTTTTGCCTCGTTTGGATTTTCTAATAAATAATCAGAAAGATGTTTGTAAGTTTCTTGTTCGACAACAGGTTTGATCTCAGAAGAAACCAGCTTATCTTTTGTTTGAGATGAAAATTTTGGATCAGGAAGCTTGGTTGAAATAATTGCAGTTAAACCCTCACGAGCATCTTCACCGCTTGGCGGAGATGTTTCATTTTTTAGATACCCTTCTTTCTCCATGAAATTATTTAAAGTTCTAGTTAACGCAGTTCTAAAACCGACTAAATGACTTCCTCCGTCGCGTTGAGGAATGTTATTGGTGAAACATTGAATGTTTTCCT
The DNA here is from genome assembly GCA_902514645.1 of uncultured SAR86 cluster bacterium. Classification (GTDB taxonomy): domain Bacteria; phylum Pseudomonadota; class Gammaproteobacteria; order Magnimaribacterales; family AG-339-G14; genus MEDG-81. Next base: position 64,258 of record CABXRO010000004.1, read on the forward strand.
GATAAGAATCATTCCACTGTAGAGCAATTTCTATAGAAATGCCCTTTCCTGCTTCTTTGCTGAAAGAAAAAATTTTATTTAGGGCAGTTTTGTTTTTGTTTTTATAAGAAACAAATTCTTCTAAGCCGCCTGTAGATTTAAAAACGTTACTTTTTGAGGATCTCTCGTCAATGAGTTCTATTTGTACTCCTGAATTTAAAAAAGATAACTCTCTTAGTTTTTTTTGAACTATTTCATAATCGAATACCCTGTTCTTTCCAAAAGTAGATTCAGATGGAACAATTGTTAAAGACGTACCTTGATCTTTTGTAGATCCACTTTTTTTAATATTGTTTTTTGGTACACCATCCATATAGGATTGCTTGTAAACATTTCCATCTCTTTTTATTTCCAACTCAAGTGTTTCTGATAAAGCATTTACTACTGAAACACCAACGCCATGAAGTCCGCCAGAAACTTTGTAAGAATTATCATCAAACTTTCCTCCAGCATGCAGCTTTGTCATAATTACTTCAGCTGCAGAAATACCTTCATCTTTATGGATATCTACTGGGATGCCTCTACCGTTGTCACTAACACTAACTTTTGCGTCGGAATGAATAACGACTTTAATTTCATCACAAAAACCTGCCAGTGCTTCATCAATTGAATTATCTACGATTTCGAAAATCATGTGATGTAATCCAGTGCCGTCATCAGTATCTCCAATATACATTCCTGGTCTTTTTTTGACGGCTTCGAGACCCTTCAGAACCTTAATGTTCGAAGAGTCATAAACCTCTTTTTTAGGTGCTTTTTTTGGCATCAAGTATTATAAATCAATTACAAAATCAAACTCATATTTTTCTAAGTTTTCTAAAGAAGTTATAAATAATTGACAATCAGTTTCTTGCAAAAGATCTAATGCTAAGTCTAAATTTTTTTTATCTAACTCAGATGGCAAGTCATC